>NZ_JALIFS010000031.1:0-596 GCF_022868965.1 Blautia sp. NSJ-140 | reverse complement strand
GGTTGAATGAAAAAGTAACTTCCACCATGTGCTAGTACTGATAAGTAAAGGGATTTCTGCAGAATTAATTTCTACAAGATATAGATATTTACACAAAACAAAACTATAATATAAGGAGAAAACACCGTGTTTTTACGGGATTGGAACATCACGAAAGGACCGCTGGCTGTTCTTTGCAAGGGTAACTTCCACCGGTCTGGAGAATACGATGCCGGAAATGAATGTGATATTTAGTGCTTTAACAGCGTGGGTTTTAATATCACCTGATCCGCGGGTATATCTTTAAGATCGCAAAGTTCCAATAGTTTTCTGTCTATCAGTAACTGAGCCAGTTTAAATGGGGTACAGCCGTTTAAACTGGCTCTTGCCACGCTATTGATATGGTTAGCTATCAGAGTTACCTTGCTCTGGTTCAGTTGTGCGAAGCCGATACCTTTGGGAAGGATATAACGGATAAATTCATGGTTTTTTTCCAACTTGCCTTTCTGCCAGGACGACATAGGATCACAGTAGAAAACCCGGGATAAACGAGCTGTATCTCCAGGACGTTCAAATATTTCAGGGTCTTTAAAAGAGGAGCCATTGTCTGTGAGGAT
>NZ_JALIFS010000030.1:0-733 GCF_022868965.1 Blautia sp. NSJ-140 | reverse complement strand
AAGCTGGAATCGCTAGTAATCGCGGATCAGAATGCCGCGGTGAATACGTTCCCGGGTCTTGTACACACCGCCCGTCACACCATGGGAGTCAGTAACGCCCGAAGTCAGTGACCTAACCGCAAGGAAGGAGCTGCCGAAGGCGGGACCGATGACTGGGGTGAAGTCGTAACAAGGTAGCCGTATCGGAAGGTGCGGCTGGATCACCTCCTTTCTAAGGAAAAAGTAGAGAAAAAAATGTGTTTTACTGTTGAGTTATCAAGGAAATTGAATAGTGATATTTCTGGTAGCGATGCGTTTAGGGGACACACCCGTTCCCATCCCGAACACGACGGTTAAGACCTAAGCGGCCGATGGTACTGCACTGGAGACGGTGTGGGAGAGCAGGTGGCTGCCAGATTAAAAAGAAAGAAACAGGCGAAGCTGCCTGATAAAAATAGAACGGGCACTGGAAAGTGAGCTCTGTCGGAAACAGAGTGGAACCAGAAGATTTTCGATAAGTCCGGTGCTAACCCTAAATCAGTCGGGAAGGACTGTTATAATAGCTGGTTTTTACCAGTGATCAGAGATTACAAAGTAGTTTGTGAGTTCTGATGGCTGATAAAACATCAGTCAGCATTGTACCTTGAAAACTGCATACATGAAATTTGATTAAGTTAATCAAATATCCTTAAACGCAAAGTATTAAGAAATTAATGCAAACGCAAAGATAGGAAGACATCGATTTATCTGTTAT
>NZ_JALIFS010000029.1:0-764 GCF_022868965.1 Blautia sp. NSJ-140 | reverse complement strand
CATCACCCTAGCGTAGGTGATGCGGTCTCTTGATTCTCGTGTCTTCCGATACTCACGTATCTTCCGACATGTGTTTGATTACTCTGTTTATAACAGATAAATCGATGTCTTCCTATCTTTGCGTTTGCATTAATTTCTTAATACTTTGCGTTTAAGGATATTTGATTAACTTAATCAAATCTCATGTATGCAGTTTTCAAGGTACAATGCTGACTGATGTTTTATCAGCCATTTAAAAAGAAAATATCTTTTCTTCTTAAATCACTGGTAAAACCAGCATCTATTCTCATCAGGATCTCTCCTGTTTTTCTTTTTTTGATCTGGCGCCCACCTGCTCTCCCACACCGTCTCCAGTGCAGTACCATCGGCCGATTGGGTCTTAACCGTCGTGTTCGGGATGGGAACGGGTGTGTCCCCCAACCGCATCGGCACCAGAAATATCTTAGCTTGATAGCTAAACAGTAAAACACATTTCAATTACTCTACTTTTTTTCCGTTTTAGTTGGATTGATTCAGCCGTTAGCACAGCCTACTGTATATCCAATTTCCTTAGAAAGGAGGTGATCCAGCCGCACCTTCCGATACGGCTACCTTGTTACGACTTCACCCCAGTCATCGGTCCCGCCTTCGGCAGCTCCTTCCTTGCGGTTAGGTCACTGACTTCGGGCGTTACTGACTCCCATGGTGTGACGGGCGGTGTGTACAAGACCCGGGAACGTATTCACCGCGGCATTCTGATCCGCGATTACTAGCGATTCCAGCTT
>NZ_JALIFS010000028.1:0-855 GCF_022868965.1 Blautia sp. NSJ-140 | reverse complement strand
CTGTGCATTTTTGTAAATAAATACTTTTAATTAGCCGATTACGGCGTCCTCTGCTGTAAAATGTTCCAGAGAATTTTCTTTTACCTGAATGCAGATATAAGTAATTCCGGAAATATCGGATGCAAAAAACTGACGCTTTGCAGCAGGTGCGATCTTTAGCCAGTCTCCAGTTGAAAGGCTGATTTCTTCTCCATCAATTATGGCTTTGCCGTTACCTGAAAGAATTCCATAGATTTCTTCATTTTCTTTATGAGAATGAACAAATGGGACATTTGCTCCTGCAGGCAGTTCGTTTAAACTGATTTCTGCACCTGTTAAAGACAACTTTTCATGCAGCTCAATTCGGTTTTCCTTTCCAATAGTTGTTTTTGTGTAATTTGTCATAATAATACCTCCATAGTTGATTTGTAGTTTCTGGTTGCTTGGTATTAGTATAGTGTGAGACACATACAAAAACAAGTACGCACCTTTTTGTAACTGTGCACTCAAAATTGAATGTGTTACAATAGACTCGGAGGTGAGAATTATGCGAGCAAAAGAAGAATTACCGGAATGCCCAGTTGCAACAGCGGTATCTCTCATCGGAGGAAAATGGAAACTGCTGATTTTGCGTAACTTGAAAGAGCGCCCATGGAGATTCAATGAGCTACAACGAAGTATAGAGGGTATTTCACAAAAGGTTTTGACAGATAGTTTAAGACAAATGATGAGTGATGGACTGGCATATCGCCACGATTACCATGAGCAGCCACCGAGAGTTGAATACGGATTAACGGAACTCGGAACAAAAATGCTTCCAATTGTTAATTCACTTGCTGACTTTGGTAACTACTATAAATCACTTATTGAACAGAA
>NZ_JALIFS010000027.1:0-1030 GCF_022868965.1 Blautia sp. NSJ-140 | reverse complement strand
TCAGACATCTCCGGATCACGGGATATTTGCTCCTCCCCGAAGCTTTTCGCAGCTTATCACGTCTTTCATCGGCTCTTAGTGCCAAGGCATCCGCCCTGTGCCCTTATTGCTTGACCTTTCGCTTCATCACCCTAGCGTAGGTGATGCGGTCTCTTGATTCTCGTGTTACTACAGTAAGTGCTTTCTTCTCACGAAGTTTACACTCACGTTCGTAACGTATGTGTTTGATTACTCTGTTCATAACAGATAAATCGATGTCTTCCTATCTTTGCGTTTGCATTAATTTCTTAATACTTTGCGTTTAAGGATATTTGATTAACTTAATCAAATTTCATGTATGCAGTTTTCAAGGTACAATATTGATTGGCTTATATCACTAAGCCAATGGGCTTAAGTGGACCTTTACCCTATTGCTCATGATTATGAACTTTTCGGGGTTCTGGTTCATTTAAACCAGTGGGCTTAAGTGGACTCGAACCACCGACCTCACGCTTATCAGGCGTGCGCTCTAACCAGCTGAGCTATAAGCCCATCTTAGGATTTTTAAATCCTAGTGGAGATGAAGAGATTCGAACTCTCGACCCCCTGCTTGCAAGGCAGGTGCTCTCCCAACTGAGCTACATCCCCATTTGATCTGGCAGCCACCTGCTCTCCCACACCGTCTCCAGTGCAGTACCATCGGCCGCTTAGGTCTTAACCGTCGTGTTCGGGATGGGAACGGGTGTTTCCCCTAAGCGCATCGCTACCAGAAATATCACTATTCAATTTCCTTGATAACTCAACAGTAAAACACATTTCTTTTCTCTACTTTTTCCTTAGAAAGGAGGTGATCCAGCCGCACCTTCCGATACGGCTACCTTGTTACGACTTCACCCCAGTCATCGGTCCCGCCTTCGGCAGCTCCTTCCTTGCGGTTAGGTCACTGACTTCGGGCGTTACTGACTCCCATGGTGTGACGGGCGGTGTGTACAAGACCCGGGAACGTATTCACCGCGGCATTCTGATCCGCGATTACTAGCGATTCCAGCTT
>NZ_JALIFS010000026.1:0-1033 GCF_022868965.1 Blautia sp. NSJ-140 | reverse complement strand
CTGGAAATGGAGATCATGCCAGACCATGTTCATATGCTTTTGGAAGTAGATCCTCAGTTTGGCATCCACAAAGCTGTAAAGTCATTTAAAGGCTATACGTCCAGAATTTTAAGACAGGAATTTCCCTATCTTAAAACGAAAATGCCGACTCTCTGGACAAACAGCTATTTTGTATCGACGGTGGGCGGTGCTCCGCTGGAAACAGTAAAACAGTATATTGAAAACCAGAAAACATCGCAGAGACAAAAGGATAAGATGGGATAATGCAAAAAGGAATTAAATTCAGGATCTACCCGAACAGAGAACAGAAAAACTTCATCCATCAGACCCTGGGATGCTGCCGGTTCATCTACAACCGGGGACTTGCCATGCGTAAGGAAGGCTATGAAAATGGGGAAAAGATCGGCTATTCCCAGACTTCCGCCATGCTGACTGAACTGAAAAAGCAAGAGGAGTTTGCCTTTCTGAAAGCAGCAGATTCCATTGCATTACAGCAGTCTTTGCGGGATCTCGACCGGGGATTTGTGAATTTCTTTGAGAAACGGGCTTCCTATCCAACCTTCAAAAGTAAACATAACCGGTTCCAGTCATACAGAACGGTAAATCAAAAAGATAATATCCGTATTGTGGGAAGATATATCAAACTTCCGAAACTTGGATTTGTTAAAATACGGCAGTCGATGGAAGTGGAAAAGATTAATCACGTGATCATTGAGCACACACCGGCTGGAAAATATTTTGCGGTTTTAAATGTTGATTTTGAACCGGAACCACGTTCAAATGCTGGCGGAACGATAGGGATTGATGTCGGAATCAAAGCGTTCTACTCCGACAGTAATGGAAATACGGTATCAAATTCCAGATATCTGGAACGCTCAATGCGAAAACTCATAAGAGAACAGCGCAGGCTTTCCCGAAAACAAAAAGATTCCAATAACCGCGAGAAGCAGCGGATCAGGGTGGCAAGAGTGTATGAGAAAGTAACCAATCAGCGGAATGATTTCCTGCAGAAACAGTCAACGATGCTGGTGCG
>NZ_JALIFS010000025.1:0-1418 GCF_022868965.1 Blautia sp. NSJ-140 | reverse complement strand
GCTACCTTTTTGGCCTTTTTCTTTGTTTGGGTTGCTTCTCGTTCTTTCATGCACAAAATCAAGATGGCAGAAATAACGACAGCAAGCGCAAGACTGCAAGAACAGGTTCCGATATTCCAGTTGACTGCGGTATCATAGCTACGGTAGCCTACCATTCCAAGACTTGCGGTAATCGGATAAAGGTTTGCTAATGTCATATTTCCTGCGGCAAACATCCCTCCATATCCATAGACAAAAGCAATGATTACACCGACTAAAAAGCTGCCTGCCCTCCGACAAGTAAGAGCGATAATCGGCAGAACCGCAAGATATAAAAAGAAATTAACCGCAGTAATCTGCAAGGCTGCTTTTAGAGCTAAGGAAATCTCAAAGCCGGGAAATCCCACAATCATTTCTGCTATGATTGTAAACAGACTGCATATCAGCCCGAAAATAATAGACAATACGCCGCACACAATCAATTTTCCGGTCAACAGTTTCTTAAAAGAGATCGGCACAGTCAGAATATTTTTTAATGTGTCATCCGTCTGTTCACGAGAAATCATATATCCAGCAATTAGGCTGATACACATCGGAAAAATCATGGACATATTGTTTTTGATGACCTGTTCTGTAAGATAGGCGAAATCCCAAACGGAACCATCATTCGCCATAGATGTAAACAACGTCAGCAGGACAGATAGGAGCATGAGTGCAACGCCCGCCCAAAGGATATGATACCTTTTCAATTTATAAAATTCTGTTTTTACAATGCGAACCATGTTTATTCCCCCCTCTGCTTATATAATCTGTCAATCAGTAAGAACGAAACGAATGCCATAATCCCAAGAATGAATACAACTTGAAATGTTGAGGGAATTAGCCCTGTCATTTGCTCCAAGTCCATTTTTATTCCATGAGCCGCCATATCTCCCGCACTCCAAAATATAGTCAGTGGCGTGGGCAGAAGCCATAACATAGTTTTAGGCAGTGTGTCAAACAATGCCGTAGCACTCATGTTCAGAACGCTGTAAAAGACACACAACAAAATGGAAAAAACATAGGTCTTACTGAAAAAGACAACAAGGACAATCAACGGGAGTGTTCCTGCCGTAATGAAGATCCCCGTTTCAACCGCCAAAAACAGCTTATAACCAATTCCATAAACTTCTAATGTTCCAATTCCGCAAAGAATTGTTGCAATAGTAGAAGCCACGCAAAAAACAATTCCAAAGATAAAAAGGACAATAATCTTTGCAAGTACCATTTGCGTGCTGGTTACGGGAATTGTACGCAGATTTTTGAATGTATCGTTGTCGCGTTCCATAAAAAACAGAATAGCGGCAATCACTCCGATAATGCAGGGCAGTAAAAACTGGATACCATATCCCAACACCATGTTAAATAGTCCATCGAAAGCATCTGCCCGATCCGTATAT
>NZ_JALIFS010000023.1:0-2789 GCF_022868965.1 Blautia sp. NSJ-140 | reverse complement strand
AAAGGTCAAGCAATAAGGGCACAGGGCGGATGCCTTGGCACTAAGAGCCGATGAAAGACGTGATAAGCTGCGAAAAGCTTCGGGGAGGAGCAAATATCCCGTGATCCGGAGATGTCTGAATGGGGAAACCCGCATGAGCAGACCTCATGCATCCATACGCCAATCCATAACGTATGGAAGGGAACCCGGGGAACTGAAACATCTAAGTACCCGGAGGAAAAGAAAGAAACATCGATTCCGTAAGTAGCGGCGAGCGAACGCGGAGGAGCCTAAACCGGTGTGCGTGCATGCCGGGGTCATGGACTGCATTTAAGATTCAGCGAAGTTAACAGAACGGTTTTGGGAAAGCCGGCCACAGAGGGTGAAAGCCCCGTACGTGAAAGCAGAGCTGACTGAGCAGGATCCGGAGTACCACGAGACACGAGGAACCTTGTGGGAAGTAAGGGGGACCACCCCCTAAGGCTAAATACTACTTAGTGACCGATAGCGCATAGTACTGTGAAGGAAAGGTGAAAAGGACCCCGGGAGGGGAGTGAAAGAGAACCTGAAACCCTGTGTCTACAAGCTGTGGGAGTACTTTATATGTACGACCGCGTACTTTTTGTAGAACGGTCCGGCGAGTTACGCTTACTGGCAAGGTTAAGTCCTCAAGGGATGGAGCCGTAGGGAAACCAAGTCTTAACAGGGCCAGAGTCAGTAGGAGTAGACCCGAAACCGGGTGATCTATCCATGTCCAGGTTGAAGCTGCCGTAAGAGGTAGTGGAGGACCGAACCCACATCCGTTGAAAAGGGTGGGGATGAGGTGTGGATAGGGGAGAAATTCCAATCGAACCCGGAGATAGCTGGTTCTCCTCGAAATAGCTTTAGGGCTAGCCTCGGTGTGAGTCTTGCGGAGGTAGAGCACTGAATTTCCTAGGGGGCGTCAAAGCCTACCGAAGAATATCAAACTCCGAATGCCGTGTAGATATCACCGGGAGTCAGACTGCACGAGATAAGTTGGGCGGTCAAAAGGGAAAGAGCCCAGACCTACAGTTAAGGTCCCAAAGTGCGCGTTAAGTGGAAAAGGATGTGGGATTTCGAAGACAACCAGGATGTTGGCTCAGAAGCAGCCATACATTCAAAGAGTGCGTAATAGCTCACTGGTCGAGAGGTCCTGCGCCGAAAATGTCCGGGGCTGAAACGCGCCACCGAAACTAAGGAATCTGAAAAGATTGGTAGAGGAGCATTGCATGCGGGAAGAAGCAGTACCGAAAGGAGCTGTGGACTGCATGGAAGAGAGAATGCCGGAATGAGTAGCGAGATAGAGGTGGGAATCCTCTAGGCCGAATATCCAAGGTTTCCAGGGTAAAGCTGATCTGCCCTGGGTGAGTCGGGACCTAAGGTGAGGGCGAGAGCCGTAGCCGATGGACAACAGGTTGATATTCCTGTACTGCAGTATGACAGAACTGTGGGGACACGTAAGGAGAGCGGGAGCCGGGAATGGAAAGCCCGGTACAAGCGAGGTACCAGTATGGTAGGAAAATCCGCCATGCAATGGGAAGACGTGATGTGGAGCGAAGATTAGTAGCGAAGCCCGTGAGCCATGCGTCAAGAAAAGCCGCTATCGTTCATATTGTACCCGTACCGTAAACCGACACAGGTGGATGAGGAGAGAATCCTAAGGCCGGCGGAAGAAGTATTGCCAAGGAACTCGGCAAAATGGCCCCGTAACTTAGGGAGAAGGGGTGCCTGCGAGAGCAGGCCGCAGAGAATAGGCTCAAGCAACTGTTTAGCAAAAACACAGGTCTATGCGAAACCGAAAGGTGAGGTATATGGGCTGACGCCTGCCCGGTGCTGGAAGGTTAAGAGGAGAGGTTAGACGCAAGTCGAAGCTTTGAATTTAAGCCCCAGTAAACGGCGGCCGTAACTATAACGGTCCTAAGGTAGCGAAATTCCTTGTCGGGTAAGTTCCGACCCGCACGAAAGGCGTAATGATTTGAGCGCTGTCTCGGCAATACATCCGGTGAAATTGAAGTGCCAGTGAAGATGCTGGCTACCCGCGCCAGGACGGAAAGACCCCATGGAGCTTTACTCCAGTTTGGCACTGGGGTCCGGTGTTGCATGTACAGGATAGGTGGGAGGCTGAGAAACGGTAACGTCAGTTGCCGCGGAGCCGCTGTTGGGATACCACCCTTGTGATATTGGGCTTCTAACCAGCCGCCGTGAACCGGCGGTGGGACAATGCCAGGCGGGGAGTTTGACTGGGGCGGTCGCCTCCGAAAGGGTATCGGAGGCGCCCAAAGGTTCCCTCAGAATGGACGGAAACCATTCGAAGAGTGCAAAGGCAGAAGGGAGCTTGACTGCGACACCGACGGGTGGAGCAGGTACGAAAGTAGGGCTTAGTGATCCGGTGGTATTAAGTGGGAATGCCATCGCTCAACGGATAAAAGCTACCCTGGGGATAACAGGCTTATCACTCCCAAGAGTTCACATCGACGGAGTGGTTTGGCACCTCGATGTCGGCTCATCGCATCCTGGGGCTGTAGTAGGTCCCAAGGGTTGGGCTGTTCGCCCATTAAAGCGGTACGCGAGCTGGGTTCAGAACGTCGTGAGACAGTTCGGTCCCTATCCGGCGTGGGCGCAGGATATCTGAGAGGAGCTGTCCTTAGTACGAGAGGACCGGGATGGACGGACCGCTGGTGGACCGGTTGGCTTGCCAAAGCCATGGCCGGGTAGCCAAGTCCGGAAGGGATAAACGCTGAAGGCATCTAAGCGTGAAGCCCCCCTCAAGATGAGATATCCCATTCTTA
>NZ_JALIFS010000022.1:0-16832 GCF_022868965.1 Blautia sp. NSJ-140 | reverse complement strand
GATGGCGCTACGCCGGTCGCATTTTCAATGCGGTAAGTGCGAGGGAAGGCGATCTCAGAGTTCCGTAGCCCGAACGCCCTCCCTCGCGCTCCCACCCCGTTGGGCACGGAAGGAGTTCTGCGTTGTTGTGTGTGCTGCGTTGTTGACTTTTGTCTGTATGCTCCGGTATTGGATGTGGAACGTTGTGCCGATCTGGTTCCTGTATTCTTCAATATTTATGGCGGTACGCTATGCCGATCTGCAATCTGGTTCTGGGATTCTTCGGTACTTATGGTGGTTCGCTGTGCCGATCTGCGATCTGGTTCTGGGATTCTTCGGTACTTATGATGGTTCGCTATGCCGATCTGCGATCTGGTTCTAGGATTCTTCGGTACTTATGGTAGTATGCTGTGCCGATCTAGTTCCTGTATTCTTCGATATTTATGGTGATACGCTGTGCCGATCCCGTATTCTTCGATACTTATAGGAATATTCTGTACCAGTCTGACATTTCAGGACAGGACGCCCAGTCCGCTTCCATCCCCCGCATGTTTTTTCCTGTCGGCTGGAAGCGTCAGCCAGAGGAAGGTGGCATCGGGCCGGGCTGCTGCGGAGGAGGGGTGATTACTACTTGGGCTGCGAGAGACGGCGTTATTGCGGCAGGATCTGCTGTCTGAGCCGGAGGCGAGTTCTGACCCTGCCGCAATGCTTTTAGCCGTCTCACGGAGCCCTAGTAGTATCCCACGACGGAGTCCCTGCCCGGAGCGATGCCACCTTCCTCTGGCGTCCCTCTCCATCCTTCTCACAAAACCTCAAAAGCATCCCCGACTACAGCCACCGAGCGATGCCACCTTCCTCTGGCGTCCCTCAACCACATCCATACACACAAAAAAAAGCCCGGCATCTTCATATTCCAAAGACACCGGACTCCCATCAGTCATATATAAGCTGGAAATGAGACTCGAACTCACGACCCCTTCATTACGAGTGAAGTGCTCTACCGACTGAGCTATTCCAGCTTGTGCTAAACACAACTGATATTATACCGTATTTTACAAAAAATGCAAGCACTTTTTCCTACAATCCACTTAAATCCTCACCACCCCAATCACCCCCAACCATATTCCCATTTAATTCACAAACCATCACTCATCCCCTGAAGCCCCCTTCCTGCGAGAAGCCACCCGTTTCACAACCTTTACCGCATCCTTTACAACCACAGATTTTTCAACCACCGTCATTTTCGCCTTATCCATACGCTTTCCCCTGCTTTTCCCCGCAGTCTTTTTCACATTTCCTTTCTTTACAGAGCTTTTCTTCACATCCACCTTCTCCGGTGTACACCCAAATACCGCCACACCATAAGCCGGAAGCTTCAGCTTCAAAGAAAACTCCCTGTTATCACACTCCATATGAATAGCCGCTTTCGCACGTGCGTTCACCACACCCTGTCCGCCAAACTTTTCACTGTCACTGTTGAAAATTTCCTTATATTTCCCCGCAAAAGGCACACCAACCCGGTAACTGTCATAAGATACCGGTGAAAAATTACACACCGCAAGAATCGTTTCTTCCGGCTTTTCCGTCTTACGAAGAAACACAACCACATTCTCATCATAGCTGGTAAACTGGATCCACTCAAACCCATCCGAATTACCATCCATTGCATACAACGCCGGATGATTCCTGTAAAGTTCATTCAGATCATGCAGATACGCCCTCATTTCCGGCCCCACATCCCCATCCGGCGCAGTCATCTTCACACCCGGATGAAGCATCAGATAGCCATACGCAGCACGCAGCTGAGCATCCTTCTGCCTTGAAGATCCCGGAAGCTTCTCCAGAAACTCTTTTAACGTACCCACATCTCTCTTCCCCAGAGTCAGTACATAATGCTCACTATATGCATACATCATGGAAAGCGTCAGCTGATCATAATAATTTCGTCTGTCCAAAGGCTCTGCTTCCAGGTAAGAAAGAAGATCCTTTGTCCAGCCACCACTCCATTTATAGTCAAACCCCAGATGATCATTCTCCACACTGTCTGTAAGCTGCGGCCATAAACCATCCTCCTGTGCGATCAGAAGAATCCCCGGATACTGCTTCTTCACAATAGAATTCAGATGCTTCAGAAACTCCAGTGCCTGAAGATTCTCATTGGAACTATAAAGATTAGCCGTCCACTGTCCCGCCTCTCTTCCAAAATCCAGATACAGCATCGCATCTACATCATCCATCCGAAATCCGTCCACATGAAATTCATCCAGCCAGAAAAACGTATTGGAAATAAGAAAATCTTTGACCATAGGACTTCCGTAATTATAAAGCATGGTGCCCCACATCGGATGAACGGCCATAGCCGGATCCTGTACTTCATAAAGAGGAGTTCCGTCGAATTTCTCAAGCCCTGCATCAAACCGCGGAAACTGAGCCGGTGTCCAATCCAGGATCACGCCAATCCCTGCCTGATGAAGATCCTCCACCAGTGTCCGGAAATCTGCCGCAGTCCCAAAACGGGTAGTCACAGCATAATACGCAGACGTAGAATATCCTCCTGAACTTCGGTCAAGATACTCCATCACCGGATGAAATTCTACATGCGTATAACCGGTTTCCTTCAGAAACTCCACCAGTTCACCACTGTTTTTCCACTCTGTTACATCCGTTTCATAAATAGAAACCGGAACTTCACGGCTGGCAAACCTTTCACGTTCCTTCATCCACGCTTCATCCTGCCAGGAAAAATCTCCCAGTTCTGTTACAACAGAAATCACAGACGGCGCTCCCTGGGTTCCATTTCCATACGGATCCGATTTCCTCTGTACCTTGCCACCTTTGATCTTGATCTCATACTGGTAAGAGGCCCCTGCCTGTACACCTGGAACAAAAAGCTCAAAAATTCCGGACATTGGCATCCGATGCATCGGAAGACGCCTTCCATCCCACCTGTCAAAATCACCGACCACACTGACACTGATTGCATTTGGTGCCCAGACAGCAAAATATGTTCCTTCTACCTCGCCACAGGTCCCAGGATGCGCTCCCAGCTTCTCATATGCCTCGTAATAGACACCGGCACAAAAAGCTCGTTCCTCCTCTTCCGTGATCTGGCATGGATATTCATAAGCATCGTAAAAAGTCTCTTTTCTGCTTCCTCTTATCACACGGAAACGATATTCCGGAATCCCTTTCAGCGGAAGCATTACAGCATAATAACCAGCCTCATCTTCCAGGATCATCGGATAACTCTTTTCCCCTACAACAACCTCTGCAGCATCCGCTCCCGGAAAAAATCCCTGGATCAGAACGCCATCCTCTGTTACCCTTGGCTGCATCACATCACGAGGTGATGCCTCCTCCCCGTAAACGATCGCCTCGATCCGGGGCCAATCCATATATTCATACGCTTTATCAGCCATAATCGTCTCCTCCATCATATTTGTTGTTTTATAGACTAAGTTTACCACTATTTTACAGAAAAATAAAGATAACAGTTCTAATCTTCGCAAAAAGCACCACAAGTAACCGGTAACAGAACAGAAAATAATTCGATTTGGTTCTTCCCAAAATCATGTGTAACGATTATAATATGAAGCAGAATATGAAACGAATAACTTATCAGGAGGAATCATCAATGGAAAACAGACAGTATGATGTAACAGCTCTCGGCGAGCTTCTGATCGACTTCACAGAAAACGGTGACAGTTCCCAGGGAAACCCTACTTTCGAGGCAAACCCGGGTGGAGCTCCCTGTAACGTTCTTGCCATGCTGAACCGTCTTGGCAAAAAAACTGCATTTATCGGAAAGGTCGGAAACGACATGTTCGGCAAGCAGCTGAAGGCTGCCGTAGAAGAATGCGGCATTGATACCAGAAATCTTGTCATGGACGATGAAATTCACACTACCCTTGCTTTTGTACATACTTACCCGGACGGAGACCGTGATTTTTCTTTCTACCGTAATCCAGGTGCAGATATGATGCTGACAAAGGATGAGGTAGATGCCGATCTGATCCGCAATTCCAGGATCTTCCATTTCGGCACACTTTCTTCCACACATGAGGGTGTCCGTGAAGCAACCCGCTATGCTCTTGACGTGGCAAAAGAAGCCGGATGCATCATCACCTTTGACCCGAACTTACGCCCTCCACTCTGGAAGGATCTGAACGATGCCCGCAAAGAGATTGAATACGGCATGGAACGCTGTGATGTACTGAAGATTTCTGATAATGAAGTAGAATTTCTTTTTGACACAACAGATTATGATAAGGGTGCTGCCCTTATCGAAGAAAAATATCATATCCCGCTTGTGCTGATCACAATGGGAAAAGATGGAAGCCGTGCTTATTATCGCGGACGGAAGGTTGAGGCTGCTCCTTTCCTTCAAGAACACACCATCGAAACCACCGGCGCCGGTGACACCTTCTGCGCAAGCACATTGAACTATGTACTTGAGCACGGGCTTGATGATCTCACAGACGAGAACCTTGCAGAACTGCTTACTTTTGCAAATGCGGCAGCTTCTCTTATCACAACAAAGAAGGGCGCGCTTCGCGTGATGCCTACAAGGGATGAAGTTCTTGACTTCATCGCATCTCGCAAGTAATTAGTTTTTATTTTTTCTTATAGTTCTTATTTATTAGCTTTGATAAGCTGAGGAAAACCGCAGGGGGAGAAAGCACTCGGAGTTACGAAGCCCGCTTTTCTCCCCCTGCATCCCCTCTTTCCGGGCACGTACCGCGGAGGCGGCGCTTCGCGCCTGTCCGCCAATTGTTGAAGTTTCTACGTATTTTCCCTGTTATATCATATATTTTTATTAATGTCTTATCGTATAAAAATTTATATCCAATACCATTACGTATATTATATTTACACATTATGTTTGTATTTAATCTATTTACATTTAATCTATTCGCATTTGATATATTCCCATTTAATCTATTCCCATTTAATATATTCCTATTTAATATATTCGCATTTGATATATTCCCATTTGATATATTCCCATTTGATATATTCTCATTTGATATATTCCCATTTAATATATTCGCATTTGATATATTCCCATTTAATATATTCGCATTTAATATATTCCCATTTGATATATTCCCATTTAATATATTCCCATTTGATATATTCCCATTTAATATATTCCCATTTAATATATTCCCATTTGATATATTCCCATTTAATATATTCCCATTTAATATATTCCCATTTGATATATTTACCATTTGATATATTTACCATTCAAATTCACTTCTATAATATTCCAAAAAATCCGCAGATGTGCCCCGCACATCGAGACCTACCAACCCCCACCCACCCTCACTCTCGGCTCAACCTTCCACATCCAATACCGTCACATACATATAACGGCCTCAAGACTATTTCACTCCCAACAACCCCCTCAGGCCGTTCTCCTCCATCGGCTCAACCTTCCGTATCCAATACCGCAGCATACAGACACAAGTCAACAAAACTCCCACCCTCCACAACCAAGCACTCCAAAAAAAGCCCGAGGGGTGTGCAGAGGGGCCGCGGCTTTGCGGCCCCTTTGCGGTTTTCCTATTTTCGCAAAAAAATACTGCGTCCGTTCGCCAACCCGAACGAAACACAGTATTTTTCAAAAGTATTTTTTTACATTTTGTTACTTAACAACACGTACTCTGTACATGCCCTCGATCTCCTTAAGTTCATCCAACGCCTTAGCAGACGCCGCACTCTCAAGATCAATAAGAGTATAAGCAAACTCCCCTTTACTCTTATTGGTCATATCCGCAATATTCAATCCCTCGGATCCAAGGATCTTTGTAACCTGACTGATCATATTCGGTGTGTTGCTGTGCGCAAGAGAGATTCTTCCGACAGCCACACAGGTACCCATATCACAGTTCGGATAATTAACTGAATTTTTGATATTACCATTCTCAAGGTAATCGCGAATCTCCTTTACAGCCATCTCTGCACAGTTTTCTTCTGATTCCTCTGTAGACGCGCCAAGATGCGGAGTTACCAGAATACCCTCGCGTCCTGCAACTGTCTCATTTGCAAAGTCAGTTACATACTTCTTAACCTTGCCACTCTCAACAGCCTCGATCAGCGCATCCTCATCAACAAGAAGATCTCTTGCAAAATTCAGAAGAACCACGCCATCCTTCATCTTATCAAAAGCTTCTTTGTTGATCATCTTCTTAGTGCTGTCAAGAAGCGGCACATGAATGGTGATATAATCGCACTGGCTGTAGATCTCATCCAGGCTCTTGCTGTGCTTGATGGTTCTGGACAGGTTCCATGCCGCATCAATAGAAAGATATGGGTCATAGCCATATACTTCCATACCAAGACCGCATGCTGCGTTTGCCACCATGGCTCCAATGGCTCCAAGTCCGATGATACCAAGCTTTTTGCCACTGATCTCACATCCTGCAAACTGTTTTTTCTGCTTCTCGGCAAGCTTGCCGATGTGCTCTTTATCTTTCTCCTGTGCAACCCACTCGATACCTCCTACGATATCTCTGGATGCAAGGAGCATACCTGCAAGTACCAGCTCTTTTACGCCGTTTGCGTTAGCTCCGGGTGTGTTGAATACAACAACACCCTTCTCTGCATACTCCTTAACCGGAATATTATTGACGCCTGCACCTGCACGTGCAACTGCGCAAACGCTCTTCGCAAGCTCCATGTCGTGCATTTTTGCACTTCTTACAAGGATTGCATCACACTGGTCAGCTGTCTCTGTTTTTTTATAATTATCGCCAAAAAATTTCAGACCTTTTTCAGCGATAGGATTCAGGCAATGATACTGGAACATTATGCATTCTCCTCCTCGAATTTTTTCATGAATGCAACCAGGGCCTCTACGCCGGCCTTTGGCATGGCATTGTAGATGCTGGCACGCATTCCGCCAACAGTACGGTGTCCTTTCAGGTTTACAAGTCCTGCTTCAGCTGCCTCTTTGACAAACTTGGCATCCATTTCCTTGTCACCGGTTACGAACGGTACATTCATAAGAGATCTGTCTTCCGGAACTACAGTTCCTTTGAACAGCTTGCTGGAATCCAGGTAATCATAAAGGATTTTTGCTTTTTCCTCATTGCGCTGCTTCATCACTTCCAGACCGCCCATCTTCTTCAGCCATTTGAATACTTTTCCGCATACATAGATGCAGTAAGCATTCGGCGTATTGTAAAGAGAGCCTGCATCTGCATGTGTCTTATAAGTAAGCATGGTTGGGGTTCCCGGAAGAACATCCTCTGTGATCAGGTCCTCACGGATGATCACAATAACCATACCTGCCGGTCCGATGTTCTTCTGAACACCGCCATAGATAATACCATATTTGCTTACATCCACCGGCTCAGACAGGAAGCAGGAGGATACATCAGCTACCAGAGTCTTGCCTTTTGTGTTTGGAAGTTTTTTGAATTTTGTGCCGTAAATGGTATTGTTCTCACAGATGTATACGTAGTCTGCATCCGGGCTGATCGGCAGATCACTGCAGTCCGGGATATAGCTGAAGGTTTTATCTTCAGAAGATGCGATCTTGTTTGCTTTTCCGTATTTCTGAGCTTCTTGATAAGCTTTCTTTGCCCACTGTCCTGTTACGATATAATCTGCGACCTTGTTTTTCATAAGGTTCATCGGGATCATGGCAAACTGCTGGGATGCTCCTCCCTGAAGGAAAAGTACTTTGTAGTTGTCCGGAATGTTCATAAGCTCACGAAGATCTTTCTCTGCAGTATCAATGATCTCCTGAAAAGCTGCACTTCTGTGACTCATTTCCATAACAGACATTCCTGTGCCGTTATAGTCCATCATCTCATCAGCTACTTCTTTGAGTACTTCCTCCGGAAGCACTGCCGGTCCGGCAGAAAAATTATACACTCTACTCATGTTTCTTCATATCCTCCTCATCAAATACATCATCAAGGTTCGCACCGGCCGGTACCATCGGGAACACACTCAGATCCTGATCGATCCAGCAATCCAGAACGACAGGTCCCTCTGCTGCCAGTGCCATCTTAAGTGCAGGCTCCACATCCTCCATCTTTGTCACACGAATGGCTTTTGCACCCAGCGCCTCTGATAATTTCACAAAATCAACGGCGTCATCCAGTACTGTAGAAGAGTATCTCTTTCCATAGAAGAGCGTCTGCCACTGACGCACCATTCCAAGTACATGATTGTTCATAACAATCTGGATCAGCTGTCTGCCACAGCGTGCAGCTGTTGCCAGCTCATTCATATTCATACGGAAGCATCCGTCACCTGCTATATTTACAACTGTTTTTTCCGGTCTGCCCATCTTCGCGCCAATTGCAGCGCCAAGGCCGTAGCCCATAGTTCCAAGGCCGCCGGAAGTAAGAAGAGTTCTCGGCTCTTTGTATTTATAATACTGTGCCGCCCACATCTGGTGCTGTCCAACATCTGTGGAGATGATCGCATCACCGTTGGTCAGCTCATAAAGCTTCTCTATAATATACGGACCTGTAAGCTGTGTGTGATCATAATTCAGCGGATATTTTTCTTTCAGCTCCTGGATATGTGCGATCCACTCCGGATGTTCTTTCTTCGGGATTTCCTCCAGAAGACGTTTCAGCACTTCCTTCACATCACCGATCACACTGGCATCCACTTTGATATTTTTATTGATCTCCGCAGCATCCACATCGATCTGAAGGATTTTTGCATTATGTGCAAAAGTTTTTGTATTTCCTGTTACACGGTCACTGAAGCGTGCACCAAGAACAATAAGAAGATCGCACTCTGTTACGCCAAGATCAGAAGCCTTGGTTCCATGCATACCTACCATACCTGTATAGAGAGGATCTTCTCCCGGGAAAGTACCCTTGCCCATCAGAGTATCGCAGACAGGAGCCTGGATCCTGCGAGCCAGCTCACGTACTTCCTGGTCAGCACCGGAGATCACACATCCGCCGCCAACAAAAATAAACGGTTTCTCTGCCTCTCTGATCATTTCCAGTGCCTGATCAATATCTTCTTTACGGATACTTTTGATCTCACGGTTAACCGTAGCCGGGTGACATGGCTCATATTCATATTTCATTCCTGTGATATCCTTCGGGACATCCACAAGCACCGGGCCGGGTCTTCCGCTTTTTGCAATATAAAATGCTCTTCTTAACGTATCTGCAAGATCTTCGATATTCTTTACGATGAAACTGTATTTTGTTACAGGCATTACGATACCTGCGATATCAACCTCCTGGAAAGAATCTCTTCCCAGGAGTGGTCTTCCTACGTTTGCAGTAATGGCTACCATCGGTACGGAATCCATGTATGCAGTCGCAATTCCTGTTACCAGGTTAGTTGCTCCCGGACCGGATGTTGCCAGGCAGACACCTACCTTTCCGGTCGCTCTTGCATAACCGTCAGCAGCATGGGATGCACCCTGCTCGTGGGAGGTCAGTACATGTGTGATCTCATCTTTGTATTCATATAAGGCATCGTAAACATTCAGGATCGCGCCGCCCGGATATCCAAATACGGTATCAACGCCCTGTTCCTTCAGACATTCTACGATGATCTCTGCACCTGTAAGCTGCATATCTTTCGTTCCTCCTTATTTTGCTTTCGGTACTTCCAGGATCGCGCCACGGTTTCCGGATGTTACCATAGCAGCGTATCTTGCCAGATATCCGGTTGTCACCTTCGGCTCTCTTGGCTGCCATTTTTCTCTTCTGGCCTGCATCTCTTCATCTGAAACCTTGATCTCCAGTTTCAGCTCCGGAATATTGATACTGATGATATCGCCTTCCTCAACCAGTGCGATCGGACCGCCTACTGCTGCCTCCGGTGATACGTGTCCGATAGCGGCTCCTCTGGATGCACCACTGAAACGTCCGTCGGTGATCAGGGCTACGGAAGAACCAAGTCCCATTCCCACGATGGCAGATGTAGGATTCAGCATCTCTCTCATTCCAGGGCCACCCTTTGGTCCCTCGTAGCGGATAACCACAACATCTCCCTCTACGATCTTACCGCTCTTGATGGCAACAATTGCGTCATCCTCGCTGTCAAATACACGTGCAGGACCTTCATGTACCAGCATCTCCGGTACAACTGCAGAACGTTTTACAACACCACCATCCGGTGCAAGGTTTCCTTTCAGTACGGCAAGTCCGCCTGTCTTTGTATACGGATTGTCGATAGGGCGGATAACCTCCGGATTCAGGTTTACACAGTTTTTGATATTCTCACCTACTGTTTTTCCGGTTACTGTCATGCACTCTGTATGGAGAAGTCCCAGCTTGTTCAGCTCATTCATGACCGCATAGACACCGCCGGCCTCATTAAGATCTTCCATGTAGGTCGGGCCTGCCGGTGCAAGATGGCAAAGGTTCGGGGTCTTCTCACTGATCTCATTTGCAAAGCTGATATCAAAGTCCATTCCGATCTCATGTGCGATAGCCGGAAGATGAAGCATACTGTTTGTGGAGCATCCAAGTGCCATATCTACGGTAAGTGCATTTAAAACTGCCTCTTTTGTCATAATGTCTCTTGGGCGGATGTTCCTTCTGTACATTTCCATTACCTGCATTCCTGCATGCTTTGCAAGACGGATACGTTCAGAGTATACTGCCGGGATGGTACCGTTTCCTTTCAGTCCCATACCGAGAACCTCAGTCAGGCAGTTCATGCTGTTCGCAGTGTACATACCGGAACATGATCCACAGGTCGGGCAGGTTTTATTTTCGAATTCTTCCAGATCATCTGCTGTGATGGTTCCTGCTGCATAGGAGCCTACTGCCTCAAACATGCTGGAAAGACTGGTTTTATGTCCTTTTACATGACCGGCAAGCATCGGACCGCCGCTTACGAATACAGTAGGAACGTTGATTCTTGCCGCTGCCATCAGAAGGCCAGGTACGTTTTTGTCACAGTTGGGAACCATGACCAGAGCATCGAACTGATGAGCCAGTGCCATGGCCTCTGTGGAATCTGCGATCAGGTCACGTGTTACAAGGGAATATTTCATTCCAACGTGTCCCATTGCGATTCCGTCACATACTGCGATCGCCGGAAATACAACCGGTGTGCCGCCAGCCATTGCAACGCCGAGTTTCACAGCATTTACAATTTTGTCAAGGTTCATATGTCCCGGTACGATCTCGTTATAAGAGCTTACGATTCCTACCAGTGGTTTGTCCATTTCTTCCTTTGTCATTCCAAGGGCATTGAACAGGGAACGATGTGGTGCCTGCTGTGTGCCTTTTCTTACGGTATCACTTCTCATTTTCAGGGTCTCTCCTTTTTATTTTTTACGATATGATCCGGTATCTGCTTATTGTCTTCTTTTACCTGATATCGGTTCTTTTTGTTCTGTTTCGTTTTGTTCGTCTTTATTTATGCGATAGCATCTGCGATCAGATCGCCCATCTCTTTGGTTCCGACAAGCTTGCATCCGTCAGACATGATATCTCCTGTTCTGTAACCATCTGTAAGAACCTTCTGTACTGCTGTTTCCACAGCATCTGCTTCTTTATCAAGATCCAGAGAATATCTCAGCATCATGGCAGCGGAAAGAATGGTTGCGATGGGGTTTGCCTTGTTCTGGCCTGCGATATCCGGTGCTGAACCATGGCTCGGCTCATAGAGACCAAGCTTTGTTTCATTTAAGCTTGCAGAGGAAAGCATTCCGATAGAACCGGTCACCATACTTGCCTCATCAGAGAGGATATCTCCAAACATGTTTTCTGTAAGGATAACATCAAACTGCTTCGGATCACGTACCAGCTGCATTGCACAGTTATCAACCAGCATATGCTCCAGTGTTACATCCGGATAATCCTTTGCCACATCCTCCACTACACTTCTCCAGAGTCTGGAAGAATCAAGAACATTGGCTTTATCTACACTTGTAACCTTATTTCTTCTCTTACGTGCGATCTCAAATGCCTTAATTGCAATACGGCGGATCTCATTCTCATTATAAGAAAGAGTATCTACTGCTGTGCGGACTCCGTTCTCCTCAGTAGTCTTTCTTGCTCCGAAATAAAGACCTCCTGTAAGCTCTCTTACGATGATCATGTCAAAACCATCTCCGATGATCTCATCACGGAGCGGGCATGCATCACGAAGCTCATTGTAAAGATAAGCCGGACGAAGATTTGCAAACAGATTCAGTGCCTTACGTATCGCAAGAAGACCTGCCTCCGGACGTTTGGATGGCTCAAGCTTATACCACGGGGATGTCTTGGCATCACCGCCAATGGAACCCATCAGTACTGCATCAGAAGCTTTTGCCTGGGCAATGGCTTCCTCTGTAAGAGGTATTCCGTGAGCATCAATGGATGCCCCTCCTAGAAGAACCTCTGTGTATGAAAATTTATGACTGTATTTCTCACATACTCTGTCTAAAACTTTTTTGGCCTCGGCAACAATCTCCGGACCGATTCCGTCTCCCGGAATCAGGGCAATTTTGTACTCCATTTTATTCACTCCTCCGATTTCCCCTGTGCTGTAAAATTTTAACGCACTGGTGTGGATAATTGTTATTATCATAACGCACTTTTCGACGGATTTCAACCTATTAAATAGATAAAGTTATTTCCGGAATGCAAAAAAAAACGGTAATTCCCTGTTTCTGCCGCCACAGAGACATACTTTCGCACACAGAAAAAAGAAAAACTGCCCTACCATTGGATGAACGCCGATAAGGAAGTAGCAGAAACAAATTAACTTAACGACTGACAAACAGGTGCAAAATGGTGTGGCATATATTTGACACACCATTTTTAACACAAAGTTATATATAGGAAAATATTCTTGCAGTTATTTCTTGTTTTTGTTACAATTATCTACAGGATATTATTGGGGATTGCTGTTGATAGGAGGCGATTATCTTCTTCTTTTATTTTTTCTTTGATGACCTGTATTGGGTTGAAGAAGTGCAACAAGCATTTAAAATGATTTGCATGGATAAGATGCTATCCGACGGTTACTTTGATATGAGCATATATATCTATGGTCGTATCAAGAAAGATGAAATGTATGCAAAACTTGTTGCGCGCAAGTCAAAATACGCTGTATTGTACCGGGGAGCATATCCTAATCAAGACAATGCACGTTCTGTTTGGAATTCAAAAGTCCAAAAGCAAGAAAGTGTTGATAATGAGCAAAAAATTGAACTTACTTATGAAGAGGCAAGTGCCATAGTCAACTGGGTATATAGATCGCTCAGAAACGCTCAGGAAAGGGAGAATTTTACTCAAGAGCTTCTGCGGAGAATAGAAGAATTTCATGGCATTCAAAATAGTGTCCGTTTTTCAAATGGAGTGGCATATAATGCTGCCAAAGTAGAGTTGCATTTCTTTTCATCTGTTTCTGGTGTAAGTTCTTTTATTTCTTCTTTAAAGAAGCGTAACGACACGTTAATTTTTTATAGAGGACACGCAAATCCCAATTATATTCTGCGCCCATCAATTATGCGTACGACTAGCTTGCAAGAAAATGAGAGTGCGTTGTATAACGAATTGCTAATCAACTGCCCTGAGGAATTTGAGAAGTGTCATACCCATTTAGAAAAATTAGTTAAGATGCAACACTATGGTTTGCCAACGCGATTACTAGACATTACTAGAAATTTGTTGGTAGCCTTATTCTTTGCGTGCGAAAGCCAGCCCGAAACCTATGGAGAATTGATATTGATTGCTGCTAACCATCAGGAAATCAAATATCCACAAAGTGATACAGTTTCTATTTTGGCTAGCCTTCCCGTTTTTTCAGCGCAGAAACAGCGTGAGTTCTTTTCGCTAGCGAGTGATGCGCATATTTCTAGCTCACAATTTAACACTAAGATAGCGAGACTGATTCATGAAGTTAGATTAGAGAAACCAGCTTTCCAACCAGAAATAAACAAAAATGATGTTCTTAATAGTTACATTGTTTACGCACTTAAAAACAATAACAGAATTGTGAAACAAGATGGTGCGTTTATTCTTTGCGGGCTTGATAATCAATATGGTTTTCTAGAAAAATTTCGTTATAGAGAACATAACAAAAAAGTAGTTGTATTGATTGATAAGAAGAAAAAAATCCTTGAGCAGTTAGAAACTTTTTCTATCAATCGCGCTTCTCTTTTTCCTGAAATTGAGTGTGTCTCGGAATATCTCAAAAACAAGTATTTATAGCGTAATTGACATTTCTTGTTGACTTCTACGCATTTTAAACCATACTTATGCGAACTTGAATATAATCCTTTCTGGGTAGTCCAATCACACTGAAAAAGCCCCGTGTATCGGGCTTTTTTAACCTCTAAATGCGTAGGCACAAATGTCATAATAACAGCGGGCTCAAGCGAATTTCTGCTTGGTTACCACACAGCAAATACAGAGGAAGCCGTCAAGGGTCGAGATGAACGCTCCGCGCCCTTGACGGCTTCCTTTGTCTTGGTAAGCTTTAGCGAAGCGACAACCCCCAGCTTTGCTGGGGAGAGTAAAAAAGATTATATAATGAAAAGACCTTCTGGTATAATGAAAGTGCGGTCGGCCAACTGCACAAGAAAAACACCAGGAGGTCTTTTAAGATGGAAAAAGATATAGCGAGTTTGCAGCACACAACGTGGAGATGCCAGTATCATGTAGTGTTTGCTCCCAAATACCGCAGAATGGCAATATATGGGCAAATCAGAACGGATATAGGAGTGATTCTGAGAAAATTGTGCGAGCAAAAAGGAGTGGAAATCATTCAGGCAGAAGCCTGCCCGGATCATATCCACATGCTAATTAGTATTCCACCCAAATATAGTGTAGCACAAATCATGGGATATCTCAAAGGGAAAAGTAGCCTGATGATATTCGATAGACACGCAAACTTAAAATATAAGTATGGAGACAGGCACTTTTGGGCAAGAGGATACTATGTGGATACAGTAGGACGCAACAAAAAGCAGATTGCGGAGTACATCAAGCATCAGCTTGACGAAGACCAGATAGCAGATCAAATGAGCCTGAAAGAGTTCATTGACCCGTTTACGGGTAGCAAGAATACCAAGGCATAAGACAACGCCCCTTAAGGGGCCTGCCACGAGTCGGCAATGCAGTTGGCCGAACCGTTCGAGGCACCTTGAGGGGCGTTGTCCGTATTATGCCCTTCTAGGGCTTACACAAACCCCCGGCTTAGCCGGGGGTCATGACTTGCTATTTCTTGTTTACGATGACTTCCGTGAGCTTTGCCTGTAAGCGGTGTTTCATGTATTCATCCACCATCACATGAGGTAAACCGTCCAGATCGTAGAGTGTCCGGGTACACAGTTTATTCATGTAGCCGTCATAATATCGCAAGACACTTTCCACGGCCAGCGGATCACCGGCGCGAGCCGTCTCGATCACAGACAAGGGCAACAGTTCCCGCCCGTAGAAAGTTGGCTGCTTCATTTCGCTTTCCTCCCTCCGTCGTCCTCCAATCGTTTCCGCAATTCATTCAGGGCTTTGGTACGGTGCCGCTGGACGGCGCTGCGGGACATTTCTGCAATACTACCTATCTCCCCATCTGTCAGTTCCAACACACAATACAGGATCAAAATGCTTTGCTCCCGTTCCGGCAGGCTGGCAAAGGTATCAGCCACCAGCTCGTCCCGGATATGTAGGGCATAGCCAAAG
This sequence comes from Blautia sp. NSJ-140, assembly GCF_022868965.1. Taxonomy (NCBI): domain Bacteria; kingdom Bacillati; phylum Bacillota; class Clostridia; order Lachnospirales; family Lachnospiraceae; genus Blautia; species Blautia sp. NSJ-140. The sequence continues at coordinate 1,227 of NZ_JALIFS010000022.1, read as the reverse complement.
GCCGAGGACACAAAGCTGTCGCTTGGGTATTCGTCCATCGAGCAGAGTTTGTCCATTTCATACTGGCACAAGGCACTGAACTGGATTGCCCGTTTCAGCTGACGATTTAGTTCCCGGAAATAGTTCATAGCCTCATGGCGGAGAACAGTTTTACAGAACGCGTCAAACCGGCAGCGTTCTCCATAATCGTCAGGGATGTATTTCATTTTCTCACCCCCGATCTGCGGGATAGCGAGAAGGCCGGGCCGGTTGCGCCGCCCACGGTATCTACGTTGCTGCGGCAACTCAGGCCCGCACCGAAAGACCACAGGAAACGACAAAATTCGCCCGGCAGGTTGTAGACCCACTGTGCGAAAATGAAAGTAATATGAAGTTTTCTTATATGGTATAGTTCATACTCGTAGCCGGAGCTGTCACCTGCTGGGCACAGTCTTTTTTTAAGAAGCTATTTTGGTAAAAATCAAGTCGTATCAGCATGGCGGCTTCCTCCGTGGGCCGCCGATCCTGCGCCGGGCAAAAAGAAACGGCGGCTCTGAAAATCAAAGCCGCCGCTTCATAGGCGCGTGGAAATGTGTCTGCTTTACGACGGCTTTTTTCTTTTGCCGTCGTCCGGCAGAATGTTACTCAATATTCAATTCAATGTTTCCAGTAAAGTCCTCACACGCAATGCCGATATAATTTCCACCATCAGGAAGTGTAATTGTATCACTATATGTTCCGGTTGTTTCAAGCAAAGTGACTGCTTCATCCGATCCAGAAATCCAAAATACTTTTGCAGTACCTTCCGTAACCTCCAGCGCGCAGTCAATAGACAGCTCCTTACCAGCTTCACGCTTTATGGAAGTTCCGCCGAACAAATACTCTGTATCTGAAAAATCCTCATAGTTGGCTGTATAGCTTCCTGTATAATCATCAATTCCTTTTTCTTTCGTACCTTGTAAGGATGAATTTCCGGTAAGCTCTATAGCTCCAGCTGACTGAACGATATTATTATAATGGTCGAGAATTTCATCTTTTGAACAGCCAGCAAGCATAAAACTTCCCACAAGGACGAATGTTAATGCTAAAACTATTTTCTTCATAAAATCATCACCAGCCTTTCTTTGGTGCTACCTTTTTGGCCTTTTTCTTTGTTTGGGTTGCTTCTCGCTCTTTCATGCACAAAATCAAGATGGCAGAAATAACGACAGCAAGCACAAGACTGCAAGAACAGGTTCCGATATTCCA
>NZ_JALIFS010000021.1:0-21360 GCF_022868965.1 Blautia sp. NSJ-140 | reverse complement strand
CGAAAACAAAAAGATTCCCATAACCGCGAGAAGCAGCGGATCAGGGTGGCAAGAGTGTATGAGAAAGTAACCAATCAGCGGAATGATTTCCTGCAGAAACAGTCAACGATGCTGGTGCGCGAAAACCAAACCATCTGTATTGAAGATCTGAATGTTAAGGGGATGATCCGGAATCATAAACTGTCAAGATCGATAGCGAGTGTTTCCTGGGCAAAATTTTTTGAAATGCTGGAATATAAAGCTGGCTGGTATGGAAATGAAATTCACAGAGTACCAACGATGTATCCGAGCAGTCAGACCTGTAGCTGTTGTGGCTACAGAGATCCACGGATAAAAAATCTGGGCATTCGTATCTGGGAGTGTCCCAAATGCCATGCGGTTCATGACCGGGATACGAATGCAAGTATCAATATTCTGAAAAAAGGACTGCAGATGCAGTCTGCATAAAGATAAAAACTGTACCGTAGGGCATACGGGAACAGTATAAATATAGCTTGTGGACACTGTGTAAGACATTGCAGTACCGTAAGGTGTTTGCCAATGTAGTAGTGGGAGAAGCAAGAATCCCCCTGCTTTAGCTGTGGGGAGTGTCAAATGGGGCAGATATTGCAGGAACTGAGGGTTAAGCCAAAAAAGAAGCAGATTTTCCAAATACGGAAGATCTGCTCTTTTTAACCGAATCAAGGGAGTCCCCTGCTTCAATTACGAATATCTGCCTGACTCAGATGCGGATCATGGATATCCGCCTGACGGTTTATAAGTGTGATCATTTATTCTTTCTGATCCTGCAGGCGCATGCTGTATAAAGTACGTCTGTGGAAGAGTTCAGTGCTGTCTCACAGGAATCCTGGATCACACCTACGATGAAACCGACACCAACTACCTGCATGGCAACATCATTGGGGATTCCGAAAAGGCTGCAGGCCATCGGGATCAGAAGAAGAGAACCGCCGGCAACACCGGAAGCACCAGCCGCACTTGCAGCAGCCAGGATGCAGAGGATCAGAGCGGTCGGGAAGTCTACGCTGATACCAAGTGTATGTGCAGCAGCCAGAGCCATGATGGAAATAGTGATCGCTGCACCACCCATGTTGATGGTCGCACCAAGAGGGATGGAGATGGAGTAGGTATCCTCATCAAGTCCGAGATCCTTGCACAGCTCCATGTTTACCGGAATGTTGGCGGCAGAGCTTCTTGTGAAGAAGGCTGTGATACCACTGTCCTTCAGGCAGCGCAGAACCAGCGGATACGGATTCTGGCGTGTGCAGATGAAAGTAACGATCGGGTTGATCACCAGTGCAACAAAGAGCATGGTTCCCACCAGTACACAGATCAGACGGCCATAGCTTAACAGTACGCCAAGTCCCTGCTCGGAGATGGTTGTGAAGATCAGGCCCATGATACCAAATGGAGCAAGGCTGATGATCCATCTTACGGCCGTGGAGGTTGCATCGGAAATGTTTTCGATGACAGTCTTGGTAGTTTCGCTTGCGGCCTTCAGTGCGATACCGAAGATGATGGCCCATGCAAGGATACCGATATAGTTGGCGTTGACAAGTGCGTCAACCGGGTTGGAAACAATGTTCATCAGAAGGTTTTTGAGGACCTCTGCAACACCGCTTGGCGGAGTGACGTCGGAAGTATTTGTATTTTCGGAAAAAGTCAGCATGATCGGGAACAGGCGGCTGGAGATCACAGCTGCCAGTGCTGAGAGTACATTTCCCAGAAGATAAAGTACAACAACAAGTTTCATGTTTGTTTTCTGGCCTTTTCCCATGTGGCACAGAGAGCTCATTACCAGGAAGAACACCAGAAGCGGAGCAATTCCACGGAGAGCACCGACGAACAGATCACCGAGAATGGAGATCACAGATGCCTTGGGAATCGCAAGTCCGAGAATGATACCAACGATCAGACCGCAGATGATACGCTTGATCAGGTTGATGCTGTTCCATTTTTGAATCAGGTTTTTCATAACTAGTTTCCTCTTTCCTATTGTGTGGGTGTGCTGAAAAATGCTGAGCCGCAAAGCAACGATCCGGTGTAAAGGGCTGATCGTTCTAAACTGCTACTACTGCATCATGTAAAAGCACAACAGGATAATTATATACAATCATGTCCGCCTTGTAAAGACAAATGTACATAAAACACGAAAAAGATATAAAAAAAGCGCCAGATCAATGCTTCGTCTGGCGCTATATATTTGAAGTTTCAGGCCCGGATTTTCCGGAAGCTTACAGCAAAGAAGAGAACCTCCGCAAAGCCTGTAATTCCCCATGAGAAAATATACAGGAGATAAAGCGAAGAAATGGTCTGGAAGTGTGCGAACACCGTATAGAACCAGATGACACGGAATACACAGGATCCCAGAATAATGATGATGGTCGGTGGGATACTTTTTCCGATGCCACGGGAAGCGGCGATGCTGCAATCCATAAAACAGCTGAAGGCATAGCTGAAGCCCATGATCCGGATCCTTTCCATGCCGGCATCAATGACGGCCGGTTCTGTGGCAAACAGTGACAAAAACTGCGGACCGAAAACAAGAAGCAGTCCACCAAGGATCGCGCCTGCGATGAAGGCATATGTAAGGCTGATCCCATAAGTCTTCAGCATACGTTTTTTATTTCCGGCACCCCAGTTCTGACCGATGAAGCTTGCGCATGCAGTATAGAAGGCGAACATGACGTTGTAGATCAGGGAGTCTGCATTTGCAGCGGCAGCATTTCCGGAAACTGTGACTGCATCGAAGGAGTTGACGCCGGCCTGTACGAACAGATTTGCAATAGCAAAAATTCCGTTCTGCAAACCTGTGGGAATGCCAAGAAGCAGTACTGCTTTACAGGCCTTCGGGTGAAGACGGAGCTTACGCAGGGATACCCTGCATTCATCTTTTCTCCGGAGGAGGTGGATCATTACCAGAGCAGCGGATATATACAGGGCGATCGCACTGGCAGTTGCCACACCTGCAGCGGCCATATGACAGACGATAACGAAAAACAGGTTCAGAAGAACGTTGATCACTCCGGCAATGGAAAGATAGATCAGTGGTCGCTTCGTATCGCCGCGGGCACTTAATACGCCGTTACCGAAATTGTATACAGCCATGGCCGGCATACCCAGAGCATAAATCTTCATATATAAAACAGCCTGGTCCATCAGCTCCGGTTTCGTATTCATCATGGACAGCATCTGGCCGGAAAACAGAAGACAGACGACACAGACCAGAAGTCCTGCAATGGCACAGAGAAGAAGAGATGTATGGATCGTTTCTTCGGTACCTTTTCTGTTTTCGGCACCAAGCTCGTGTGCTACACGAACATTGACTCCGGCGCCCATGCCGATCAGGATTCCGGTAAATAAAGTGACCAGCAGAGTTGTGGAACCGACAGCTCCAAGTGCCATATAATCTGCAAATCGCCCCACAACCGCAACATCACTTAAGTTAAAAAGAACCTCCAATACCTGTGACCCCATCAGGGGAAGGCTGAAAAGGAGGAGATTTTTCCAGAGAGAGCCGGAGGTCATCTCAATGGAATGCGTTTTCTTTTTTTCATTTTCACACATAGTTTACCTCATAAAAAATTATAAAAAAATCCTTCATCCAAGGTATACAATACTATGTTGAAATAGGTTTGTAAAGAGGGGAAAATGGCTCTTTCATCAGGCGCAGAAGTTTGTTTTTATTTATAGATTCTACATTGATTTCAGTACGAACAATGATATAATAAATGAGAGCAATAAGAAAGTATTTTCAGAAATATTGGAAAAATAAAATACAGCAGACTAAGGAGGAAACCAATACAATGAAAATCGGAAATGATATTTATTATGTAGGCGTAAACGATCATCAGGTAGACCTGTTCGAGGGACAGTATGTAGTACCAAATGGAATGTCCTACAACTCCTATGTGATCAAAGATGAGAAGATCGCAGTTATGGACACTGTAGATGCCGGCTTCACAGAAGAGTGGCTGGGAAAAGTTGCAGAAGTTCTGGATGGTGCGAAACCGGATTATCTTGTAGTTCAGCATATGGAGCCGGACCATGCAGCAAATATTGAGAATTTCATGAAAGCATACCCGGATACAACTGTTGTTGCCAACACAAAGACCTTTACCATGATGGAGAATTTCTTCCGTGGAATGAACCTGGAGGGAAAGAAGCTGGTGGTAGCCAACGGTGACACCCTGACACTTGGAAAACATGTCCTTACCTTCGTATTTGCACCGATGGTTCACTGGCCGGAGGTCATGGTTACATATGACAGCACAGACAAGGTGCTGTTTTCTGCTGATGGCTTCGGCAAATTCGGAGCTCTCGATGTAGAAGAGGACTGGGACCGCGAAGCACGTCGCTACTATATCGGAATCGTCGGAAAATACGGTCCGCAGGTACAGAAGCTTCTCAAGGCAGCAGCAACTCTTGATATCCAGACCATCTGCCCGCTTCACGGACCGATCCTTACCGAAAATCTTGGACATTATCTGGAGAAATATGATATCTGGTCTTCTTATAAAGTAGAGAGCGAAGGCGTAATGATCGCCTACACATCTGTATACGGACATACAAAGAAAGCAGCAGAGCTTCTTGCACAGAAGCTGGAAGAAAAGGGCTGCCCGAAGGTTGTTGTCTGCGATCTTGCAAGAGAAGACATGGCAGAGGCAGTGGAAGACGCTTTCCGCTACGGCAAGCTGGTACTGGCCAGCATTACATACAACGGAGAAGCCTTCCCGTTTATGCGTACATTCATCGAGAACCTGACAGAGCGTAATTACCAGAACCGAACCATCGGCCTCATTGAGAACGGAAGCTGGGCACCGACTGCAGCCAAAGTCATGAAAGGAATGTTCGAGAAGAGCAAAAATATCACATGGCTTGAGAACAATGTAAAGATCATGTCCTCCCTCAGCGATGAGAATGTGGCAGAGATCGATGCAATGGCAGAGGAGCTCTGCAAGTAATTTCTGAATGTCAGAACAGCTTATAAAAAATAAAGATATTACATAATAAAAAGGCGTGGACCCGGATTGACAGGTTCGTTCATTTACTGAGTTGTTAATGAACGAAACATATCGATCCATAAGGCCACGTCTTTTTTATTTACATGAATAGCAAATTAAAGGTAAGTCAGTGATTTCATGATTCTGGAAATTGCCACAAGACCATTATATCCTCTTACACCACATAAATCCATAAGCCGGAAGCTCCACGTCCTTAAGCTCCAGTGTCTGGTCAGTGATAAGATCGCGGAAGGTTCCTTCCTCCTGCATCCAGGCAGTTTTTTCGCTGTCACTGAAGTTGAAGATTCCGATGAAACGTTCGTTTCCTTTCTGGCGGAGGATGCAGAGAATGCTGTCATCATGAACATCGTATGTATACACGTCACAGTCCTTATCAAAAACAGATTCCTGGCTGCGGATCTGTTCCATGCGGTCCAGAGTCTGGAAGATCTGTCCCTCAACGGAGGCTTTGGATTTTCTTTTTCCGGCAAGCTCCCACTGGAAAGCACCACGGTGGATATAGCGGGAATCTGCTGCCTTATCAGGATCCTCTTTATAGGAATAATCATTGAGACGTCCGATTTCATCGGAGCTGTAAAGCATCGGGATCCCGGACTGGGTAAGCATATATGCGTGAAGCATCAGATCCTCACGGATACCCCTTTTCAGCTTCTCGTCATCTTTTTCAAAAAGGGCAGCCTCGATCCCGCACATGGAAGCAGTAGTTCCGCAGAAACGGGCATCCTGAGTTACAGGGTCATCATTATAGAGCTCTCCGCGGCTGTCGCTTCCCGGATGCTTTCCTGTAAAGAAATCATTCAGGTAACGCTTATGGGAGGGCTCATCCATGCCCCATTCTTTCAGGGTGGCGAAATCAAGTCCCCAGCCGATATCGTCATGACAGCGGAGATAATTCAGGAAGGTGTACTGCTTCGGAAGGCTGTTTACAATATCCATCTGTTTTTTCAGAAGGCGGATATCACGGGTGGCAATGCTGTTCCAGGTTGTAGCCATGGTTGTTACATTGTAAAGCATATGGCATTCCGGCTTCTCTACGGTTCCGAAATAAGGAACAACCTTCTCCGGCTCCATAACAACCTCACCCAGAAGTACAACACTTGGGCAGACGATCTCGGCGATCATACGCATCATACGAACGATCGTATGTACCTGCTTCAGGTTACGGCAGGGAGTTCCCAGTTCCTTCCAGATATACGGAACCGCATCGATACGAATCACATCCATTCCCTGATTTGCAAGGAAGAGGAAGTTGTACATCATCTCATTGAAAACACGGGGATTGCCGTAGTTCAGATCCCACTGGTACGGATAAAAGGTAGTCATGACATAGTGACCGATATCCGGAAGCCAGGTAAAGTTCCCCGGAGCAGTGGTTGGGAATACCTGTGGTACGGTCTTTTCGTACTCGTCCGGGATCTCACGGTTGTTGTAGAAGAAATAACGGCTCATATATTCGCCGTCACCCTGGCGTGCTTTTCTGGCCCACTCATGATCCTCGGAAGTGTGGTTCATAACAAAATCCATACACAGATTCATTCCGTTTTTGTGGCATTTATCTGCAAGGGCAGCCAGATCCTTCATGGTACCAAGGTCCGGGCGGACTTTGCGGAAGTCGGCTACTGCGTAACCACCGTCGGAGCGGCCCTTCGGGGTATCCAGGAACGGCATCAGATGCAGACAGTTCACGTTGCATTCCTTAAGATATGGAAGCTTGTCAGAAACTCCCTTGATGTTGCCGGCAAAATTGTCAATATAGAGCATCATGCCCAGCATATCCTTCTGGCGGAACCAGTCCGGATTTTTTTCTCTTTCGAGATCGCGGTTTTTGAGAGCGCGGCGGCGTGCTGTAAAATACTGGTACATCTGGTCGCAGAGCTCTGCAAACATATCGTCATTGTGATAAAGCTCTGTGTACAGCCATCGAAGCTCGTCGTGATGATGGTTTAAGCGTTCCTGAAAAATTTCCTGATCTTTTTTCATGATTTCCTCCCTGAATAGATATTTATGTAAGTATTTTCACTCTCCTGTTGTCTGTCGTCGTATCAGAACAGGAGTGATCTTTTTGTGAATCGGTTTTTGAAGCGGTGCCGGTTTTCTTTTTTTCATTTCGTTCATCTGTTCCACAAGCAGTTCCATGGTAGTCTGTGCGATCACATCAATCTGCTGTCCGATAGTAGTGATCGGGATGATGGACTCCGCAGCAATGGGCGAATTATCGAATCCGATGATCTGATATTCATCCGGCAGACAGTTGTATTTCTGGAAGATCAGATTGAGAAATATATTTGCGTAAGTATCATTGGATAAAAATATGCCTTTTTTCTGACCGGAATATTTACTGTCAATATCCTGAAAGATCACACGCATCTGTTCAAAAAGCTCCTGATAGGAATCACCGGAAACATTAAGGTTCAGTTCATAAGGAACATGATATTCCCGGCATGTTTCCTCAAAGGCACGGATACGGTCATAAGCCGGAATATTCTCAGGTACATGGACATTGATATGGATCAGTACATCACACTGATTGCGTATCAGCAGAGAAGTAGCCTGCATGCCGCCCATGTAATTGTCTGTTGTAACGCTGCATATATGTTCTGCTTCACGTTCAATGGCGATCACAGGAATATTATAGGAAGCCAGTTTTTCAGAGGAAAGAGTATGGCTGAGAACAATAAGTCCTTCAATCTTATAAGCCATCAACTCGTCCAGATACTGCATTTCTTTCTCCGGGCCGCCATCACTGACAAAAACCAGAAATTTGTAATGATAATCGGAGTAACTTCGAAGAAGCTGTGTCAGCATTTCGGAATAATAATGAAGATAAAGGTTCGGGACAATGATCCCTACAAATTCGCTTTTCCCATTGGCAAGAACCCTGGCAAGCTTGTTTTTTCTGTAGCCGAGCTCATCAAGGGCTTTTGCGATCTTTTCCTGATTTTCCAGAGTCAGAGAATTCGGATGATTGAAATATCTCGAGATCGTGGTCTTGGAAAAACCCGTGTATTCTGCAATATCGGCAAATGTTACCTGTTTTTTAGCCATAAAAAAATATTCTCCTTTTAACAGCAGAAAGTTATGATACGGAATGCAGATGCAATCATATAAGAGAAATCTGCAGACCGTACAGGATGATTGGATTGATATAATTAAGTATAACAATACAGACGTTAAATAGCAATAAAAAAATAACCAGTTAAGTTACCGGTTACTTTTTTTGAATAAATTAACAAAAAAGGTTGACAGAAGCTATGGCATATAGTAGTATCAAATTATAAAGTAACCGGTTACTTTACCGGTTACTAAACAAGGACGAAAGAACAAAAAAGGGAGGAAAAGAGAATGAAAAAAGGTTCTGCGAAAGCTGTTCCGGCAGGAAAAAGAACTGCCGCAGAAAAGCTTCAGTATGTGAAAAAGAACTGGCAGCTGTATGTGTTTTTTCTGCTGCCTGCACTTCTTCTGACGATCATCTTCAAATACGTGCCCATGGGTGGCGTACTGATCGCTTTTGAGGACTACAATGTCATTGATGGTGTATTTGGAAGCAAATGGGTAGGACTGGAATACTTCCGGAGATTTCTGGCATCACCGGATTTTATGAATTATCTTGTGAACACTCTGAAACTGAGTATTTACGGACTGCTGTGGGGATTTCCGATTCCGATCATCCTGGCACTTCTTCTGAATCAGATCCGGAGAGCCGGGATCAGGAAAAAAATTCAGCTTCTGATCTATGCGCCGAATTTTATTTCAGTTATCGTACTCTGTGGTATGGTTCGTATGTTTCTTTCACCGGTAGGTCCGCTGAATAAACTGATCGGTTCTGATGCCAACTGGATGACCATGCCGGCGGCGTTCCGTACGATCTACATAGCCAGCGGAATATGGCAGACAGCCGGATGGGCGTCCATTATGTATACAGCAGCACTTGCCAATGCAAGTAAGGATCTGGAAGAGGCAGCAGTGGTGGATGGAGCAAATATCCTGCAGCAGATCTGGTATGTACAGCTTCCGGCTATTAAAAACATCATTGTGATCCAGTTTATTCTTCAGGCCGGAAATATTATGAGTATTGGTTTTGAAAAAGCATATGCACTGCAGACAGATATGAACCTCCCTGCATCTGAGATTCTTTCTACTTATGTATACAGAATCGGTCTTCTGAATGGAGACTATGGATATTCTACAGCAGTGGGGCTGTTTAATTCAGTGATCAATGTAATTCTTTTGATCTTTGTAAACTGGGTAGTCAAGAAACTGAATGACGGAGAGGGATTATAGGAGGTGCTGTTATGGCAAAAGCAAAGAAAAAGAAATATTCGGCATCTGACAAAGCCATTTTAGGAATCGGATACGTACTTCTGGGTGCATTTGTACTTTCCATTCTGGTTCCGCTTTTATATGTTGTGATCGCATCTTTTATGGATCCGAATGTGCTGAACAGCCAGGGGATCAGCCTTGATGTGCGGAAGTGGACGATCGATGCGTACCGCAGAGTTCTTGAAAATAATATGATCTGGAGAGGCTTTGCAAACTCATTTTTTTATTCCCTGGTGTTTACCATTATTTCAGTTCTGGTAACTCTGCTGGCAGCATATCCCATGTCCAAGAAAGAATTTGTGGGAAGAAATTTCTTCAATGTTATTTTTCTCATCACTATGTTTTTCGGTGGAGGAATGATCCCGACTTTTATCCTGATCAATCAGCTGCATCTGGTAAATACAATCTGGGCAATCCTGCTTCCGGGTGCGTTTAATGTCTGGAACATGATCCTTGCCAGAACCTATTATCAGTCTATCCCCAAGGAACTCAGAGAGGCATCTGCCATTGACGGTGCCACGGAAATTGAGCATTTTTTCAAGATTATGATGCCGGTATGCAAACCGATCATCGCAGTACTTGCACTGTGGTCCTTTGTAGGAATGTGGAACAGTTATTTTGACGCTATGATTTATTTGAATGATGCGAAACTGCAGCCATTGCAGCTGGTACTTCGTTCCATCCTTGTACAGAATACACCGCAGCCCGGAATGATCGCAGATATCCAGAGTACTGCACAGATGGCAAAGGTAGCGGAACTTCTGAAATATGCTACGATCATTGTATCAAGTTTACCGCTTCTGATCATGTATCCATTCTTCCAGAAATATTTTGACCAGGGCATTATGGTTGGTTCTGTAAAAGGCTGATGACAGGAGGTTGATAATGATGAAAAAAAGAATGAAGGCATTATTGGCAATCGGGCTTTCTGCAATTATAATGGTATGCAGTGCCGGATGTGGAAACGGAAAAGAACACATGAAAGCAGAAACAGATCCGGATATCCCGGTGGAGGATGTGTCCTTTCCTCTGAAAGAAAAAGCAGAGCTGTCTTTTATTACCAGTGCACCTGCAACATCTACACAGGAACCTAATGAAAGAACGATTTTTAAAAGACTGGAAAAGCAGACTAATGTTCACATTGACTGGACCTGTTTTGTATCGGATCAGTTTGATGACAAAAAAAATCTGGCGCTGGCACAGTTCGGAAATCTTCCGGATGGACTCTTTAACGCAGGGATGAGTGATTATGATCTTCTTCGTTATGCCAAACAGGGAATCATTATTCCGGTAGAAAATCTCATTGATAAATACATGCCGAATCTTCAGGCTGTATTTGAAAAATACCCGGAATACAGAACAATGTGTACAGCACCGGACGGACATATTTATTCTTTTCCATGGATCGAACAGCTTGGTGAGGGAAAAGAGGCTATTCAGGCAATTGGAGATATTCCCTACATTAATAAAAAATGGCTGGATTATCTGAAGCTGGAGGTTCCGAATACAACTGAGGAACTGGAACAGGTTCTGATCGCTTTTCGTGATAATGCAGATAAACTGGAACAAGAATTTGATATTGAGGGTGATGTGATCCCAATGTCCTTTATTATCAATAACGGTGATCAGGATCCGGCAATTCTGCTCAACGGATTTGGAGAAGGATATGGTGACACCGGTGATCATTTTGCAGTGAAAGATGATGGAACTGTTATTTATACAACTGTACAGGAAGGTTATAAAGAAGGCATCCAGTGGCTTCATCAGCTGGTAGAAGAAAATCTGGTGGATCCGGAGGCTTTTACCCAGGAATGGTCAACTTATGTTGCAAAAGGTAAGAACCACAGATATGGTCTGTGTTTTACCTGGGATATTGCAAATATTGATAACAATGAAGATTATGTAATGCTCCCGGCGCTGGCCGGTCCGGATGGCCTTGTAAATATCACAAGACAGAATAACAGTGAAACCAGTGGCTTTGACAGAGGACGCTGCGTTCTGACTACAAGCTGTCGGAATACGGCACTGGCAGCAGCCTGGATCGATCAGATGTATGCACCGATCCAGTCTCCGCAGAATAACTGGGGTACTTACGGAGAAAAAGATTCATTTAATATCTTTGAGATGTCCGAGAATGCAGAAGGTGGTCAGATGCTGAAACACATGGATCTGGGAGATGCATCTCCGGTAGAGGTTCGTGAAGCACAGTCTGTAAACGGACCGTTGGCAATACTTAATGATTATTACGATGTATATGTAACAGAGCCGGCAGATGCAAAATGGCGTCTCGACAATATGCACGAAACATATCTTAAGGATATGAACAGTAAATATGTGTATCCGAATGTATTTATGAGTATTGATGATACCAATAAGGTATCTCAGTACGACACAGATATCAAGAAGTATGCGGAACAGAAAAAAGCAGACTGGATCCTGAATGGCGGCATCGATAAAGAATGGGATTCCTATCTGAAAAAGATGGAGCAGTATGGACTGTCTGATTATCTGGCAATCAAACAGAAATATTTTGACCAGTATCAGAAGTCTCTTAGTGAGACAGAGAAATAAAAACAGAAAAAGATACCGGTCAGAAACATAAAAAAGAAAGAGAGAGCAGAGTATGAGTGAAAAACTTGAAAAAGCACGTCTTTATGAAATAGAGGAAGCAAAAAATATCCCGCAGGAAGAGAAACCGGCCTTTCATGTATCTGCACCGGTTGGCTGGATCAATGATCCCAATGGATTTTCTGTTTTTAAAGGAAAGGTACATCTTTTTTACCAGTATCATCCTTACAGCCGTGACTGGGGCCCTATGCACTGGGGCCACAGTGTGACGGAGGATATGATCAGATGGGAGCAGCTTCCTACAGCGCTTGCACCGGATCAGGAATATGATCGAGAGGGATGCTTTTCCGGAAGTGCTATTGAAGCGGATGGAAAACAGGCTTTGATCTACACAGGAGTTACAACAGAAAAGCTGCCTGATGGAAAAGAAGAAGTCCGGCAGAATCAGTGCCTTGCCTGGGGTGACGGAAAAGATTATGTAAAGGCAGAGAAAAATCCGATAGTCACCGGGGATATGCTTCCGGAGAAATGTAGCAGAGTTGATTTCCGTGATCCGAAGATATGGGAAGATAACGGAACATACCATATGCTCGTAGGATGCCGCAGCGAAGAAATTCCTGGACAGGTAGTTCTGTTTTCCAGTAAAGATCTGAAAGAATGGAAATTTGAAACAATTCTTGCGGAGAACTCCACAGGAGAAATCGGTGTTATGTGGGAATGCCCCGATTTCTTTCCGCTCGGGGATAAACATGTGCTGATCTGTTCTCCGCAGCATATGCGTGCCCGGGGCTATGAATTCCACAATGGACATAATGCCGTGTATTTTGTTGGATCCTATGATCCTGAGAAACATGTATTCCGGGAAGAGAAACCGGTTAGTCTGGATTATGGACTTGATTTTTATGCACCGCAGACTACTTTGCTTCCAGATGGCCGGAGAGTGATGATCGCTTGGATGAAATCCTGGGATAGCTGTGTGATCAAGGAGAAGCAGAGATGGCAGGGAATGATGACGCTTCCGAGAGAACTGGAATATCGTGACGGAAAGATCTGGCAGAAGCCGGTCCGGGAAATTGAGAATTATCGGAAAAACCGTTGCTGTTATGAGAATGTAAATGTGGGTGAGAGCTTAAGCCTTGAAGGCGTCCGTGGCCGAATGATCGATCTGATCGTGGAACTGCAGAACGCAGATGGTATCGTGGATGGAAGCAGGAACTCCGGAAATCCAGATCAGGAAGCATTAGGTGTGTACAATGAGTTCCAGATCGAGCTTGCACGCAATGAAGAATATACAACGGTCTTTACCTATGATCGAAAAAGACAGATACTGGAGATCGACAGAACCTGGAGCGGGGTGCAGCGTGATGTTGTATGTACAAGAAAGCTCCAGATCACAGATGGCAGACAAAATCTGAAGCTTCGTTTTATCCTGGATAGAAACTCCATAGAGCTTTTTATCAATGATGGAAGCAAAACTGCGACTACCGTGATCCCAACACCAGTGGAAGCAGATGAGATCCTGTTTCACAGTGACGGAAATGCTGTGATCCAGGTTGAGAAATATGATATTGTGTTGTAGAAGCCTCTCAAATATTGACAATTTCCCTGTTTTTGTATAACATAGGGGAAGTTGCTTACGCCGGGTCAGGAGCTGTGTATGTCTCCTGATCCGGCATATATTTACAGGAGAGGAACACAGGAATGTTTTATCAGTTAAAAATCACAAGAAAAGGAACGAAACCGCCGGTATGGAGACGTTGTACTGTTGCGGCTGACGTTACATTTGCAAATATGGCAGCCATGCTTGAAAAACTGGTTCAGTATCCGTCAGGCAGCCTATATGAGATTGAATTTTTTCAGAAAAAAGTACAGATCCGTGAGAATGGTGACGGAGAAGCAAAGAATAATTTCACATTATTAAATGCAGGCGAGACAGAGACTGCAGAGCTTATGGATTCCGAGAAATGGTTTACTTTCCGTCAGTATGGTGCGGATAAGGAAGCCCCGGAATACAGAGTTGACATTGAGAAGAAAGACGAGGGAACAGCAGAAGCTCCTTCTATTGTAAAAGAAGTAAAGGGTGAGGATGATCCGTACTGGACAGAGGCACCGGAGCTGGAATGCACTGCAGCAGTTGAGACAGAGGCGGAAACAGTCAAAGCATCTGAGGACATTGCTGCAACAGTAGCAGCAGTAGAGGCAGCTGCCAGAGCTGCAAAAGCAGATGAGGCAGCCACAGGCAGCAGAAGAAATCCTACAGTAAAAGATTTCCTCATGTCCTATCGTAAAGAAGACCTTCTCAGCATTGCAGGTGAGCTTGGACTTCACTGCAAGGGAATGGAACAGGAAGAGATCGCCGCAAAGGTTGCCGCAGAGGTTCTTAAACCGGAAGTTATGAAAGCAAGCTTCCTCGTAGCAGACGATCAGGAAGTACTGGCTTTTGAGGCAGCTATTCAGAGAAAATGCTTCCATGTTGCAGAGCATGAGTGGAGTACTTTGGAATGGCTGAACGATATGGGCTACCTTGTTTCCTACAGCGATGATTACGCAGAAGTTCCGGCAGAGGTTGCAGCTGTTTACGACCAGATCAACACACCGGAATTCCGGACACTTCGCAGTCAGGTAAACTGGCTGAAGGATTGTCTTGTCATGGTAAGCTATCTGTATGTATCTGCACCGGCGAAGACAGTATATGAGATGTTTAAGCAGAGAAAAGGCTTTGACATCGGATATGACAGGTTCATCGAGCTGTATCATACCATTCCGGAGAAGGCCTGCATCTGTGAGCTTGCGGAGGATCAGCTGATCCTGAAATCCGCACTGGTCAATAACATCTACAAGGATATCGAGAGACGTCAGGGTGGACGGAAATTCTATATTCCGTCCGTAGATGAGATCCTGGATTATTCCGAAAACGGTTATCCGACAAAATCAGCTTCTTACCAGAGATTGGGCAGATTCCTGCTGGACGAGATGAAGGTTTCTGATGCGGTGAAGGATCAGGTGCTGTTCTTTATTTACAAAGAATGCTCCATGGATGGCAGAATGTCAGCGATCATGGAAAACCTGAACCAGAAGGGGATCCAGTTTAACGATGAGCAGCTTGAGAAATTTACAAAGCTGATCATGGAGGCAAACAATAACACAAGAATGCTGGAATTCCGCGGTTACACACCGAATGAGATCTCAGGAGCAGTATGGCCGTTTGCCACAGGCAAGCCGCACACTGCAATGCCGAACAGCTTTGTGCCGACAGCAATGCCGATGCAGCCGGCATCTGCAAGAAAAATCTATCCGAACGATCCGTGTCCGTGCGGAAGCGGTAAGAAATATAAGAAGTGCTGCGGAAGAAGATAATCCCGCAGGAAATTTACCGTAATTCCGGAGCTGAAAGTTCCCATAGATCGTTGCGGAGCGACTGCGCTCATGAGTGAGCAGCGAACGCGGATGATCTAGTACAGCGTTTTCGAAGTAACTATACCACTCACTTGTCTGTGAATCCGATTGCACAGGTATAAAAGCCTCGGCGTAGCCCGCTACGCCTGCGTTTTTATACCTGCACACTCGAATCCACATCCTACGCGATTGGTATAGTTATTTACGAAACGCTGTACTGGTCCGATTTATCGTTTGATGCAGTATCTCCGGAAATACCATACAAATTAAATATAAGACAGTTCGTTTGTACCATCCTGTCTATAAATAAAACCAGGGCTGAAGAAGATGTGAGAATCAGGGCAGACTCGTGGTGGGTCTGCCTTTTTTTACTTTAACCGAATCAAGCAGTTATTCGGTTTAAAACTGCGCAGCGAATGCGGATCGCGAATATCCGCCTGACATGCAGATCACAGAAGAATCACGGCCGGGAATCCTGCAAGCAGGATTCTTTCTTATTTATGGAAATATCCGGGTGGTGTGAAAGATCCAGAAGGAGGAAAAATTTATGTATCAGTTAAAAACAGAAGCAGATTTCGATTCCGCACATTTTTTGTCCGGTTACACCGGGAAGTGTTCCAACATCCATGGCCATCGCTGGCATGTGGAGATTGAGATAGAAAGTCGTGAACTGGAGAAAAACGGTCAGGAGCGCGGTATGCTGGTAGATTTCGGAGATCTGAAAAAGGATCTGAAGGAGCTGGCAGATTCCATGGATCACACGCTGATCTATGAAGAAAATACATTACGTCCAAAAACCCTGGAAGCACTGAACGAAGAAGGATTTCATCTGGTGAAGGTTCCCTTTCGCCCTACAGCAGAGAATTTTTCAGAGTATTTTTTCAGAAAAATGAAAGAAAAAGGTTATTCTGTGAAAAGAGCAGTTGTTTACGAAACACCAAATAACTGTGCGGCTTACCGGGAATCGGAAGAAGAAAGGGAGGCAGCAGGGTTATGAGTACGTATCAGGTTGTAGAGAAATTTGTCAGTATCAACGGAGAAGGCAGACGGGCCGGGGAGCTGGCCGCTTTTGTAAGATTTAAAGGCTGCAATCTTCGATGCAGCTATTGTGATACCAGCTGGGCAAATGAGCCGGGATGTGAGAGTGAAAGGCTGACAAAAGAAGAGATTCTTTCCTGGATCCGTGAGACAGGCGTGAAAAATGTGACACTTACAGGCGGGGAACCACTTTTACGGAAAGGCATGGAGGAGCTGATCGAGGCAATCCTGGAGGATCCATCGCAGCGTGTGGAGATTGAAACCAATGGAAGTGTGGATCTGAAGCCTTATCATATATTAAAAAAACGTCCATCCTTTACCATGGATTATAAAACACCGGACAGCGGCATGGAAAAAGAGATGCTCCTTTCCAATCTGGAGCTTCTGGGCAGTGAGGATACGCTGAAATTTGTGGTCAGCAGCCGCAGAGATATGGAAAAAGCCCTGGAAATCCTGGAAAAGTACAGACTGGTCGGAAAAACGGCAGTTTACTTCAGCCCTGTTTTCGGCAGGATCCAGCCGGTGGAGATCGTGGATTTCCTTATGGAAAAAAAGCTCAACGATGTAAAGCTTCAGATCCAGCTTCATAAGGTGATCTGGGATCCGCAGAAACGGGGAGTATGACAGGAAAATATATCACAACATAACAGAAATACCGCAGAAAGGGAGAACGATATGAAAGCACTTGTACTTGCAAGCGGCGGTGTGGATTCCACCACCTGCCTGGGGCTTGCCGTAAACAAATATGGAAAAGAGAATGTAATTGCATTAACAGTAGCTTACGGACAGAAGCACACAAAAGAAATTGAGGCTGCCGGAAAAACAGCAGAATATTACGGAGTGGAACATCTTTATCTGGATCTGGAGCCGATCTTCCGGTACAGTGACTGCTCGCTTCTGAAGCATTCAGACAGAGAAATCCCTCACGAAAGCTATGCAGAGCAGCTGAAGGAAACCGACGGCTCACCGGTTTCAACCTATGTGCCGTTCCGGAACGGATTGTTTCTTTCCTCGGCAGCAAGTATTGCGCTGTCAAAAAACTGCAGTGTGATCTATTACGGAGCGCATGCGGATGATGCTGCCGGAAATGCGTATCCGGACTGCAGCAGTGCATTTCACAATGCGATCAACGAGGCAATCTATCAGGGAAGCGGCGGCCAGCTGAAGGTTGAGGCGCCCTTTGTCAGCTGCACAAAGGCAGAGGTCGTAAAAACCGGTCTGGAGCTTAATGTTCCTTATGAACTGACCTGGAGCTGTTACGAAGGCGACGAAAAGCCCTGCGGTGTGTGCGGAACCTGTATTGACAGAGCAGAGGCATTTCGTCTCAATGGAGTGAAGGACCCGGCACTTGACAGATAGATTGGATTATAAATATCCGCCTGACCATAGAAAGGAAAAAAATATGAGCAGAGAAAACCTGGAAAAAGAAGGAATCACCCTTCTCGGAAATCAGAAAGTAAAATATCCGGACAATTATGCTCCGGAGGTACTGGAAACATTTTTGAACAAGCACCCGGACAACGATTACTTTGTAAAATTTAACTGCCCGGAATTTACAAGCCTTTGTCCCATTACCGGACAGCCGGATTTTGCAACGATCACGATATCCTACGTACCCGGTGAAAAAATGGTGGAGAGCAAATCGCTGAAGCTGTATCTTTTCAGCTTCCGCAATCACGGAGATTTTCATGAGGATTGTGTGAACATCATTATGAAGGATCTGATCCGTCTTATGGATCCGAAATACATTGAGGTCTGGGGAAAATTTACTCCGAGAGGCGGCATTTCCATTGATCCCTACTGCAATTACGGAAAAGCCGGAACCAGATGGGAGGAGATTGCCTGGAAACGCCTGACAGAGCATGACATGTACCCGGAAAAGATCGATAACCGGTAGAAAAACAAAAAGTCCCTGTTTTCACTGCGAAAAGCAATGAAAGCAGGGGCTTTTTGTGTAGTGCGCCTGACAGCGCAGGTTTATCTTTATGACAGTCAGATGCATTCTGGCTCTGTGCCAAACAGATCAGCGATCACATCGTGCACGGTTTCGATCTTATCTGCCATATAAGCCTTTGCTCCGCAGAACAGCAGACCGTTTTCCACGTCACCCTTTACGGCGGCGATCAGCTTGTCAGTAATGCAGTAAGGAATCTCGCCGGGAGAACATTTGGCAAGGCAACGGTGGCAGGGACTGTGCGGGATTTTTTCACCGGCCATGACGTGCTGCATGAAGGGATTCATAATGGCACGACCTGGCATACCTACCGGGCTTTTTACAATGGCGATGTCGTCCTTTGTGGTGTGGATCAGGGATTCTTTCAGCCGGATGTCTGCGTCACATTCTTCCGTTGGGATAAAACGGGTGGCAACCTGAACGCCGTCCACACCAAGATCAAAGACATGCTTTACATCCTCGTGAGTAGCGATGCCGCCGGCAGCTACTACTGGGATTTCCGTGCCGAATTTTGCGGCATAGCCTTTTACGGTCTGGACGATCTTTCGGATTTCATTGTCGTAGGCTTCCGGTGTATAGGAATCCAGCTCTTCCTTGTGGAAGCCCAGATGACCGCCTGCCTGGGGACCCTCGATCACCACAAGGTCTGCAGTGCGCCTGTACTTTCTTTCCCAGTATTTCAGAATGACCTTTGCAGATTTGTCCGTTGAGACGATGGGGGCGATCTTTGTTTTGCTTCCGCTGACAAGAGCAGGGAGCTCTGTAGGAAGTCCTGCGCCGGAGATGATCAGGTCAGCGCCTGCCTGGATAGCGGCTTTTACATGAGATGCGTACTCCTTCAGTGCGACCATGATGTTGTAGCCGATGATACCGTCAGGAGAAATCCTGCGTGCTTTTTTCATCTCGGACAGGATAGCCCGCTGGTTGGCTTCTTCGGTATTCCGGTCGAAATCTTTTTCCCGGTAGCCGATCTGAGCGGTGGAAATGATTCCGATCCCGCCTTCCTTTGCAACGGTGCCTGCCAGACGGCCAAGGCTGATGCCAACGCCCATTCCACCCTGGATCAGGGGAAATCTCGTAAGTTTATCACCGATTTTAAAATTCTTCATAATGATCAGATCCTCACATTCATTTGCTTTCGTTAAATAATTTTAGTATAAAATAGTTTTATCATCAAAGTATATCATAACGGGGGAATTTGTCAATGTATATGTAAGAAGGTTGGATCAGGGAGGTGTGGGTGATTTGCCGGTATAGCTTTTGGGGAATAAGAAAAGGGTGAGCTGACAGCGTTATGCTGTGTGGTCTCACCCTTTGTATAATGAAATTTCCAAATTGCAGTATTTAACCGAATCAAGGAATCCTTCTGGCAAAATCAGAATTTAAACAGATTCAGACCGATCTCATCGCTGAACTCACGATCGATCTCTCCGTCGATCACCTGGATCTGGATCTCGGCAGTAGCGCTTATGATGGCGCGGTTCAGATGACCGCCGTGTACAAGGCCTTCTTCGTCACCGGCTGCGATATGAAGGTGAAGATAAACGTCACCGTCCTTACGTGTGACAGTACCTGTGAGGGACACGATCTCAAAAGCTCCCTGGAACTGGATAGAGTGGTATTCCTTTGTCACAGTGTTGTATACGCCTGCAGTGAAATCATTGATGGCGCCAAGGCCTGTGACCTGTGCAAGGCGGATGTTCTCTTTTTCTGCAACCTTGCCGATCTCTTCCAGGATCTCTTCCTTCGGATCAAGACGAAGATAGATCGTGTTTCCAAAACGTCTGTATTCCATGATAAAAACCTCCCTTTGTGTGATATTTGTCATAAACAGCGGCGGATGTTTTTATCCGCTTGTCAATAAGTATAATATATTTTATTTTTTTTCGGAAGACCTGAGAAAGAGAATATCGGAGTCTCATGTCTGTGCGGGAGATTTTTTTTGAAGTCTGTTCTTAGTATTGGATGTGGACGAGGGACGCCAGAGGAAGGTGGCATCGATCCGGGAGTGGATGTAGTTGTGGATGCTGTTGAGTTTTTGTGGGGTGGATGTGGACGAGGGACGCCAGAGAATGGAGGCATCAGTCCGGAGTGGATGCAGTCGGGGATGTTTTAGAAGTTTTTGGGGGATGGAGAGAGGGACGTCAGAGGAAGGTGGTATCGGTCCGGGGGTGGATGCAGTTGTGGATGCTGTTGAGGTTTTGTAGGGTGGATGTGGACGAGGGACGCCAGAGGAAGGTGGAATCGGTCCGGGTTTAGATGCAGTCGTGGATGCTGTTGAGGCTTTGTGAGGGTAGATGGAGAGAGGGACGCCAGAGGAAGGTGGCATCGGTCCGGGCAGGGACTCCGTCGGGGGATACTACTAGGACTCCGTGAGACGGCTAAAAGCATTGCGGCAGGGCCAGAACTCGCCTTCGGCTCAGACAGCAGCCCCTGCCGCAATAACGCCGTCTCCCGCAGCCCAAGTAGTAATCACCCCTCCTCCGCAGCAGCCCGGCCCGATGCCACCTTCCTCTGGCTGACACTTCCAACCGACAGGAAAAAAACAGAACAGGTGACGGAAGCGGACTGGGCGTCCTGTCCTGAAATGCCAGATTGGTACAGAATATTCCTATAAGTACCGAAAAATCCAGAAATGAGATTGGCACAACACACCACTATAAATATCGAAGAATACAGGAACCAAATCGGCATAGCGTATCACCATAAATATTGAAGAATACAGAAACCAGATCGGCCCAGCGTATCACTATAAATATCGAAGAATCCAGAAACGAGATCGACCCAGCGTATCACTATAAATATCGAAGAATACAGAAACGAGATCGGCACAACGTACCACTATAAATATCGAAGAATACAGGAACCAGGTCGGCACAGCGTTCCACTCTGAGTACCGTAGCATACAGACAAAAGTCAACAACGCAGCACACACAACAACGAAGAACTCCTTCCGTGCCCAACGGGGTGGGAGCGCGAGGGAGGGCGTTCGGGCTACGGAACTCTGAGATCGCCTTCCCTCGCACTTACCGCATTGAAAATGCGACCGGCGTAGCGCAA
>NZ_JALIFS010000020.1:0-34543 GCF_022868965.1 Blautia sp. NSJ-140 | reverse complement strand
CGGAGCATCTTTTTTTCTTTCTGGTAATAGCTGATCTTATCTGCAAGCATCTGGTTATAGATAAAGCGGCTGCAGCCGATTGTTTGCTCTATCTGAACTCTCTGCTCTTTATTTGGATAAATCCTTATTTTTACGGCGCGGTTCATTCTTCTCACCCTGGCTTTCTATATACTGCCGTATCGTTTCAATCGTTGCTCCGCCTGCACTGAGCAGACAGAATATCTGACCCCAGAATGCATCTTTCATGGTCTAACTCCATTATATTTATCATCCTTTTTCTTATATCGACGGATATGTATTTATGAACTAATTGTTCTTTTTCAGTATACTACATCAGGGAAGGGAGAACAAGTGTTTCTTTTATACTATAGAGATTTTTTTGAGCAGATATGCTCAGATGTGCAATTCATCTCCCCACCTGAAGAGGTGGGAGAATTCTTGCTACATTTGTTAAAGATATTAAAGGGTTGCGGCTATAGAAATCAGACCCCAAAGCCGAGACGTTCTCTCAATGAATTTCCCGACCGATCCATTCCATGATCACATTTACAACATATTCCTGCTCCGCTTCTGTCAATTCCCGTCCTTTCGGAATACGATGCCATTTTTCCAGACATCCCCTGCAACAGGTAGCTGTGGCATGCTGGGCTACAAAAACCGGATGCCCTCTCATCGGTGTCTGTTTTCCATCATTTGGTATTTCTGCCGGTGCAAGACGCTTTCTGATAAAATCACAGGCATGCTCACGTACTTTCTCCATTCCCTTTTCTGATACATAACTCCGATCGTTTGCCTTCAGGGAAAAACTGCTTCTGAACTTTGACTGCGACAGGCGTTTCCAAAGATTTCCCTCATAAACTGCCGGTGTCTCACATACCATAGAAGGCTGGATGCTGCCCTTATAGACGATCATCTTCTTACTGTCACTTCCGTTCTCATTCACTGTCTCGTCTACTGCCTCTTTCAAAAGCTGTGCCTTCACTTCCTGTGCTTCTTTGCTGTCCGGCTGCAGACGTCTTGCCAGACATGTATTTCTGCCAGTTGTCGTTTCATTTTTTATCGCATAATACACAGCTTTCTTCTCTCCGACAAGTACCAGGATCTTTTTCGCCCTGGTCACACCCGTATAAAGGAGATTTCTCTGCAGCATGACAAAATGACTCATGGTAAATGGCATGACAACGATTGGATATTCGCTTCCCTGGGATTTGTGGATCGTTACTGCATAGGCAAGCGCCAGTTCGTCCAGCTCTGTCACATCATAGACTACTTCCCGTTCTTCAAACAGAACTGTCAGTTCCCGTTCTTCCACGTCAACTTTTGTGATAGTCCCAATATCTCCGTTAAATACTTCCTTATCGTAATCATTCCGGATCTGCATCACCTTATCCTTCAGCCGGTACTGTGTGCCGCCTCTCCGCAGAAAGATCTTTGACGGATTCATGGCTTCCTGCAGCACCTGGTTCAGATTTACTGCCCCACATTCGCCTCTCTGCATCGGAGTCAGCACCTGAATATCCTGCAGTGGATCTACATGATAGTATCTCGGCAGGTTCGCCTTACAATATTGGACGATAGTATCCACCACTTCCTGATTACTCTCTTTGGTGGCAAAGAAAAAGTCGGCATCTTTTCCGCCTCTCATATCAATGCCTTCCCCTTTATTGATCCGGTGTGCATTCATGATGATCCGACTTCCCTGTGCCTGACGGAAAATCCGTGTCAGACGAACTACCGGAACACATGCGGAATCAATGATATCTCTGAGAACATTGCCCGCTCCGACACTTGGCAGCTGATCAATGTCGCCTACCAGAATCAGAGACATCTGCTGTGGCAATGCTTTTAAAAGATTATACATCAACATAATATCGATCATGGAACATTCATCCAGTATCAGCACATCTCCTTCCAGCGGATGCTCTTCATTTTTCTGATAGCCTTCCGGAGGTTTATATTCCAATAACCGGTGAATCGTTTTTGCTTCCATTCCAGTTGCTTCTGACATTCTCTTTGCTGCTCTTCCAGTCGGCGCAGCAAGAATGATCTGACATCCAGCCTGCTTATATGCAGAAATAATTCCCAGAGTTGTTGTAGTCTTTCCGGTTCCAGGTCCACCGGTCAGCACCATGACCTTAGAAGAAACCGCTGTCTTTACCGCCTGCCACTGAATCTCGTCATAAGTAATTTCTGATGAAGCTGCTACTTTCTCCAATATTTCTTCCGTATCCTCAGATTTCTTCTTTCCACAGGACATCAACCGAAGCAGCCGCTTTGCACAGCCACTTTCTGAAAAATAATATGGGGGCAGATAAATTGCTTCCCGATCTTCTGCTTCATCTCTGATCACATCATTCGTGCGGATCATCTCATCCAAGGTGATCTCCAGCATCGATTCTTCCACTTCCAGAAGTTCCTTTGCCTTTCCAGTCAGCTGTTCTCTTGTTGTATAACAATGACCTGCTTCTGCCAGCTTATTCAATGTATAAAAAATACCACTGCGCAGACGGACAAATTTGCCTTTGTCAATCCCCATCTTCTGTGCAATGGAATCCGCTGTCTTAAATCCAATTCCCCAGATGTCATCTGCAAGCCGGTATGGGTTCTCCTTTACGATCGCAATGCTTTCACTTCCATATGTCTTGAAAATCTTTGTCGCATGAGAGGTGCTGACCTCATGACTCTGCAGAAAAAGCATGATATTCTTGATCTCTTTCTGCTCCTGCCAGCTTGTTTTGATCCGGTCTACACGTACTTTTCCTATACCTGATACTTTGAGCAGTTCATCTGGTGTCTCTTCAATAACATCCAGTGTATCCTTCCCGAATTTTTCCACAATTCTTTTTGCAAACTTTGGACCAACGCCCTTCACCAGACCGGAACCAAGATATTTTTCGATTCCATATACTGTAGCAGGAAGTGTCTCCTCAAATTTCTCCACCAAAAACTGCCGCCCATATTTGGCATCCATCTTCCACATACCTTCCAGAGACAGCACAGAACCAACATGGGTATCCGGCATCGTGCCAACTACTGTGACAAGATCACTGTAATTCTTCACTGCACATTTCAGAACCGTGTAGCCATTGTCAGCATTCTGATATGTAATTCTCTCAACTACACAACGTAAGTGCTCCATGCCCGTCTCCTTCTACTCATAATTCATTACAAATGACCACAGAATAAAATACTCTGATCCATAAAAGATCACCAACATACATCCGCTTTACGGCAGAATCTCAAGCCAGTAGCCATCTGGGTCTACGATGAAATTTCTTCTCCTTTTGTACATTCTGTGTTTCTAATGCGTGACTTATATTGCGGATATTCAGTAATAAACCGCTTAATTACATTGGCATCATTCCAGTAATGCATTGGAAAAATGACATTGCAATCTACATTTTTAAGGAAATACAGGATCCCGTCAGCATAGTGATCTCCCTGTCTCGGAT
Organism: Blautia sp. NSJ-140; assembly: GCF_022868965.1. Lineage (NCBI taxonomy): Bacteria > Bacillati > Bacillota > Clostridia > Lachnospirales > Lachnospiraceae > Blautia > Blautia sp. NSJ-140. The sequence continues at coordinate 31,091 of NZ_JALIFS010000020.1, read as the reverse complement.
CCAAGGGAACAAATGCAGCGTCAAAATGCATACCCTTGATTTTCCTGATCGCCGCGCGATATGCTGAAGTAAGTCTCTGGTTATCAGCTTTCGACCCACCATCCCAATACCAGTCGTTTAAATCACCGGCATGATAAATGGTACCTTCCTTTGTTTTGACAATAAATGCGACACCACTATCGTTAGATAGCAATGTATCAACTTTGGTTTCATTATCCAAACTATAAGCTTGATCATGATAAACATATGTGATCTTCATATCCGACAAATGATTCCTTTTTCGTATATCATTCGCCAGGATTGCCTGATAAGTCATTCCCATATCATCAAGGATCCCAAAAATTTGTGGGTTAAAATGATCCTTATGGAAGTGACTGCAAAAAACGATCACTTCTTTCTCCTTGTCAAGATTCGGTAATTCACCCTTGTAATAATCAAAAATATAGTAGCAGTCTCTGGTCTCAACCAAAAATCCACTGTGGTTAATGTAAGTAATTTTCATAATATCACCTGTATAAATTAACGCCGGTACCGGATAGCAAATCTTTCTTTGCCATGTTTATTTTTCCTTTTTCGAGCGTTTGTAAATTTCACGACAACAGCATTTCTAATACAGATTTTATCGTATTTTTTAGATTCCGTCCATCCTTTATCCACAGCTGGTAGAAAAATGTGAAATGATACTTTTACAAATTCTATTACTTGTTGTTAGTTCATAATTTATGTATAATCCTGTCTTTGACAGTCCTCTTTCACAGTGTTAATATCCTGCACCAGTGTCCGTATTTTTCAGGATCTTAATAAGACGGCTTGTTCCAAGACGCTCTGCGCCAAGACTGATAAATTTTTCTGCATCATCGAAGGATGAAATTCCACCTGCTGCCTTAACTTTTACATTTTTTCCAATATATTTCTTCATCAGCTCTACATCTGCAAAAGTTGCTCCCGCTGTGGAAAATCCGGTAGAAGTTTTGATAAATTCTGCTCCTGCATTTGTAACGATCTCACACATTTTAATTTTCTCTTCTTCGGTAAGAAGACATGTCTCAATGATAACTTTGAGGATTCTTCCATCACAAGCTTCATGGATCGCACGAATCTCATTCTCTACTTCCTCATATCTTCCATCCTTTAAAAATCCGATGTTAATAACCATATCGATTTCTGAAGCACCATTTGCAATGGCGTCTTTTGTTTCAAATACCTTTACAGCAGTTGTATTATATCCGTTCGGAAAACCGATCACTGTACAAATCGGAAGTTTTCCCGCTACATATTCCGCTGCCTGTTTTACATAAGCAGCCGGAATACATGCAGATGCAGCCTCATATTTCATGGCATCATCCAGGATTCCTCGAATATCATCCCATGTTGCAGTCTGTCCAAGTAATGTGTGATCCACCTTTTTTAATATATCTTTTTTATCCATTTTACCTTCCTTTTACTTCAGTTCATCCAGAAGAGAACTTCCAATTGTTCCCTCCGGCATCTTAACTTCAAAATTATCTGCGATCGTTGCACCGATTACTGCAAAAGTATTCTGATCTTCCAGTTTTCCGTATCCCTCCATAGATGGGGAATAAGCAAAAAATGGTACTTTTTCTCTTGTGTGATCAGTTCCTGTATGCGTCGGATCATTTCCGTGGTCAGCTGTAATGATCAGAAGGTCATCCTCACGAAGCTCATCAAGAAGTTCACCAAGTTTTACATCAAATCTTTCAAGTTCCTCTGCATATCCCTTTACATTGCGTCGATGTCCCCAAAGAGCATCGAAATCTACAAGATTTACAAAACAAAGCCCCTCAAACTCTCTTTTCGCAATGTCAATTGTCTGCTCCATTCCATGAACAGAGCTTTTTGACTTATTGGACTCTGTCAGTCCCTCGCCGTCAAAAATATCAAAAATCTTTCCAACAGAGATCACATCATAACCTGCATCCTTCAATGCATTAAGCGCAGTTTTTCCGTAAGGCTTCAGTGCATAATCATGGCGGTTGCTGGTACGTTTGAACTCACCTTTTTTCTTGCCAAGGTAAGGTCTTGCAATAACACGTCCGACTTTCCACTCATCCCTCATGGTGATATCACGGGCGATCTCACAGCAGCGATACAGTTCATCCAGTCCGAAAGTCTCCTCGTTTCCGCAGATCTGCAATACAGAATCAGCAGATGTGTAAACGATCATATGACCGGTAGCGATTTCTTCCTCAGCCAGTTCATCCAGAATCTCTGTTCCGCTGGAGCTCTTGTTTCCAATTACTTTATGTCCCGTTCTCTTCTCAAGCTCATCGATCAGCTCTTTTGGAAATCCGGTCTCTGTAAAAGTCTTAAACGGTTTTGTGATGTGAAGCCCCATCATTTCCCAGTGTCCTGTCATAGTATCTTTTCCGGTACTGGCTTCTTTTAAAAATGTATAATAACCCATTGGTCGCTCCACTGCTGCAACCTGTTTCAACGGATGAAGATTTGCAATTCCAAGCTTCTGAAGGTTTGGAATCGTAAATTCATCTACATTCTGGGAAATATGTCCCATAGTATCTGTTCCTTCATCCCCGTACTGGGCTGCGTCCGGCATTTCTCCTGCCCCAAAGGAGTCTATTACAATAGTAAATATTCTCTTATATTTCTTCATAATTTTTGTCTCCTTTCTGCTGTCTTACTTATGGATCTTACATATTTACAACAACTTTTGTTACTAATTCCTTGAAGGATTTCGCTACGCGGTCTGCTGTTTCCTGCACTTCTTTATGGTTAAGCTCTTTTTGGGAAATTCCTGCTGCCATATTTGTGATGCAGGAAATTCCACAGATTTCCATTCCCATGTGTCGGGCAGCCATAGCTTCGCATGCGGTGCTCATTCCAACTGCATCTCCACCCCATCTCTGTGCAAGTCTTACTTCTGCAGGAGTCTCATAATTTGGTCCTGTAAACTGTACATAAACACCTTCCTGAAGTTTGATGTCACATTCTTTTGCACATTTGCGGATCACATCCTGAAGACGGCGGCTGTATACCTCACTCATATCCGGAAATCTGGTTCCCAGCTCATCCATGTTCGGTCCTATCAGAGGGCTTGGAACTCCCGTTGTAATGTGATCTGTGATCATCATGAAATCTCCCGGTTTATAGGAAGGATTAGCTCCTCCTGCTGCATTAGTGAGAAGGATTTTTTTCGCACCGAGCATTCCCATAAGACGCGTTGGAAGAACAACATCTGACATTGCGTATCCTTCATAATAATGAACACGTCCCTGCATGATTACAACCGGTGTTTTCTCCACATACCCAAACACAAAACGTCCCTTATGTCCTTTTACAGTAGAAACCGGAAATCCCTCGATGTCCGTATAGTCGATGGTCTGTTCAATCTGAATTCCATCTGCAAAATCTCCAAGTCCGGATCCAAGGATCAGTGCAACTTCTGGTTTGAAATCAATTTTCTTTCTTACGCTTTCCAGGCATGTCATCAATTTTTCATACATAATTACTTCTTCCTTTCTTTTGGGTGTTGTCATTATATTTATGCTTTTTTCATAAAGGCAATTCCTCTGCAATGGTCTTTCCAATGCCCTGAGCGCCTCCCGTCACAATCACTACTTTATTGTTAAACTCCATATAAAATCCTCCCCAAAATCCGCTTTCTATTTCTGTTGCCACAACATTGTGTATTCTTTTTCACCAGTAGCATCATCGAATCCTTCGCATTGAATATCGAACCCTTCTCTTTGGTAAAAAGAGATGGCTCTGGTATTCTTCTGGTATACGTTTAATCGCAATCTAGCTTTTTTATTCTTGATATACTCTAATAAAAGTTTACCTATACCACATGACTGCATTTCATCAGAAACAAAAATACCTTCCATGTATTCGTTACTTAATCCGACAAACCCCTGAATCATTTTATCATCTTCATACACATAGACTTCCGCTTGTGACATCATTTCTTTCACTAATTCATAATTACTTGTCCAATATTGCTCAGGAATAAAATAATGCGCTTTTAAATTGGTTTTCAACCATATGTCAGCAACTCTATCAATATCTATGTTCTGCATCTTTCTGATCATAACAAATATTCTCCACCAACTTTGATTTCTCTGTAACAACCAATCAGCTATATCGTGAATCTCAACCAGAACCACAACCGAAATCTAGTATCCTTGAACCTACCGGAAGCATTTTAGTGAACCGCTCCTGTACAACCGTAAAATCTACCAAACGAGTCCCCTGGACAAACATATCCGCATTTGATTATAATATTCTATTGTTTTGTCCAGGAAGTTTCTCCTCAATCTTAGCTTATTTCATGTACCTTCGGATTTTATCTATCAAAGTGACGTCTGCCGGTAACCAGGCAACACTATTTAACTGATCCTTTGTAAGCCATTTTGCCGCCTCTGCTTCCTTTAATTCAATTCATTGATCACATTCGCATCCATTAATGTAGATCTCCCTCTCGTTTCGTGGTGAGCAAAACAAAATACTCTGCTTTATTATACCTTATGGGAGAGGGTTTGTCATTGAAATCTCCAGGAAGCAAGCGTGGCAAAGGCAGCCGAAAGTAACGATAGCAACAAAAAAACAGTTCCGGACATACTGAGGTTAATCAGTGTATCTGAACCTGTCTTTTCTATGGTCTTTCCAATGAATAGCTGCGCTGGCTTTTCCTTGGAATAGATTATTTAATTGTAAAAAATTCCCGTGAAATGATTTATAAAATAGGTAATTTTACAAAGTCTATTACTTGTTGTTAATTCATAATTTATGTATAATAAAATTCATATAAGAAATACACGCTCAGCATGCGGCCTGGAACATAAATAATCCGCAAGTTTAGCGATATACGAGGAGGAAATTCTCATGGGTAAACAATCCACCAGGGAAAACAAAACAATTTACCAGCTTTGCCGAGAAGCGGCAGGACTTACAAGAGCAGAAGCCAGTGAAAGAATGGATGCTGTCTCTGATTCAAAAATTGAAAAATTTGAATATGAAACACAAGAACCTACGCCTTATGATATCCTCCAGATGGCAGATGCCTATAAAAGACCAGATCTTTGCAATTATTATTGCTCTCACAAATGCGAAATCGGCTATCGTTATGTTCCAGAAATAGAAATGACCGATCTGTCAAATATCATTTTGGAGACAATTGCCAGTTTAAATGAAATCAATCCTCTTACCGGTCGTCTGATCCAGATTGCCCGTGACGGTAAGATCAGCGATGATGAAATGAAAGATTTTGCTTATATCAGTAAAAAACTTGATGAAATTTCTTTAGCCATAGACTCTTTGAATCTTTGGGTAGATAAAACAGCTGGAGAACAAGGGCTCAATCTTGAACTCTTAAATGCCGAAAAAGAAAAATTAAAATAATCCATAACACCACGAAAGGATTACGACTATAGAATAACCCCAACCGCAGTCAGTGTCTTTAAAGTTGAATTAATCTATAGAAACTGCTATCATATTTTTATCAGAATTTTCCAAGTAAAGGAGGACATGAGTGGATCATGAACGTAATGCCCATTTCCGAAATCATCGAAAAAGTAACCATGATTTGCAAAAAAAATAACGTAAAGCGCCTTGATTTATTCGGTTCCTTCGCCACAGGCACTGCGACCCCCACCAGTGATATTGATTTTGTAGTATACGGCTGTGATAATCTAATGCAGTTAGAAGATGATCTTCAGCAGATTGAAACGTTAAGGAAAATTGATATTTTTGACTTTGACAGTATAAAAAATGAGTATTTATTGGAGGATATAAAAAAATATGGAAAACAAATTTATTAACCGCTATAACACTTTCTGTAAAAGTCTCTCCAATCTTGCAAAAAGCAAAACAGCCGACCCCAAGACCGATTTTGTTCTCGAAGGAACTGTTCTCAATTTCAGTCTTACTTTCGACATCTCCTGGAAAGTTATGAAAGATATTCTGATCAAAAAAATGGGAATTCTTGATTTTGCAGTTGGCTCTCCACGCGAAACTCTGCAACAGGCATTTACCAATGGTATTATTGATGATGACACCTGGCTGCAAATGCTGAAATCCAGAAATCATTTGTCTCATGATTACGATGGTACTTTCGCCGCAGAGAAATTTCAGGACATTATAAATATTTATTATCCTCTTTTTGAAAAATTCAAAAACGATGTTGCGAAATATTATAAGCAGTAAACTGTGTTTCGTAGAAGAATCACCTTCAGACTATTTTGTTTATTATAGCCTGAAGGTGATTTTAAAATTGTCAATATACATCCGCTTTATTAGATTTTCCAACCAAATTTACGGCAGGATCTCAAGCCAGTAGCCATCTGGATCTACAATGAAATAGATTCCCATTGCTTCATTTTCGAAACAAATGCATCCCATCTCTTCGTGCTTTTTGTGCGCTGCTTCGTAATCCTCTGCCTGAAATGCCAGGTGAAATTCGCATTCACCCAGATTATATGGCTGTGGATGATCTTTAAGCCAGGTAAGCTCCAACTCAAAATCACTTACATTGTTGCTCAGATACACAATGATAAAATCATCGGTAGTCGTTCTTCTCACTTCGTGCAGATCAAGGGCCTCGTTGTAAAATTTAATAGATCGGTCCAGATCTGATACATTGTAGTTTTCATGAATCATCTTAAATTTCATAATTCTTCTCCTTTTGTACATTCTGTATTTTTAATGCGTGACTTATATTGCGGATATTCAGTAATAAACCGCTTAATTACATTAGCATCATTCCAGTAATGCATTGGAAAAATGACATTACAATCTATATTTTTAAGGAAATACAAGATCCCATCGGCATAGTGATCTCCCTGTCTCGGATCTAAGGGGATAAATGCAGCATCAAAATGCATACCTTTGATTTTCCTGATCTCTGCACGATATGCTGAAGTAAGTCTCTGGTTGTCAGCTTTCGGCTCGCCATCCCAATACCAGTCGTTTAAGTCACCGGCATGATAAATGGTGCCTTCTTTTGTTTTGACAATAAATGCTACACCACTATCGTTAGATAGCAATGTATCGACTTTGGTATCATTATCCAGATTATAAGTTTGATCATGATAAACATATGTAATCTTCATATCCGACAAATGATTCCTTTTTCGTATATCATTCGCCAGAACTGCCTGATACGTCATCCCCATATCATCAAGAATCCCAAAGATCTGTGGGTTAAAATGATCCTCATGGAAGTGACTGCAAAAGATGATTACCTCTTTTTTCTTGTCAAGATACGGTAATTCACCCTTGAAATAATCAAAAATATAGTAGCAATCTCTGGTTTCAACCAAAAATCCACTGTGGTTAATGTAAGTAATTTTCATGATATCACCTGTAATAGTACTTGAAAGATCGATTGCCATAAAATAAACAGCCTTTGCGATTTCTTCCGGTTCTACAATACGACCGATTAGACTATTCTTTCTCCTCGTTTTTTTCTGATAAACGGCTTATGATTATCACTTTACCGTGCTAAAGTTTTTCTATAAGATTTTAACAGCTATTTCTGACATTGTCCACAATTTTAAAAAAAAATTCCTATATCAGTTTTCATTCGATGTAATTAGTACAGCAAAAATTAAGTTTCTGCTATATTGACGCAGGATGATTTCTTCATCTGCAAGGCGGAGGAATGATGCGTAGCGGTGGCTGCGACGATTGACGACAACGCTGCAGATGAAATTTAACTAATAAAGGATGAAATATTCGCAACTCATTTCACCGTAATATTTCTTTTCCAAAAGCTCCAAAAATGCCTCATCCACACGGACGGCAGTGGAAAAATATTTACTCTCCGAACGATTCAATATCATCTTCATATTCTTTTAGTTGAGTGCGCCAATTATTTTTATCTTTATCTGTTATTTGTCTAATTACATGGCACGGATTACCTCCTGCAACAACATGGCTTGGGATATCTTTTACCACAACTGAACCAGAAGCAATGACTACATCATTTCCAATTGTGACACCGGGATTGATTACAACATTTCCACCGATCCAGACATTATCGCCTATTGTTACAGCCTTGGCATATTCCAGTTCCAAGTTGCGTACATCCTTATCAATTGGGTGACCTGCTGTATATATACTTACGTGGGGAGCCAAAAATACATTATCCCCAAACGTAACATAATTTTCATCTAATATAGTCAAATCTGTATTAGCATAAAAATGTTTTCCAAATGATATTCTATCGCCATGATCAAAATAGACCGGAGGCGTTAGTACCATATCCACAGGCGCTACTTTAAAGCATTTTTTCAATTCTTCAAAAGCACTTTTATCGTTCCAGTATTCTGATTCATTAAACTTTTTTTGAGCTGCATGAACGTTTTCAAACGAATTATCACCAACTTTATAGGGATTATATAATTTGCCCTCCATCATTCTGTTCCATTCCGTTTTATTTATCATATTTCATTAACCTCACAATTCCGATTAATATTTCACCTGTTTTAAGAGATTTAATAACTGTTATATTTTGTTATCAAATTCTCTGTAAATCCTTGAAAACACTGGATTTGTCGCAGGTGAGCTTTCCCTTATTGTTTCCCTTGTGTTATATCGTCTCATCAGTGTTTACGAACTCTGTTAAGGGCAAATACAAGGGCAAGAATATTGTAAATTTTTCATTAAATCTGTCTATTATAGATATTTCATCATTGTTGAGACAAGAATATTTATATCTACAGGCTTTGCAACATGATCATTCATTCCAACAGAAAGAACTTTTTGTACATCTTCTGCAAAGGCATTGGCAGTCATCGCAATAATTGGAATCCTGGATTTTTTAGTATCCTTCATTTTTCGGATAGCCAATGTAGCATCATACCCATTCATAACTGGCATCTGAATATCCATAAGGATCAGCTTGTAATAATCAGCATCAGCTTTTTCAATCATGTCAATGCATGCAACACCATCATTTGCAGTCTCAACAAGACACCCTTCTTCCGTCAATAGTTCTCTTGCGATTTCTATATTAATCTCATTATCTTCGACTAATAAGATTCGAACACCGTTCAAACAATTTTTATTGTGCAGATTAGTATTTTTCTTCTCTAGCGTATCTTCTTTTAACGCTTTTCTGCAAGGAACAGTCACTGTAAATGAAGAACCCTCGCCCTGCTTACTTTTCACTTCTATAGTGCCATTCATGAGCTCAATAAGTTTTTTCGTAATCCCCATTCCAATACCGCTACCCTCAATATGACTGGCTGTAGAATTGCGTTCTCTTTCAAAAGCATCAAAAATATGCTTTTGAAATTCTTCAGACATACCAATTCCATTATCGGTAATGGTAATGATCATATTGCACCAGTCTTCTTTACAAGATTCCTGCAGGACACTACAGGATATTGTACCCCCTGTATTTGTATACTTTATTGCATTACTTATAATATTAAGGCAGATTTCTGACAGGTGCGGTGCATCCATATATACATACGGATACATAATTTGTTCTGTCAGAGAGAGAGTTTGATTTTTACTTTCTGCCTGTTGTCGGAACATAGTGACACAATTTTCAAAGCACTCACGGACATTCGAAACAGTGTATTCCATTTCAACTTTATTATTCTCAATTCTTGCAAGATCCAAAACATTACCAAGCATCGACAGAAGTTCTTTTCCGCATATTTGAATTTCTTCAAGATATCTGCCAAGTTTTTCTGTTTCTTGCAAATGTCTGGTCGCCAGATCTGCATAACCAATGATTGCATTCATAGGAGTCCTGATATCATGAGACATATTGAACAAAAATGCGGATTTTGCTTTATTTGCACATTCTGCTTTTAATTTAGCTTCCCGCAATTCTTCCTCTTGTCTTAATTCACGCATTTTTTCATCTGTCACATCTCGATTCGCAATCAGCACGGATGTAACATTTCCATTTTTATCATAACTCTGAGGAACAACCATGGAAAGAAACCATGATCCATTCTTCTTTTTGAATTCGGAAGACATAGATTCTTTATTATGAAGCCGTGCCGCCATGGTTCGTATATCAAAAAAATCTATATACTTCTGTACAAACGGTTCTGCTATAATACTTTCGATAACCTCGAACTGTGGATCCCAATCTGCAGTATTATCTTTAATATCCATACACATTTTTCGAGATCTTTTGACAAGTTCGATCTTCCCTGTTTTTAAATTCAGCCTCGAGATATGATAATAGGCGGTGCCTAATGCATAAAGCGCCTGCCGAGTTTTCTTCACCTGTTTTCCCAATGTGACAGGGAACTCTTCACCGTCCATCTGTTCCAAATCTGGTGTTGACTGATGCAGATGCTGAACTAACCATTTCCCATTCGTCCACCTATAGATAATCGTAAATCTTGTCTCCATTTTAAAACAAATTGAATCATCTTTAAACAGACCAACAAAATCTACTGTTCCGTGTGCAAGAACATGATCATCATCAAGCCGTTTTTCTTCTTGATGTAAATTTTGTACTTCAATTCTGATTTTGCCTCTTCGTTTTACATCAAATTCAAATGATTCTAAAAACTCATGCAGATTCCTGTAAAACTCGTGTTTTCCAGTTCCAATCAGACTAATATTTTCATCAAAGTAATTTTCAATTTCTAAATCATTTACTGATTCAGCGTTAATATATATTTCCAAAAGCTGCTCTGTGAGTTTTTTGAAATCATCCATACGGTTCCCTCATGCTTAAAAAGTCTTAAATGACTTTAAGTTTTCTGTTTTATTTTTAAAGTTTATCCACTTTTCATTCTCTTCATGAAAATCCGAGTATACACATCAAACTGTTTACTTTATCATATCATAGCAGCATATTGTTCCACAATCACTTTTTCAAGACATATGTCCATGACACTTTTCCCAAAGAAGAAAAATAAGATATTTGGTGGCTACATCACCAAGCCCCTGTAGAATCAATAACGCCGGTACTGGATATCAAAATCCCGCACCGGCGTTATTGATTGTAATTCTTTTTTCTACTCAAATAAACAGCTTATCTATCCTTTGAATATGGTGGTCTTAAATTCAATGACAACCGTCCCTTTTTGATCATATACGTTTCACTTCCATCCTCAGAAGCCCCTTTCAACCAGCAATCATCAGGTTCTCTCGTCCACTTAAAATCTTTTATATTCATTTCATTATCCCTTCAAATCCTGATTGAGATTTCACCTGTTTTAAAAAATTTAATAACTGTTATATTTTGTTATTAAATTCTCTGCAAACCCTTGAAAACACTGAATTTATCGCAGGTGAGCTTTCCCTTATTGTTTCCCTTGTGTTATATCGTCTCATCAATGTTTGCAAACTCTGATAAGGGAAAATACAAGGGCAATAATTTCTGATAACATATTATAACATGAAATAAAAGTGACATGGTAAACTAATTGAAATGCTTCTTAATTTTTACAACCATAGCAATCCTCGTAAATAATGCATTTAAGACAGCTCATCAGAGTGCGAAAAACAAGGAAGATATCTGCAGGCATACTGACGCAGGATTTCACACTCTGATGAGCTGGATTAAGATACATTATTTTAGAGGATTGCTATAATGATTAATTGATGATAAGGAAATATGGTACGATGAGAACAATATTTGCAAAATATAACCCGCAATACAACAGCATTGATGTTTATACCCCAAAAAACTCCCGAATTAAACTGAATCATTCTTTTTTTACAGTTTATCCGATCTTCCGGAAGCCCTTCACAATAATCTGTAGATAATTATCCGGCTGCAATCCGTTCTCTCATGATCATATTATTTTTCCGCCTGTGCACATATCATATCCCATGCTTCATCATCAATTTCTTCATTGTGAAACAATTTTCTCCTGTCCTCATCTGTTATTTTTCTAATCACACGACATGGATTTCCGGCTGCAATGGACCAATCCGGAATGTCTTTTGTTACAACACTTCCTGCACCAATTACCACATTGTCTCCAATATGTACTCCAGGACACACTACTGTATTTCCTCCCAACCATACATTATCCCCGATGGTAACCTCTTTTCCGTATTCAAAAGCAGAATTGCGCGTATCTGGATAAATTGGATGTCCTGCCGTATAAATAGATACATTGGGTGCCATCTGACAGTTATCACCGATTTTTACCTTTGCCACATCTATAATTGTACAGTTATAATTTGCAAAGAAATTTTTACCTACTTCTATATGCGAACCATAATCGCAGTAAAAAGGTGGGTTAATCCATGCACCTTCCGATTTTCCCAAAAGTTCTTTTACTATTTCTGCAATCCCATCAAAATCCGACCGATCTGCAAAATTAAGTTTTTGCAGAATTTTTCTACCTATCCTCTGTTCTTCCATAACCGCTTCATCTGAAATGTAAGCAAGCTGCATATCTCTTCTTTTTTTCATATCCATAATTTAATTCTCCATTTCTGTTAAATTTTTTAACCATTTATATTGTTTATAATGTTTAAATACTGCCGGAAGTTTTACCAGTTCATCCAAATTTAAGACAAAATACACCATCATTACCGGCAATTTAAATACAAATGCTGCGATACATCCCAGTGGAACTGCAAAGCACCACATAGTAACCACATCACATATTAATCCAAATTTTGTATCTCCCCCTGCAGGAAAAATACCACCTATTGTCATAGAATTAATTGATTTTCCTATTACATAATAGCTGCTTATAAACAGCATATTCTTTAAATATCCTGTTGCTATATCAGTCAGATTCGTAAAATGCAGGATTACAGGTGTCACAAGAAAAATCACTCCAGCCGTCACCACGCCCAAAAATACCGAAGTTTTGCATAAAATATTTCCGTTTTTCTTTGCTTCAGATAAGTTCCCTTTACCAAGCAGATTTCCAACAATAATACTTCCCCCATATCCAAAGCCGGTACAACCACAGATTAAAAGATTCTTGGTTATATTTGCAATAGAATTGGCTGCGATAGCATCGGAACCAAGATGTCCAAGTATGACAGAATACATCGTAAATCCACCGCCCCAGGCAAGTTCATTAAAAAGTACCGGATAAACATGTTTCCAGAATTTCCTCGTTATATGGACTTCCCTGTTTTTTATGTCTTTTACTCCAATCCAAAATTCCTTTTTCAGGTACAAAATATAAATCGTAATAACCAGACCAACTCCATTTGCAATGACAGTAGCCAGTGCCGCACCTGCAATCTCCATTCTTGGAAAGCCCATGTATCCGTAAATCAGAATAACATTCAGTATAATATTAACACAGACAACAACTGCACTTATTATGGTACATCTACCTGCATAACCACAATTTTTCAAGATTCCCTGCAAAACCTGCAGAACTCCTGAAAAGATATAAGATAATCCAATCACTTTCAAATACTTAATACCATAATCAATCAGTATAGTGTCGTTTGTAAACAGTCGCATGAGCGTTTCAGGAATAAAGAATGTTGCAAGCAGAAAGAGAATGGAAATTATGAATACATATCTTAATACAAGTCCTGCTGATGTCCGTAATCCATCAAAATCTCTTTTTCCATAATACTGTGCAACAAACATATTTTCCCCTATTGTAAGTGCTGTTAAAATCAAATTAAAAACAAAGGTGATCTGCGAAGCCAGCGAAACTGCTGACAGAGAGTTCTGATTTAATCCTCCCAACATAAAAGCATCGCATGCACTTACAAGTGCTAACATAAATTGTTGTGCTGTAATGGGCAGAGCAAGTTTCAAAATCTTATTTGTGAATTCGTTTCCCATCTACAATTTTTCCTTTCTGTGCACAATATAAAAATAAACCAATTTTATTGATTTTTATACCATAATCAGCCATAATAATATAACAAACGTTCGAAAAGGAGATTATTTTGATGGAAGTATGTCCAAGCATTGTTTTAAATTCAGATGCATCTGAAAATGTTGCCTATAACAATCCAGACTTTCCTGCATATATAAAAAAGGGACAGCTTTCACGCTATCCTGATTTTCGTGCAGTCAGTCATTGGCATGACGATCTGGAATTTATTCTGATTTTAGAGGGACAGATGTTTTATGATGTGAATGGTCAGAAGATTTCTTTGCAAGCAGGTGAAGGAATTTTTGTAAACAGCCGCTGCTTTCATTATGGCTATTCCGATACTCATACAGAATGTCTCTTTATCTGTATTCTGTTATCTCCGCAGTTGCTTTCTGTAAATGCTTATTTTGTGGAAAAATGTCTAAATCCCCTGATACAGAATATTCATTTTCCCTATCAGCCACTGAATCCGTCTATCCTGTGGCAGAATTCTATTCTTCGTGACCTTGAAATGCTTTACAAAAAAAATGTGGATGAAATACAGCCATTTATTACGCTGGAAAAAACCGTTCATATTTTTCGCCTCCTTGCTGAAAATATGAACTATTTTCCAGATTATGATAAAGATACAGAGGATACTCTGGCTCTTACTACAATGATCGGATATGTGCAGAAAAATTATCCCCAAAAAATTATGCTTAAAGATATTTCATCCTCAGGAAATTGCTGCAAGACAAAATGCACTTCCCTTTTTCAGAAATATTTGAATACTTCCCCAATGGTATATCTAAATCGCTATCGTTTGGAAAAATCTGTTTTTCTTCTTCAAAATACTACAATGTCTGTTACTGAGATAGCATATACCTGCGGGTTTTCAAATAGCAGTTATTTTTGTGAACTTTTTCATAAGTATTATAATACCACCCCTGGGAAGTTTCGAAACAGCAATAGATAAGCACTATTCATATTCTTTGGCTTATAATTATAATGGATATTTTTTAACAGTATCCCTGTTTTTCCAGCCTTTTTTCCAGCCAGTCTTTCACATAACATCGGAATGCGATACTTTCCGCCATCCAACTCTCAGATTTGCCACTCTTCACATTTAATATCACTTATCTGCTCGATTGGAATGACCGTTTGATCTGTCATGATAATGGTATGCTCGTATTCGTCTATCTTTTTTACACTACCGGAGCACGTAACATAGGCTCCGCCGGCTTTTTTTGCATCGGGAATAAAATAAGTTATCGATACTTTCTGTTCTATGCCAATATTATTTCTGATTATATTAATTTTTTCGTTCAGCTGAGCAATCGCTTCCTCACTCAGTTCCAATCGTTCATCGGTTAATCTTGCCGTCTCTTTTATCGCAGCATCATGTCCAGTCAGGGCTGCAAAAGGAGCAAATTGCGCTGCCCGATCCTGAAGCGGCATTTGCGGATGATTCTTAGAGACCGGATGGGGTAAATTGATGATATCGTCATAAGAATTATTTTTCATCCTCTTCCAACTCCTTTACGCCTTATGTCCGCCAATTTGTTCATTTCTATCCCTGGCGGTTGCGCCTTCCTGAAGATTCATCCCCTTCAGTACAGCGTTTTTTCCAAATTTCTTTTTGATACTGAGCATGGCTTCCTGCATACGTTTTTCGCGATCCAGCGCGGCTTCTTCCTCTTCCTTCTTTTTCCTTTGCGCCTCATAATCCGTAAAAAGATCCAGCTGCTCATACACTTCTTCTTTCTTTACAGAACTTTCCTCCACAAGCCTGTTCGCTGTGATATTGATTCTTCTGATAAGCAGGTTTCTGTCAACGATCCTGTCATATAGCTCTATTACTGCATCCGTTATCATTTTTGTTGAGGAAGTCTGCCTTTTTAGATTGGTCGTTCCATGTGCGTGTTTCGGGATTTTTCTTCCATAACGATCGATCGTAACCTCTCCATGATATTGTTTTCTCCTGTCGGTGTTGCTCAGATTCTCAATATCATAACCAACTGTCAACACGATCTGGTCTGTGACCAGCTTCTTGTCCACCAAATCCAAAACCATCTGGTCCGTCATCTCTTTTACAACCAGTTTTGCTTTTTCAAAATCATAAGGACAATGAAGTACCTGTCCGGAACAAACACTGTTCGTTTCCGGTTTATAGGCCTTGACCATTTCCATGGTACAGGGCTCGTACCCCCAGGCATGATCGATCAACAGTTCTGCATTAACGCCAAACAGCCTATATAACAGATCTTCATTGTATAATTCATTCGTTTTTCCGATGGAACATCTTGCAATATCACCCATTGTATAAAGCCCGTATTCTTCCAGCTTCTTTGCGTATCCTTTTCCTACTCTCCAGAAATCAGTAAGTGGTCTGTGGCCCCAGAGTTTCCTTCGGTATGACATTTCATCCAGTTCCGCAATTCGTACACCATCTTTATCTTCTTTAATGTGCTTTGCCACGATATCCATCGCAATCTTACACAGATACATATTTGTTCCAATTCCTGCAGTTGCTGTTATACCTGTTGTCTTCAGCACGTCCTGTATCATGGACATGGCAAGTTCTCTTGCTGTCATATTATAGGTATGCAGATAATCCGTTACATCCATAAATACTTCGTCGATCGAATAAGGGAAAATATCTTCCGGCGCAATATATTTCAGATAAATGCTGTAAATTCTGGTGCTGTATTCCAGATAGAGAGCCATCCGTGGTGGAGCAACAATATAATCAATCTCCAGTGCCGGATTGGTATCTAATTCTGTGCTGTCATCAGAAGCTCCGATAAAAGCTCTGTTCGGCGCTTTCCACCTGCGGGCGCTGTTGGCTTCTTTTACTTTTTGAACAACCTCAAATAAACGAGCCCTTCCGGGTATCCCATAACATTTTAAAGCTGGAGATACCGCAAGACAGATTGTTTTTTCTGTTCTGCTTTTATCCGCAACCACAAGATTGGTCGTTAAAGGATCCCTATTTCGTTCTTTACATTCCACAGACGCATAGAATGACTTAAGATCGATTGCAATATAGGTTCTTTTCTTTTCCATCATTCTACACCTCCCGATTCTCCTGTGTTGCTTTATTTATCTAGGTCAGAAGTCTACCGGCACTCTTATTTCCACGCCTTCCAGATATCCGGCTGATATCCAAGAGTGGATTGTTTTCCATTACGAACCACCGGTGTCTTAATCACCTGCGGGTTTTCCAGTACCTTCTCAAGTTTATCTTCCTCTGCAATGTACTTAATGAGCGCAAGCAGATCCTTATCCTTGCCCTCCCAGTTGATCATATTTTCCAGTCCACCATTTGCCTGGGCAACCGAATTGAATTCACCCTTGCTCATGCCTTTTTCTTTCATATCAATAAACTGAAACTTGATCCCACGTTCTTTGAAAAAACGTTCTGCTTTCTTTGTATCATTGCACTTCTTTGTTCCAAAAATCTGTATATTCAAATTATTTCTCCTTGTCCATCACCATATGTATCATTTTCTCAAAAGACGCTCTGAAATGCTCATCATCCTCTGCTGTTCGTTTTCTTGGTCCTTTTAAGTGATTCTTTCCGGATGCCCTTCGCGCTTTCTTGTTCAAGTGGCGTTCCATAAGCATCTGGTCAATATTCTCATTGGTATACCATTTCCCGGATTGATGAATCGCATACGCTGCTTTTCCAAGTGCCATTGCCGCCACTCCATAATCCTGTGATACAACAATATCTCCTTTATGGCAAATGCTGATCAGTTTATAATCCACTGCATCTGCTCCGGCTCCAACTACGATTACTTCACTGTAATCAGAAGATAACACATGATTGGTATCACACAACAACGTTACCGGAAGCTCGTGCTCTTTCGCAACTTTTTCAACGATACCGACTACCGGACAGGCATCTGCATCAACAAAAATCTGCATATCTTCTCCTTTAATTACACATAAATGGCGTACGAACCTCAATGAGATTACCACTCGGATCATACAGCCTTACAAGCATCTGCCCACCTGCAAGTTCTGTTAGTTCAGTGGCATATCGGACGAAATACTTACCGGATTCATATTTTGCAAGCAAGCCATCTATATCAAATTCCTCAAAATACAGTTCCATCCTGTTATTGAATGGTGTAGAAATCTCATCCAACGTCTTTCCCCATAAACCAACGTCCTGCAAAACAAGGCCCTCCGATAAAATTACATTCCCTTCATTCTGAAGAATCACTTGCAGACCAAATAAATCCCTATAAAACTCTATGGATTTTTCTATATCATCTACTACGATCAGTATATTCTTTAACATGCTGGCCACCTCGCAATTCGCATTCGGTTATATGATCTTCCCGGACAAATGATCAATTTCATGCTGACAGATCTGTGCCGTCCATCCGGACAGCTTCTGTCTCTGTTTTTTCCAGTTGAAATCATAATACTCCACTTCAATTTCCTGATATCTGGTCGTCTTGCGGACACCGTCCAGGGACAGACAACCTTCTTCTGTCTCATACATGTCACGTTTTGAAACGATCACCGGATTGAACATCACAACGTCTATGAATCCCATATTCACAATAATGATATTCTTCTTTACACCAATCATGTTTGCAGCCATACCAACGCACCGCTCCCGGTTCGCCTGCAGTGTGTCCTGCAAGTCTTTCCCCACCTGGATATCTGCTTTCGTGGCCGGTTCAGATGGCTGGCCTAGGAAGAAAACATCTCTTACAATTTGTTTTACCATTTATTTTCTCCTGTATTCCATTTTTATTCTTATTTATCTTGATCGGAAATCTTTCTCATCGACTCAAGATCAATTTTACAGCATCAAGCAAATCCTCTCTCTCAATATCGACTCAAGTATAACATAAATACAATTCCTATAGTGAATCTTTCCTACCAAACAAAATTTCTTCTCCCTAGATTTTTTCATTCGGATCAACAGGATGAGCTGTCATCTGCTGATAGCAAAATCCGATGCATAGAGCATGACAATTATACGCACATTTGTAACATGGATCTTTTTTCTGCGTTCCATGCGAATCTCCTCTGCGAACATCTCTTGAACGGCGTCTCTTCTGCGTTTGGCATCAATATACCTCTCCTCTGCCTGCATGCATTCCTCATCAAGAATCGGAATCATCCTTCTTAATACCGGCGCGAAATGTTCCTCTTCCTGATCCCAGGAACACTGGCGCTGCATACAACGCGGCTTCTTATCAATCCTTCCTGCATAATACAGACACTCTGAACAATAATGTTCTCTGAAAGTCTCCTCATCAATCACCGGTAACTTTTCTTTAATCTCTCTAGTTATTTCTTCTGCTTTTAGATATGGTTTCATCTGTTTAATCTCCTTTCTGTTTGCCACTTCTTTTCACTGGCAACACAAGGGTATGGCAGAAGTTTCCCTCTGCCACACGACTTCTATTGTCAGTTACCCCGAAATACACCGGGGCAATCTTTTTCATACAGTGCTCGTTTGTCTTGTTCACGTGTGCATCCCATCTCAGGGAACACCCAGTCCGTTAGCGCCATCGCAGGCAGCCTCAACCATATCGTGTATGGTCTCCAGGATCCTCACTCCTCCTGGCCGACATCATTCGGGAGTATCATTATCAATTCGCTGCTTTGCCAAGAAAGCCATTGCCGCAGCAATGTTTCAATGCAAACCTCTGTTTCTGTTCATCCTCGGACCGATTGTCCTTGAACTTATCCGGAATCCTATCTGGCAGGACTCCGGCGGACTGGCAAGCTCATTTAATTTTCAAAGTGCTAATCCGGCTTTTTGATTCAAATTTTTGATCTGTAGCCTTCTCAACTTCTAAATACAAAAAAGTTTGGGAAAGTTTAGGGAGAAATGAAAAAAGATTTAAAAAATAAAAACGCCAGCGGAAATAACTCCACTGACGCCTTACAAATACTATTAATTTTTGACTTCATATTCATTATTGAGCTTGTTGTTAACTGATAATTCAAGTATAATAAACTCCATACGAGAAATACACGTCCTGCATGAGGACTTAAATATTGATAATCCTCATGTTTGGCGATATACGGGGAGGAAATTCTCATGGGTAAACAATCCACCAGGGAAAACAAGACAATTTACCAGCTTTGCCGAGAAGCGGCAGGCCTTACAAGAGCAGAGGCCAGTGAAAAAATGGATGCTGTCTCTGATTCAAAAATTGAAAAATTTGAATATGAAACACAAGAACCTACACCTTATGATATCCTCCAGATGGCAGATGCCTACAAAAGACCAGAGCTTTGCAATTATTATTGCTCTCACAAATGCGAAATCGGCCATCGTTATGTTCCAGAAGTAGAAGTGACAGATCTGTCAAATATCATTTTGGAGACAATTGCCAGTCTAAATGAAATCAATCCTCTTACCGGTCGCCTGATCCAGATTGCCCGTGACGGTAAGATCAGCGATGATGAAATGAAAGATTTTGCTTATATCAGTAAAAAACTTGATGAAATTTCTTTAGCCATAGACTCTTTGAATCTTTGGGTAGATAAGACAGCCGGAGAACAGGGGCTTAATCTTGAACTCTTAAACGCCGAAAAAGAAAAATTAAAACAAGCCATTACGTGACGAAAGGCAATGAACCATTTCTGATTCATTGCCTTTTCCTTTACATACGCTGTAATTGATTGATGATACTTTCTGTTTTCTCCTCCTGATCCATTATGAACGTGATGTCACCAATGCTATAATGCCACCGATGATCAACAATGGAAATGCAATATACATCAGTCCACCTACAACCATACCAATCAATATCACTGGGAAGAAAATAACTGTGCAAAGTAGTTTCATAATTCCCCAGGATGCTTTTAATCCAAATATAAAAAATTTTCCAACAAACCAAATCATACAAATTGTAAATAATAACGATAACATTTTTTTACTCCTTCTGAAACTCATTTTGATATGTGTCTTTCATTTTTTCTGTTCTTTTTCTGATAAATATTCAGATGTGTTCTTTATACCAATCTTATTACTAAATGCCGGATTTTTCTCCATCTTTTCTATTATCCGGATCAATCGAATTCTCTGTGCCACTTCCATCTGATCACCCCATTTACATTCTACTTTTTTGTTGATATTGTCACTATAACAAATTTATTTTTCATAATACACATCCACCATGAGGAATTGCATCTTTATATTTCTCGAATTTTGAGAATTCCGTCTTTATATTTCTCTGCACGAATTGTTTTCTATCTATGCTGACTCTTTTATAATAAGCATATCCGAGCAACATCATAGATTATTAAAAGGGAGATTATGCTATGCGAATTGAAAACTTACAAAATGAAAACAGAAAATATGCGAAAAGTATCGGGAACTTCCATGTACTTGAATATGTACAGGATGCCAGCGTTTCACCTATGAATGCAATGAATGAGTATTTCATGAGTAAAATGAATGTCAGAAGAAGACAGGTTGTTATTGATATTGATAAAGACCATTCAGCTGTTATCCAAGCCGGTGCCATGCAATGGATGGGCGGAAATGTACGAGCTACATCTGGCGTAAAAGGCATCGGAGATTTCCTTGGAAAAGCAATCAAAGGTGCCGTTACAAAAGAAACCGCAGTTAAACCGGAATATGTTGGCGAAGGCTGTCTGGTACTGGAACCAACATATAAATACATTATTCTTGCAGATGTTGGCAAGTGGGGATCAGCCGGAATGACAATTGAAGATGGCATGTTCCTGGCTTGTGATGCAAATGTAAAAAGTAAAGTTGTAGCCAGAAAGAACCTTTCATCAGCCGTACTAGGTGGCGAAGGTCTGTTTAATCTGAGTTTGCAGGGAAATGGTGTAGCTGCACTGGAATCTAATGTTCCTGAAGATGAATTGATTGAAGTCATATTGGAAAATGATGAACTGAAAATTGATGGAAATCTTGCTGTATGCTGGTCATCAAATCTTGAATTCACCGTAGAAAGATCTACAAAAACACTTGTAGGATCTGCAGTTAGCGGAGAGGGCCTGGTAAATGTTTATCGTGGAACAGGACGAGTACTGATGTGTCCGGTCGCGCCGACAACTTCCTTGTCTGAGTCCACCAACACCATGGCAGCTAAAGCTGCAGCTAAATCCAGCAATACATTTGGAAAGTAAGCGTAAAACACATTCTCTCGTAACCAACAAACGCCGGTATAGGATTATAAAAATCCTGTATCGGCGTTATATGCCATCCAGTGAGTACATTGATTCCCCCATATCGGCTTTCCGTTTCCAAGTGCAATGTTATTCATCGGGCAGTTTTTGACACATTGACCGCATGCATCCTGCAAAAATCCATGCCAGTCCGCCCAGTAATCCTCCAAATATAAACCAAAGGATATTACCTATAGTTCTCATGACAACATCTCTTCCTTGTCCAATGTCTAATATTCTTTTGCAATTTCCTCTGCTATCTCATATATCGCTTTGAATTTTTCTAAGTCTTCCAGTGATCTGATCAGCATGATTTCTTCGATTTTTCCGGTCCGTATGTCTTTGAACCCTGCTACTTCTTCTCCGGTACAAATGCTTGCACGAATTACTGGTTTCATATGTTCTCGGTCATATGTTTTTTTCACGATTTTCTTTTTGAATATTCCCATGCTTCATCCTCCGAATAATTACAGTAACAAGATCAACTATTTAATTCCTGGAACATTTTTCTGCATCGATTGCCAATACAAACATCAGAGCATCCAACGCGTTTCCTGGATTCTGTACATCAATGACATATGTATCAGTCATATGAAACAGTTCTTTATTGACCCGTGCAATTAAATATCCACTTCGATCAAGAATGCTATAGTCCCATTCCATAATGGTTCCATCAATATGCCATCCATTGTAATCAATATTATAATGTGGCGTCAGGAATGAGAATTCTTTGCTCAGGCATCCTATATAACTGCCGTTTTTATAAATCTCAAATTTAGGAAGGAAGGTAAGAACTTTCTGAACAACCATTCCTACTTCATTTCCATAGGCATCATAAATTACAAGCTTATGTCCCCAGGACAACTGACCTTTTACTACATAAACAGTGTTGCCTGCTTCATCATAGATATCATAGCTGTCAAACCATGAAAACAGCCTTTGTTTAAATAATAGCTTCATAACTTTTCACCGCTCTTTCCAACAGACATAATAAGTTCTTTACACTTCTTCGATATTGGCTACATGGATTTTCCATCAGGTTGTGTATGGTTTTCTCGATTTTCAACAGCTTAAATAGAATATCCCATATCGTAGGCTTTTTGGAAAACACTTTGATTCTTGACCAATCCAGCATCCATCACGTTTGCTGCATATATTTTTCCTGCAATCCTGTATTCTTCCAGATGCTCTACAAAACCATTCAGATTACCAAGTGAGCTTGAAATAATCAATATATTTTTCATTACTTTTTCTCTCTATTCGCTTTTTTAATTCAAATAACTTTAAGTTGCCTCTCATAAAACCTTCGAGAGGAATTCTTCTAGTAAACTATTTATCATCTCCGGTTTATCTGTATTAGAATTATGACCGGCCCCTTCAATCCACTTTAAAGGAATTTTCGTTTTCCGATGCCATGCTCTGTTATACCGAATACATGAACCGGCATGATCCTTTGTACCACATATCAACAGGGAAGGGCATTTAATTTCATATGGCAGCTCCTTTTCCATCGCCTCTGCCAGAATACGAAATCCATGCCCTGCAATTTGTGCATAACGATGCTGATCACCATCATAGACCAACATCATTTCCTTCATCAGGTTTCTGCCATAATTAGAAGTTGCAACTCCCTCAGTTCCGGATTTCAAAAGCAACTTCCATGGGTAATGTGTATATATTGGTTCCATTCTTTTCAGAAGCCAGATTTCCACTGATGTCACATAGTTTCTCTGCAACGGTGCCGAATCAATGGAGATAAAGCCTGCCAGCCGGTCGGGATACAATTGTGCATAAGCCTGTCCCACATATCCTCCCATTGATTGGCCGATTATAATCGGTTTTCTGATTTCTTCTTTTTCAAGAATCCCATTCAGCCATTTTGCCTTATCAAACAGATCAAATTCAAACCGGAACGGCCAAGAGGAGGCATGAGCCGGTGCATCCCATACAATAATATTATATTTTTTCACGAAGTGCTCAACCTGTTTATCAAACAGTCTATGGTCAGCAGTCAGCCCCGGAAGAAATACAAGCGTCGTTGTATCCAACCTCAGAATACTTGACCAATAATGAATCGTTCCACAAGGAGTTTGATATGTACTTTCTTTCAACAAATTTACCTCCACAATTTCCTTGCATTATTATTTCCCGTAGTTCTCCTCCCAATAATCATACGCATCATCATATCCGCCATCATAATTTCCACCACCAAATTCCTCTGCCCAGTCATCAGCGAAATCATCCGGGTCATCATAATTATAAACATCATAAGAATCGTTTCTTCTGGATGAATAAGAATTACTGTATGTATTTACTCTTCTTGCCGGAAGAATAACTTCTTTGGGATTTACTGGAATAGCTGTTGCTCGTACTGTTACGTCCCGGTTCATCACAGTAAAGATCCACTACATTCAATGTAATTATGATTATCAGCTCAACACTAATGATTACTGTCGCTATGATTTTAAAAGTCTTTGAATAAAAAAATCCGGCCGCCACATATCTCTTCTCCTTTATCTCTTTTTTCTGATTTATCTAATTCTGATGTTATCAGTTTACATCAAATAGCAGTGCATAAGTCCGCACAACCAACGGATTTACCAGAACTAATAATTCTAAAGCATACTTCGTTTTACCGTCTTATTCAGTTGTCGCAAATTTACGACAACTGAATCATCTATTTCTTCTACAATTCCAATTTCACGACATCATTTCTAATACAGATTTTACCGTACTTTTTAATCTCAGTCCATCCTTTATACCCAGGCGATAGAAAAACTCTTCTGTTTCTGCTCCGCTGGCAAATATTTCATCACAGTACTCCGTAGGCACTTTCTCTTGTTCCGGAGACAGTGTTTCCAAAAGTTTCTGGTATTCCTTCTCGATATTTTCATTAAATGACTGTGTGTCTTGATTTGATTTCCATTCAGAATTGATACACCGGAATTCCTTTTTCTTCAAAAGGTTATAAATAGTAGGTCTGCTGACTCCTAAGATTTCCTGTAACTCCTGAACTGTATAACATCTTTTCTCTGACATTTCTTTATCCTCTTTTCTTTGAAATATGAAAGAAAAATTATCCCTTCATATAACGAAACGCTCAGAGCATGTTTTACAGTGGTCAAAAGCAATCTTTTTGAAATTTCTGCATTTTACTTGAAATTCAGTAAAGAATCGGGTTGCCTTTACATAGTTTCCACTTTCAAAAAATAAAAAAATTTGTGTTTTTGAAAGCGACATCTTTCATATACTTTTAGCAGACGGTATACTAAGTACAACGAAGCGGTTTCGAAAAATGAAAAAAGAAATACCTTGAAAGCTCTGAAAAGTTCTATTTGTGTGACAGCGGTATTCGATATTCAATACTGGGAAGCAGAAATATGGATTATGGCAGAGTATATGAAAACATCGTTTGCATCGAGCTTCTTCGCCGTGGATACGATGTTTATGTCGGCAAGCTCTATCAAAAGAAAATCGACTTTGTGGCTCAGAGAGGTAGCGAGAAGTTTTATCTTCAGGTCAGCAACAACATTTCCGGGCAGGAAACATTTGAGAGAGAATGTTCTCCTCTGCTTCAGATTCGAGATGCTTATCCGAAAATGATTATTGCCAGAACCAAACATCCCCTAAAAAATATTGTTGTAAATAGAAAAATCCTGCTCATATTCATATATTGAACAGGATTCAGATGAACTGCTTATCATCAATGCAAACTGGGGTTTTCTCAGTTAAATTCCACGTTATCGACACTTTACAAATCATTTCATCTTTAACTGCTCAAAATGATAACGCGGCTTTCCTATGCTCTTTTTGCCATACTCTATTGCTTCTGTGGGGCAATAACAAATACATGCCATACAGTGAGTACATTGATTCCCCCATATCGGCTTTCCGTTTTCAAGTGCAATGTTATTCTTTGGGCAGTTTTTAACACATTGACCGCATCCGATACAAGTATCATCTGTCTGAAATGCAGTAGCCTTCACGAAGAACTGATAAAAAACCGGATTTACCGGACCACTCATAAAACGGTCGTAGAGATTGTTTCGTGGTACAGGGAAAGGTTGCTCTGTCTTAATACAGGCAATGGTATCCTCAATAGTAGGCTCAGCATTTTTTACAATTTTTCTTGCTTCCTCTGCCTGGGGTGCATCGAACATGGCAATATAGTTTTCCGGCATAAGAATTTGAGATGTACCCATATAACATAAGTGCTTTTGCTCAGCAAGACTACGGTTATATTTTGACGCATTGCCAATTTCACTGCCGCAGTTCATAACAAACCAAATACGTTTTGCAGAAAGCAATTTCGTTTTGGAAAGCCAATCCGACACAATTCGGGGAATACGCCACGCATAAGTCGGAGTTACAACGACTACATTCTCACCTGTTTTTATTGGCGAATAATCTACTGCCTTGATTTTCGCATTCACATCTACAATCTCGTCCTGCAATTCAACTGCAATTTTTTTCGCTATATAACGGCTGTTGCCGGTTCCTGAAAAGCACAAAATCATAATAAAATCACCTCCACGACTTCCGATTGAGATTTCACCTGTTTTAAGAGATTTAATAACTGTTATATTTTGTTATTAAATTCTCTGTAAACCCTTGAAAACACCGGATTTGTCGCAGGTGAGCTTTCCCTTATTGTTTCCCTTGTGTTATATCGTCCCGCCAGTGTTTACGAACTCTGATAAGGGAAAATACAAGGGTAACAAATCTGATAACACATTATAACACAAAATAAAAGTGACATGGTGAACTGATTGAAATGCTTCTTAATTTTTACAATTAATGATTGATTGAATAATAAGGAAATGGGATACGGATTTTCCACATCGACGAATACCAGTAATTACCTTAATCAATCCATTATTCTTTCTTTTTATCAATTTATCCAAATAAAAATCTCTGTGAATCTTCATCTTAAAGCCTCACTATAAAAGATTTTTGCAACATGTTGCATTTTTCTATTCTAGCATATCCGGATGGACTTCAAAAATCAATATATCAGCTGGACATTGAAATAGATTTTTGTAACTTGTTGCGTATTTCTATTCCACAATCATATTATATTCTTTAGAAGCAGTGTTTATCCCGCATTTTAATCGTGTTTTTCATTGCTTCATCGTCTTCGTCAGTAAATTAAGCAATGCCCGCAGAACCAAACATCCCCTATATAGCTATGAAGAAATCGAAATTCACGATATAGCCGATTGGTTACTACAAGAATAAGCAGGGCGAAATATCTCCGTCATTCTCTTTTGAAATGATGGAGATATTTTTATTATGACGGAGATTGTAGAACATCGTAACATTAGATTTCTGCATTTTTTCCTGAAATTAATTAAATTCTTAACAAGTATCCAAGATGACCTCTTTTGATTCTCGGAATCTGTTGTGATTATTCCCGTTCTTCTCATATAAGCTAAAAGATTCTTTACTTTATAGTGCTATTTTTTTCCATTTTCTAATCTTAGTTCTAAATGTTCCGAATGGGGCAACTGTGTTAACATGTATGAACTTGTATACTTCCCAGACAGCTGTTTTAGTTGCTTCGTCAGCCCATTTTCTCATATGTGGTTTGAATAATTCTTCCTCACTTAGCGAATCTATCATCGCATAAATAGAATGCACATTCTCATTCAATATATCTTTCAACTCTTGTATCGACAGATGAGCGTATATATCTGTAAACCATTGATATAATTCACCAAGCTGATTCCACTTAAAATCATCTGAAGGAGTTTTGACATCAATCCCCTTTCTTTCGTCTGCTTCCCATTTAAGAACGAGAGTTGTCCAGCCAACCTGGTAAGCAAGATTTTCTGCTGGAGTTCGATCAACACCATCAACCCTTTTGTCTTTTAAGGATTCTGGAATATCATTAAATTCCGAAATATACTTTGCAAAGCTTTTATTTATTTCGTTTTTAAGTTCGTCTTTATTCTCGTATGCTCTCAATAGTCTATCTCCTTCTTATTCCGATTTCTGTTTCCATAGCATGGTGTATTCTTTTTCACCAGTGGCTTCATCAAAACCTTCACATTGAATAATGAACCCTTCTCTTTGGTAAAAAGAAATTGCTCTGGCATTCTTCTGGTATACATTTAATTGTAATCTAACTTTTTTATCCTTAATATAATCCAATAAAAGCTTACCTATGCCGCACGACTGCATTTCATCAGAAACAAAAATACCTTCGATATATTCATCATTTAGTCCTACAAATCCTTGAATCACTTTATCATCTTCATACACATAGACTTCGGATTGTGACATCATTTCTTTCACTAATTCATAATTACTTTTCCAGTATTGATCGGAAATAAAACAATGTGCTTTCAGATTTGTCTTTAACCATATGTCAGCAACTCTATCGATATCTCCGTTCAGCATCTTTCTAATCATAACAAATATTCTCCACAACTACATCCTCTATGCTTTTCTCTTTTTTTCATTCTATCACAAGCTCACCATTAATCATCAATTTTTTGATATTTTTTCTTTTCCCCCACTGTAAAACAGCCTCTGAGCGTTTTGTTATATAGAGGGGTACAAATAAGAGCAAGATCCACCCAGGTTTAACGGTATTGCCATTTGGCCTCCCGTCAACCTATGGGTTTTATCTTGATGGGGATCTCCCATACCCTCTCAATAACAGACGTTTTGTTGCAGTACAACTGACAGATGTCGAACTCAATTTGCTGGATCAAGGAGCTGCTTGTTTTTCAATCTCACGTTCTGAATATCTAAGAAAACTTCTGCTTGAGAAGCAAATCAATCATAGATCCTCTTGCTCCGGCTGAAAGAAAAATCACTCAGAAAGAGTATATGGCACAGAAATACGGCCAGCAAAAACTGGATGAGATCAATCAGAAAATTATCGAAGCTGGTCTCAAACCAACATCCACTGTATTCCTAACACAGAAAGAATATTTGCGAAATGCGATTGATGAATGCGCTGCCACATCCAATAGTTTTGATGAATTCCAATCCAAACTTCTGGAACAATTTCAAATTTCTGTGGTTGAGCATCGTGGCAGATACAGCTATCTTCATCCTGGGTGAGGCCACTGATGCAATTAATATCGACAATACATATGAACTTGCTTCTTCACATTACAATGATTTAAAAGATCTCCGCGCTGATGAGGATATTGTTATCAATCAGGAATGGATCCTTAACAAACTTTCTGAAAACGAAAATGAATAATATATTTGGTGGCTACACCCCCAAGCCCCTGTAGAATCAATAATGCCGGCACTGGATACCAAAATCCCGCACCGGCGTTATTAATTGTAATTCTTTTTTCTAGTCAAATAAACAGCTTATTTGCCCTACAAACTTGAATTTGGCTATTTCGTTGCAACAATACTTATCCAATGATTTTTTGCATTTGAATACGTTTTGATCTCTGTAAAACCCGCTTCTTTCAAAGCGGCAACAAGTTGTTTAGATGTGTAAATCTTCATACCATTGATCATCTTTGTCCATTTTTCATCTGCGGCATTCGTTCCGTCACTCTCGTTACAAATCAGGAATATGCCTTCGCTTTTCAGCACACGGTTGACCTCGGAAAAGCATTTTACTAATCCTGGCCAAAAGTAAACTGTTTCGAAGGCAGAAACATAATCAAAAGTCGCGTCAGAAAAGGGTATAGCAGATACATCTCCTTGAACTACATTACATTTCCCTTGTTTAATGGCGAGGGCGTTCAATTTTTGAGATTCTGCCACACTAACCTCAGAATAATCCATTCCTGTCACGTGGCCATTTCTACATCTATCAAGCCAGACCGCAATATTTGCTCCGCCGCCACAGCCGACGTCAAGAACTTCAGCATCAGACTTCGCGGAGATATTTGAGAATCCCCATTGCGATAATTTGGCGTGACCGCTGTTCATCATCTTCGTCATCAATTTTCCGCCGAAGCCTTGTGGCTTACGGGTATTTTCAAAAAATCTCATTACAGAATTCCTCCTCCACAAATACCGGTTTTCTTAATTCGACAAACCGGTATTGCTCAATCGTTTTTCTCCGTTAGGAGAATATACAATCCATAAATAAAAAGAACAAGGAATAAAACCGTAGGAATCAATAATCCATTTTCTAAAATACTTATAATCATTCTTCCAGGTGGCGTTACCCATGCAGTTGCTGGATTTTGCATTGCCGCTATTATCATTCCTACAATACCAACAACACTACTTAATGTTAAAAAACCACCTTTTATATTTCTACTCATAATCATTACCTCCTCGTTAAATACCGATTTTAATGTCTCTATTATACCATAATGATACTATTATAAAAAAGGAAAAAGAGCTCCTTCGAGCTCTTTTGATTCAGTTCTGTAAACTTGAATTTTCAAATTAGTCTTTGCAAATAACCTTTGAACCTTCACCATCAATTACAATTCCCTGACGGTTGTTAATTGGGCATAGATTCAAATCCGAAAACTCAGTCATTATTTTCTCGGTAACTTTCTTAAATGGTGCTGTAAGATAATGCGGAAGAACATAGAAATCAATCAAATCAAGCCCTGCATCATCTTCTTGTGAGTAGTCCTCTGGCTTTTCATCCATTTGCTCGATATATTGGATGCTTGGAGCGCATATAATTGCGCCTGCCGACTCGCCGATCATCAATTTTCCATTTGCCAATTCCTTTTTCAGTAGCCCATCAGTTCCCGTTTTACGGAGCTGGTCCATAAGAAAGAAAGAATTTCCGCCGGTAAAATATATCACATCTGCTTCTTCAAAAACAGACTGTATCGTTGAATAAGCCTCCGTTGAAATATCAATTTCAGTTACGATTGCTCCCAACTTTTTGAATAATTTTCGAGCCGAGCCGACATAACCGGTGTAGCCTTCACGCAGTGAAGCTGTTGGAATAAATGCGACTTTCTTATTTTCAATTTCTTCCTTTATCAGACTTCCCACACTTGAAAAGTGCGAACATAAAAATAGTTTCATCAATATTCTCCTTTATAAATTCCGATTGTTCAAGCTTTTCAAATACTAACGTACTTAATTCTGTTCAATAAGTGATTTATAGTAGTTACCAAAGTCAGCAAGTGAATTAACAATTGGAAGCATTTTTGTTCCGAGTTCCGTTAATCCGTATTCAACTCTCGGTGGCTGCTCATGGTA
>NZ_JALIFS010000019.1:0-49474 GCF_022868965.1 Blautia sp. NSJ-140 | reverse complement strand
GAATCTATAAAGAATGTGCCTGACGGCACAAGAAAAAAATCCGTAACCGGATAAACATAAAAAACAAAACCGCGGGACACGCGGGGATAGCCTGTTTTAGCTTTGCCCTAAAGGGTAATTGAGCAGGAAACCCCCACTTCAAAATCGTAAGATTTAAGTGGTGGGAGCATGTCACTACGTGATAAGATCGTATTGCAGCTGCAGCTGATAACGCCGGGCAGTGTAGCAATAAGTGAAATTATGAAACCTGTGGAGGAATATGATAATGTCAAAAGATGAATATTTGATCACAGATGCGCCTCTTAAAGCGCTGACGGTTTTTGCAATGCCAATGATTTTGGGCAGCTTTTTTCAGCAAATATACAATATGGCTGACTCTATCATCGTCGGCCAATTTGTTGGTTCCTCCGCACTTGCAGCTGTCGGGGCCTGTGCAGCGCTGACCAATGTTTTTATTTGTGTGGCACTGGGAGCAGGTGTCGGTGCCGGTGTGCTGGTGAGCCGTTATTTCGGTGCCAGGAAGTATGGAAAAATGAAGACCATCGTGTCAACATCTTTGTTTAGCTTTTTAATTCTAAGTATAGTCCTTGGGGTTTTTGGATTTTGCTTTTCCCACTGGATGATGAGTGTGTTACAAACCCCTGGCGATATACTGGATGATGCAGTGTTATATCTGCGGGTCTATTTCGTGGGATTTCCTTTTCTGTTTATGTATAACATTCTTTCCAATATGTTTACTTCCATAGGCGAATCAAAAATCCCGCTGGGGCTCCTGATATTTTCGTCAATCTTAAATATTTTTATGGATCTCTGGATGGTGGCCGGACTTGGTCTCGGTGTGTTTGGTGCAGCCCTTGCGACTCTTATAGCACAGGGAATTTCTGCGGTGTTTTCGCTTTTGCTTTTCCTTAGCCGGATGCGTCGATATAAAAGTCGCTTTGACTGGTTTGACAGGCAGGAGTTACATTCCATGCTTCAAATTGCTGTACCTTCGGTTCTTCAGCAGTCTACAGTGTCCATCGGTATGATGATCGTACAGGCAGTTGTAAATCCCTTCGGTACACAGGCACTTGCGGGGTATGCGGCGACGATGCGGGTAGAGAATGTTTTTTCATTGATTTTTGTATCCATTGGCAATGCGGTTTCCCCATATGTTTCCCAGAATCTTGGCGCAAAGAAAATTGAACGGATCAAAAAAGGATATCACGCTGCACTGGTGTTAGATGTATGTTTTGCAGTTCTTGCTTTTATAGTCATTGAAACACTGCACACGCAGATTTCCTCGCTATTCCTTGGTAAAGATGGAACTGCCCTGGCCTATCAGGTATCCGAGGGTTATATGAGATGGCTTGGTTACTTCTTCATCTTTATGGGAATCAAAATGGCAACCGATGGGGTTCTTCGTGGTCTTGGGATCATGCGCCCGTTCCTCATTGCAAATATGGTGAACCTGGCGATCCGCCTGTCGGTTGCTTTGATCTGTGCACCGCGTTTTGGCATTGTATTTGTCTGGCTTGCTGTACCAGCCGGTTGGTTTGCAAACTTTTTAATATCCTATGTGGCTCTTCGGAGATCATGGCCGACTGATAGCAGCACGGAAGAAGGGGATTACAGTTTGTAATATCCTGGCATACAGCACAGAACGTGTGGCACGTACTGCGATCATGATGATATTAAATCTGAGTTCTGCAATGCGGGTACAGATGAAGATGCTGGCATGCGGAAATCATGACAATTTTACCAGAAATCTTCAGGTTCCGATCAATGTTGTATCAGGTCTATAGTATCTGGCAACAAAGTGATGATACAGCTTCCGGGTTTGCAGAGTGAAAAAATATAATTACAATCAATAAGTCAGTGCTTTGATATCTTCTTCCGATACAGCAGGAATAACATAAACAATAGAATTACTGGAAAAATAAGTCCGAATCCCATGCCAATCTTAATATTATTTCCAGCATTCTGAGTGATACGACCAACAATTCCAGGTCCAATGCTGCCACCTAAATCTCCTGCCATGGCAAGAAGAGAGAACATAGCCGTTCCACCTGTTGGAAAAGTTTTTGAGGAAATACTGATGGTTCCAGGCCACATGATTCCAACTGAAAATCCACATGCAATACAACCGATCAGTCCGATGATCGGGTTGGATGACAAAGCAGTAAGCAGATAACAGACAACGCATAATATGCCTGAACCACTCATAAACTTCATTAAATCTAACTGCTCTCCATATTTACCAAAAATTATACGGCTGATTCCCATTGTTACTGCAAACATACATGGACCTGTTAGATCTCCCAGAGCTTTTGATAATCCCAGTGCTGATTCTGCATAAGCAGATGCCCATTGAGCCATTGCAAGTTCAGAAGCTCCGGAACAGATCATCAGACATATTGCAACCCAGAAAAATGGTTTGGAAAACAGATCCTTAATTCCCATTCCAGAACCATTGTCAACCAGAGATTCAATGGGACAGGTCATGAAGTTATAAGTATTAACTGCAGGAATGATTGCCCATATTACGGCGAGCCACTTCCAACTGTCTATTCCAAATATCAGGAAAAATAAGCTGGAAATCAAAATTGTCCCAACAGCTCCCCAACAGTAAAACGAATGGAGCAGACTCATAGTTGCTTCTTTGTTTTCAAACGGACAGGCCTCGATAATAGGACTGCAAAGTACTTCTATTAAACCGCTTCCGATGGCATAAACAATAACACTACATATAATTCCAATAAAAGGATCAGGTAAAAAATCAGGTAAAAATGCCAGTCCAAGCAGACCCAATGCAGCAAATATTTCTGATGCAACAATGCACACACGATATCCGATATGATCTACGAATTTGGCACAGAACAGATCAACCAGAAGCTGTGTGAAAAAGAAGAAAGTGGATATCAGAGCAATGTTACCGAGAGAAATATGGTAGTCACTGTGAAATTTCAAAAAAAGAAGCGGTGCGAAGTTTGCCGCAATAGCCTGTGTGATAAATCCCATATAACAGGCTATTTTTGTCTTATGGTAGTTAGTTTTTTTTACAGCATTCATTTTTTATTTTCCTCTCCGAATGTTTTTAACAGTTTTATGTTCAATCTTCATATTCATCAATACTTCCACAAAAAAGTCTGTTCTGGGTGGTGCGGTTATTTCAATTTTGTCGCCCTCAATGTTGATCTCACTTTCATTCATCCATTTAAAAATCATAAGAATACCTCTTTTCTTTTTTTACTTGATTATATAGCAAATATCAGATATATACATTGAATTAAATTGTAGAAATACTGTATAATATCGTAAAAAAGAAAGAACGTGATATGGGATGGATTATAATAAAATACTTACAGACGAGGAGTTCATGGAAATTAAACAGCATGGAAGCAGTGATTATCCGTTCCAGTATTATTATGATAATCTGGAATTGTTTGATTTTCATTGTATTGAGTGGCACTGGCACAGAGAATTTGAGTTTTTATATGTCGAGTCCGGACAAGTTACATGCGGAATAGGAGAAAAACAGATTATATTGTCAGAAGGAGAAGCAATTTTTATTAATTCTAAAATATTGCACCGCTTTTACGCATCATCAGGTGGTATCATTCCTAACTTTGTATGTATGCCGGAATTTATTGCGCCGGAGAACAGCCTGATCTATAAGAAATATATCTTGCCAATCATTTCATCGAATATATATTTCCAGCGTTTTCAGCCTGATGAACTATGGCAAACAAAGATCATACAAACTATGATAAAAATAATGGAAATACAGAGGAATGAGAAAATAAGAGAACTTGCTACTTTGGCATTGCTGCAGGATTTATGGCTGACTTTTTATGAAAATGTAAAGTTATCTGATAAAGGAGATGTACAGACAGTGGATGAAGTTGCACAGAAAAGGGTGCAGTTGATCATGCAATATATACATGAAAACTATAATCGCAATTTGTCTCTGGATGAAATTGCTTCGCATATAGGAATCAGCAAAAGTACTGCACTTAATTTGTTCCACCGTTTTTTACATACTACACCGGTTAATTATCTGATAGGATATCGACTTCAGGCAGCTTCCTGGTTATTGAAAAATACGAATAAAAAAGTAAAAACGATCGCTTATGAAAGCGGATTTCATAACGTTGATTATTTTTGCAGATTGTTTAAAAAACGTTATCATTTAACTCCATCAGAATATCGCTGCACATGTTTAAAAGTGTTGTCGGCTGATCCGAGTCTTCAGACCTGTAAATAAAGCCGATGCAGGACTTTTGGAATCCTGTATCGGCTTTGTTGATTTTGTAAAGGCTTTGAAAAATTTACTTTTACTGGTTCATCAGTGCTTTGATATCTTCTTCCGGTGTGGTGATAGGTGCAATACCATAATTTTCAACCAGAAAGTTCAGAATATTAGGAGAAAGGAACGCCGGAAGAGAAGGACCAAGACGGATATTTTTGATACCCAGATGCAGGAGGGTTAACAGGATACAGACTGCTTTCTGTTCATACCAGGAGAGTACGAAGGAAAGCGGAAGCTCATTTACAGAACATCCAAATGCATCTGCAAGTGCCACAGCAACCTGGATCGCACCATAAGCATCATTACACTGACCCATATCCATCAGTCGTGGAAGACCACCGATCTCTCCCAGATCGAGATCATTGAAACGGAATTTTCCACATGCCAGGGTGAGAACGATACTGTCAGAAGGTGTCTGCTTTACAAATTCCGTATAATAGTTTCGACCTGGCTTGGCACCATCACAGCCGGCAACCAGGAAGAAATGGCGGATCGCACCTGATTTTACAGCCTCTACTACAGTACCTGCATGGGACAGGATGGCTGCATGACCAAAACCGGTTGTTACTTTTTTTCCGCCGTTGATACCGGAGAACATCTGATCTTCTTTGTAACCACCCAGCTCCAGTGCTTTTTCAATAAGCGGTGTGAAATCTTTCTTCTCGTCAATATGGACAGCTCCCGGGAAGGCAACCACTTCTGTTGTAAACACTCTGTCAGCGTAGCTGCTTTTTGGAGGCATCAGACAGTTGGTAGTGTAGAGGATCGGGGCCGGAAGATGGTCAAACTCTTTCTGCTGATTCTGCCATGCAGTTCCGAAATTGCCTTTCAGGTGAGAGTATTTCTTTAAGAATGGATAGGCATGGGCAGGGAGCATTTCACCATGTGTATAGATATTGATTCCTTTTCCCTCAGTCTGTTCAAGCAAAAGCTGAAGGTCTTTCAGGTCATGTCCGGTCACGACAATAAAAGGCCCTTTTTCTACCGTAAGTGTAACATCAGTTGGCTCTGGTGTTCCATAGGTTTCTGTATTTGCCTTATCAAGAAGTGCCATGCACTTCAGATTGATCTCTCCTGTTTTGAGTACTGTAGAAAGCAGTGATTCTGTGCTTTCTTCATAACCAATCTTAGATAATGCTTCGCAGAAGAACTGATTCACTTCGGCATCTTCATAATTCAGAACATTTGCATGATAGGCATAGGCAGCCATTCCGCGGATACCAAAGAGAATAAGAGATTTCAAAGAGCGGATATCTTCGTTGGCATTCCACAGCTGCTGAAGATCATATTCCTCTGTTCTGCAGTCAGGAGCCAGTCTTTCTTTTTCAGCTCTGACTTTTTGTATCATAT
This sequence comes from Blautia sp. NSJ-140, assembly GCF_022868965.1. Taxonomy (NCBI): domain Bacteria; kingdom Bacillati; phylum Bacillota; class Clostridia; order Lachnospirales; family Lachnospiraceae; genus Blautia; species Blautia sp. NSJ-140. The sequence goes on along the minus strand of NZ_JALIFS010000019.1, from coordinate 43,833 downwards.
TTTCGATTGCAGCATTGTCAAAACTTACATTTGTAACTGTAGTAAACAGTCCTTCGATTATGATCTGTCCGGTTCTTTTTGAAATAGTTTCCGTGCTGTCGGCAGCTTTAGCCAGACTGATCAACGCACCTGTCAGTTCGTCCTGTAATTTCGCTGTATCTGCTTTTTTTCCACAGACACCGGCATTTCCCGTGCAGCCTGTACATCCGACGGTCTGTTCACACTGAAAACAAAACATTTTTTTATCCATTATTGTATTCTCCTTTTATTCTGTGATTTTTCGAATGATCTTTCTTATTATTTTATCCTCGGCCGGTAATATTTATCCTTGGTTTCTGTTAGGAGTATAGTATAATAATTACAACGTGTATGTTTGATTTCCAACAGGAGGATTAATTTTGAAAAAATATTTACCCATTTTAAGAACCAGTCCTTTCTTTAAAGGTCTTACTGATAATGAGATATTATCCATACTGCACTGTGTAAATGCAGCAACAATCTCCAGAAAACGGGATTCTTATATTTTCAGAGCCGGAGATTCTACCGAAGTAATGGGACTTGTGGTGGCAGGCTGTGTTCTTGTTATTCAGGAAGACCTCTGGGGACATCGGAATATTCTGTCAAAATGTCATGCAGGAGATTTTTTCGGTGAACCATATGCAGCAAGTCCGGGAGCTGTTCTGAATGTCAGTGTGGTAGCAGATGAAGATTGTGAGATTATTTTTTTAAATGTTCAAAGACTTCTGGTTTCCTGTCCAACAGTATGTGATCATCATCAGAAGCTGATTCGTAACCTGGTCGGTGTCCTGGCAAATAAGATCCTGATCCTCAACGATAAGATCACACATGTGGGTAAACGAACGACCAGGGATAAGCTGTTGTCCTATTTGTCGGCGGTATCTATCAGACAGGCATCTTTATCCTTTGACATTCCTTTTGACCGGCAGCAGCTGGCAGATTATCTTTGTATTGACCGTGCGGCAATGTCTGCGGAGATATCAAAGCTGCAAAAAGAAGGACTTATAAAAACAAACAGAAACCATTTTGAGCTGACTGTCTGTAATGATACGGATTCAGGAATAAAAATGTGATATACATCACGGAAAACGATAAACTTTTTCATTATAATACAAAAGGAAAGCGAGACAAGAGTAGTTTATTATCAGAAACTGCAAAAGCTATACCAGTGAGGTTGATACAATGGGACAGATAACACTCAGGGAACTGGAGAAGATGGATTTTTTTAAAGAAATCCCAAAGGATATTCTGCAGAATCTGCTTAATGAAAGTGAAGTTGTTTCTTATAAGAAAAAAGAAGTGATTTTTCATTCACGAAGCAGAACCAAAACAGTATATTTTGTGTATTCCGGCGAAGTGATGCTTTATAATCTGACCAAGCATGGAAATCGAAAGGTGATTTTTATCCTGGGAAAAGGACGGCTTTTAAATCAGAGCATTGTAAGCAAAAAGCCGAATGCACTTTTTTGTGAGGCTGCCTGTCCGGTGCAGGTGATAGAAATTGCAGAAAAACAGTTTCTTCAGCTTATGGAACAGAGCCATGCTTTGACAAGAGCTGTTTTGAGAGAGTATGAGAGAAATCTCTGGCGAATGGGGCACCAGCTAAAGAATACGACCGGAAATATGCAGATGGAGCGAAAAATAGCTGCAAAATTATGGAAGCTCGGTCGTGATTTTGGCGTAGATACGGAAGAAGGGGTGATGATAGATATTGATCTTACCATTACCCTGATGGCAGATCTGGTTGGTGCACCAAGGGAAAATGTATCTCGTGCCTGTAAGGTTCTTACGGACAGAGGTCTGATCTGTTATGGTAATAAGCGCTTTATTCTGATAGATTTTGATGGTCTTGCAGAATTTTATAAAATGTGATTATAAGAAAGGGGTATCTGATGGGAAAACGAGTCAGCAGTGATGAGATGCAGAATATTTTTGAAATTTTGCAGAAATCCTATGATGTGTATGGACCGAAAATTTACCAGGGGACAGGATGCTTTTCAGATACAGATGTAGTTCGTTATGGTCTGCTGAACAGCTGGGAAGAGATTGTCTGGGATCAGAAGTCGGATTACAGCTTTAAGGAGGTACTGCTTCCGATTTCAGAGACGATTCTTTATTTTACGGAGAATGAGATGAAAACAGCAGACGGAGCGGCAAGACAGAGGTTGATTTTCTTGAAAAGCTGTGATTTTCATGCCCTGAAACGTCTGGACGACATGTATTTGAAAAATGGTGCAGAGGATTATTATTACAGAAGAATGCGGGAAAACACAGTTTTTGCTGTGATGGGGTGTAAGGAATCCGGAAAAAATTGTTTTTGCGTAAGTATGGGAACGAATCGTTGTGAAGAATATGATATGTATATTTTTCAGGATGAAGATGGATGTTACATGGAGCTGAGATGCAGAGAACTGGAAGAATTATTATGGGATTATGGACAGAATGTTCAGGAGAAACCGATTTTTGTGGAAAATAATGAGGTTCATATAGAGGTTCCGGAAAAACTTTCAAATACAATCCACCAGGATTCCATGTGGCAGGAATATGGCAGTCGATGTATTGGCTGTGGCCGCTGTAATTTTGTCTGTCCTACGTGTACCTGTTTTACTATGCAGGATATTTTTTATAAAGATAATCCAAAGGCCGGAGAGCGTCGCCGTGTATGGGCTTCCTGCCAGGTAGATGGATATTCTGATATTGCCGGAGGACACAGCTTCCGCCAAAGTCAGGGTGAAAGAATGCGCTTTAAGGTATTACATAAAATTTCAGATCATAAGAAAAGATTCGGATATCATATGTGCGTCGGCTGCGGGCGTTGTGAAAATGTCTGTCCGGAGTATATTTCCTATATCGAATGTCTTCAGAAACTGAAAGAAAAGGAGGGAAAGTAAGATGACGAATGAATATATTCCTTTCTTATCTAAGATAAAAGAAATCGTGAAGCATACAGAGACAGAATATACATTCCGTATGACATATGTGGGTGAAGTAAGACCGGGACAGTTTTTTGAAGTTTCTATTCCTAAATATGGTGAGGCACCGATTTCTGTCAGTGGTATAGGAGAAGATTATGTTGATCTGACCATACGCAAGGTTGGCAAGGTGACCGGAGAGATTTTTGAACTGAATGAGGGAAGCTGTTTTTTTATGCGTGGCCCGTATGGAAACGGTTTTGAGAAGGAGAATTATCAGGGAAAAGAACTGATCGTGGTAGCTGGTGGAACAGGAGTATCTCCTGTGAGAGGAGTGATCAGTTACTTCGGTGAGCATCCGGATGAAGTGAAAAAATTACACACGATCCTTGGGTTTAAATCGCCGTCAGATATTTTGTTCCGTGAGGATCTGAAGATCTGGGAACAGCAGATGGAGCTGATCCTGACAGTGGATTCCGCTGATGACGATTCTTATAGGACAGGACTTGTTACAAAATATATTCCGGAACTTGAGCTTGATAATATCCATGAGACTGCAGCTATTGTTGTCGGACCACCGGTCATGATGAAATTTGCAGTAGCAGAGCTTTTAAAGCTGGGAATGAAGGAAGAACAAATCTGGATATCTCAGGAGAGAAAAATGTGCTGTGGACTTGGTAAATGCGGGCATTGTCGAATGAATGATACCTATATTTGTCTGGATGGTCCGGTATTCTGTTATTCAGAAGGTAAAAAACTGTTTGATTAGGGGAGGAAATCGTAATGGATATCAATACAAAGAAACTAAAGAAAAATGCCTTCCGTGTATCAAAGGTCCGTGGGCTTACGGCTTCCAGAGTTCGTGTTCCGGGAGGGTGCTGTAATGCAGACGTTATGCAGCAGGTGGTGGATATTGCCAGAAAATATGGAAACGGACAGATCCATGTTACCACTCGTCAGGGATTCGAAATTGAAGGAATCCATATGGAAGATATGGATAAAGTTAATGAGATGCTTCAACCCATCATTGATAATCTTCAGATCAATCAAAATGAGGCAGGTACCGGGTATTCAGCATCAGGAACCAGAAATGTCTGTGCATGTATCGGAAACAGAGTCTGTCCTTTTGGAAATTATAATACAGCAGCTTTTGCGAAGAGAATCGAAAAGGCTATATTTCCTAATGATCTTCATTTTAAAATTGCACTTACAGGTTGTGCCAATGACTGTATCAAAGCAAGAATGCACGATTTTGGAATTATCGGTATGACAGAGCCACAATATGACCCTGATCGTTGTGTATCCTGTGGCGCCTGTGTAAAAGGCTGTGATAAGCTTTCGGTGGATGCGTTAAAGATGGATAATTACAGAATCGTGCGCAATGAAGAAAAATGCGTAGGCTGTGGAGTATGTGTGACAAAATGTCCTACCAGAGCATGGACCAGAAGTGAAAAAAAATATTATCGTCTGACACTTATGGGACGAACTGGAAAGAAAAATCCACGTCTGGGAGAAGATTTTTTGATCTGGGCAGATGAAGACACTATCGTCAAGGTTATCCTGAACACCTATAAATTTGTAAAAAAATATATTGATCCAAATGCGCCTGGCGGTAAGGAACATGTGGGATATATTATTGACCGTGTAGGGTTTGCAGAATATAAAAGGTGGGCGTTGGATGGTGTAGTACTTCCGCAGGAAACGATAGTGAAAGATAATATTTACTGGAGCGGAATACATTACAGATAATTATAAATAAGATAATTCCAATATAAGGAATTTTGCAAAAGAAGGTTGACCGGAAAAAACCTGACCGTTTAAAATGATGCTATTTTTATAAGCTTTCTTAAGTGATATGCTGAATATATACAGGAAAAGAAACCATGTGAAATTACAGTTTTGTTTTCGCACGGTTTCTTTTATATATAGCAGTTAGTTCGTACTAATGAAAGAAGAGATGCGAAGCTGATGATGGTTCTTGATGTGGCACTTGGGTGAATCGCCCTTGAAATCGTCAACATTTATTTACCTGGAATCCACACGATGGTATTATGGTGTATGTATAAAGAATCTATGAAATCAGTTATTGAAAAACAGGAGGGAAAAATGCTCATCAGAAAAGCAGAAGAAAAAGATATTCCGAGGATCTTGGAATTGTTAGGACAGGTGCTGCAGATCCATGCAGATATAAGGCCTGATATTTTTATTCCGGGCACAACAAAATATACGACAGACGAATTGACAGAGCTTTTGAAAAATGAAGAAAAGCCAATATATGTTGCAGCGGATGAGGCTGATGTTTGTGTGGGGTATGCATTTTGTCAATTAAAGGAACAGCCTTTTTCAAACAATATGGTACCGTTTAAATCTCTTTTTATAGATGATCTGTGTGTCGATCAGGAGGCACGAGGCCGGCATATTGGGGAAAGTCTGTTTGAATATATAAAAAATAAAGCAAAGCAGCTGGGATGCTATGAAGTGACATTGAATGTGTGGGCAGGAAATACTTCAGCAGAAAAATTTTATGAGAAAATGGGAATGCGGACAAAAGAAAGACAGATGGAATACATATTATAAGATGGTTGAACCGCCCAGAGAAAAAGCAGTCGGCTAAGACACAGACTGAGATGTCTGTATCTTAGCCGGAAAATTTATCACTGTAATGAACATGCATGGCTTCCCAGTCCATAAACAATACATAAAATACTCTTCCGTATTGCTGGCTGTCCACGATCCTTCCGTGATCAAGAATAGAAAGGTAAGAGCCGTCCGCTTTTCGAAGATGAAAGTGGATGTAAGCATCTTTATTGCCGGCATCGATCTGTTTCCAGATGCTTGCTTCTATCTGCTGCTGTTCATTCTCACGGATCAGGTTGTGGAAGCTTTTATTTGTGAGGCTGAAGAATTCATCTAAATTTTTATATCCGGTCATTTGAAGGAACTCGTGGTTTGCATACAGGAGTTCATCATCATCTTTGTCCGCTCTGTATATGATAAATGCACCCGGAAGGTGTTCAGAGATATCCTTGAATGCAAATCCGAGCTGTTTGCGGACTCCTGACCGGAGCCCATCCCTGTAAGCCATACATCCGTTTTTTCCGTGAAGCTTTATTTCATAAAGTGCTGCATCTGCACAGCGCATAAGCTGTGAACGGCTGGATGCAAAGGTTGGGTATTCGGCATATCCGAGAGAAATAAAAAACGGATATTCTTTTCCCTTACATGAAAATGTCTTTGGAAGCTTGGTAAATTGCAGCAGCATTTCTTCCGCTTTTTTACAGGTATGATTCGGCAGAAGAATGCAGAACTCATCACCACCGTTTCTTCCCAGCAATGTGTTTTTTGGGAAAAAAGCCTTCATGCTATCTGTAAGACTCTTTAATGCCTTGTCTCCATAGGCATGTCCGTAAATATCATTAATAAACTTAAAGTCATCAATATCAAGGAGTGCGGCCACAAAATGCGCTTTTGGATTTTTAGAGATCATCCTTTCGGCTGATTCATCAAATCCACAGCGGTTGTAAATACCGGTGAGAGAATCTGTGTGCGCCAGTATTTGAAATTTGTTTTTATTTTCTTTCGATACTAACCATACCCGGGTAAGACCTGAGAGAAGCAAAACGACAGCAGTAAACATTCCGCCGACGATTACCAGTAATCTAAGGTTTCCCCACCCGTTTTCAGGAGCTACTTCTAATTTCCAGTTTGATTCCCCTATCGTAAAACCATAAGAAACAGTATGAGTAAATTGGTCATCTGACTGATAAACAACTTTATAAGTATCGATCCAGGGAGTATCTGTTTTTGAAAGCCTGTATTCATATCCGAAATCCGAAAGTGCACTGATCGCATCTGAAAAAATGTCAGGAACACGCAGGATAACAATAGTAAATCCCCAGAAATATTCCTGGTTGTTTTTATCTTTCAGGTAGACTGGATTGCGGACAGCAATTCCACAACCACCCTGTTTTAAATCGAAAGGACCTTGTGTAATGATCACGTGATTGTCTCTTGCGTAACAGGAAATTTTGCTGCGATCTTTATCCTGGAACAGATCGACCTTACCCGATTCCGTCCCCTCAGAAGGATAAATATCTGTCACAATACCATCCGGAGCAAGCTGTATGCTTTCAATAACGTCAGACATAATATTTTCCGCAATTGTGTCAAACTGATTGATCTTTCCGTTTTCACTGATCAGGATCTGCTTTAGCGCATCTGTGATCGCAATTCCATTTGTAATCTCATTTTTTATACGTTCGCCGTAGGTTGTTGCATTTAATTGTGCTGTTATGTGTTGCTGGTCAGTTTCATGTGAGCCTGTTTTGTATACAATTAAACCAACAAGGCATATGCCCAGTAAAAAAACGATAAGTGGTACAATTGTTTTTTTCTTCACCTGGTTCACCTCGTTTTATTAGTTTCACAATAAAACATTATATCATAGAAGTAAAAAAATAGAATGATTTTTTGCGTTAAAGTGATATTGTTTTTTTATGTACAATGGAAATATGACCAGAGGGCGAAATATAGTATACAATTAAGGAATATATTGGAAAGAATACTGAAAAAGACTCGCGGTTTTGCAGGGTATATGATATACTGTCCTTTATAAGTAAATATCTTATCGGAATTCACTGAAGACCGGATCGGTGCTGCAAAATCGGTCCTGAGCAGATGAGAATTCCCTTCCACTTAATGACAGGATGGAGCTGTATTTTGAGGATTTCTATATAGACAGATTGCTTGCAAAATATGAGAAAGACAGGCATTTTGCCAGATATGCCACAGGTTTATAAATTCTAAGAACTAAGGAAGAACTGTTGTATGTTAAATAAAAAAGATTTCTTGAAATATGCATCAAAATTAGCATTTCCGATCATGATCCAAAATCTGATCGGAACATTAGTAAATGTTGCGGATACTGTAATGCTGGGATATGTAAGCCAGACTGCCATGTCGGCTTCATCTCTTGCCAACCAGTATACATTTATTCTTTTCTGTTTGTATTATGGCATGGCTACAGGTACTTCGGTTTTATGTGCCCAGTATTGGGGAAAGGGTGATAAAAAGACAGTAGAAAAGATTCTCGGCCTGGCGGAGCGGATCTCACTGATCGTTTCTCTTGTATTTTTCATTATCTCCTTTTCCATGCCGACTACGATCATGAAGATTTTTACAAACAGTCCGGATACGATTGCTGCCGGCAGCGAATACTTGAAGGTGATCTCATTTTCCTTTATGTTTATGGGCTTCTCTCAGATTTTCATGAGTGCCCTCCGAAGTGTCGGAAAAATAATGCTGCCTTCTGTTACATACATTGTATCGCTTTGTGTCAATGTACTTTGTAATGCCACCTTTATCTTTGGCCTGTTTGGACTTCCAAAGCTTGGTGTTACCGGTGTTGCCCTTGGTACTGTTATTGCCAGGATCGCAGAGGTATTGATCTGTCTTATCTACTCATTAAACAGCTCCGATGTCAGATTCCGAATAAAATATTTCTGTGCAAAATCCGGTATTCTGTTCAGGGACTTTATGAAAATTGCTTCTCCGGCTGTGATAAATGATGTTGTCTGGAGCTTTGCCGGTTCAGCATTCGCAGCGATCCTTGGCCACATTGGTGATGATATGGTTGCCGCAAATGCCGTAGCTGTTATGGTGGTAAACATTGGTGCCATCGCCTGCCGTGGTTTTGCCAACGCTACTACCATCATTATCAGTCAGGAGCTTGGTAAAGATCACAAGGATACAGCCAGAGAATATGGGAAACGTATGCTGAGAATAACAATTATCGTAAGTCTCATCGGATGTGCCATTATTTTGGCAGTCCGCCCTATGATACTGGACTTCTACCGGGATAAACTGACAGAGACAGCCATGTATTATCTTGGTATATTTATAATTATGACAACCTGGCGTCTTGTGGGAGAGGGAATCAATACCTGTCTTATATGCGGCTGCTTCAGAGGTGGTGGTGATTCCAGGTTCGGAATGATCGTGGATTCCATATTTATGTGGCTTGTTGCAGTTCCTCTGACCTTTATTGCCGCATATGTTTTAAAACTGCCGCCTGTCTGGGTATACTTTATAATGACCCTGGATGAATTCGAAAAAATGCCTGTGGTGTTCATCCACTATTTCAGAAATAAATGGCTTACGAACATTACCAGAGATTTTGACTGATCAGGGGATTAAGCAGGAGATTAAAAAATGAAATATTTTGAAGCAAAAATGTCTTATCCTCAGTTTTTAAAATATCTGATCCCATCGGTACTGACTATGATCTTTTTATCATTTTATACAACGATAGATGGATTTTTTGTATCCCGGTATGCAGGCTCTGACGCGCTTGCAGGAATTAATATTGTTATTCCGATCACCTGTGTTATTTTCGGAACATCTGTCATGCTTGCAACGGGATCAGGTGCCATTATAGGAGAGAGGATGGGACAAAAAAGAGAACAGGAAGCAAATGAGATATTTACTTTTATGACGATCGTGCTGCTCGTACTTTCGGTTGCTTTTACAGCTGTGGGAATCCTTTTCCTGAAACCGATCTGTATTTTTTTGGGAAGCAGTGAGCGCCTGATGGAGCATGTGGTGCCATACGCATTTGTCATATTTTTAGGATCGGTTCCGATGTCATTCAAGCTATTTTTCGAATATCTTGTGAGGACGGATGGGAGATCGTATATCGGAATGATCATGTCTCTGACCGGTCTGGCTTTTAATATTGTTTTCGACTATATTTTTGTGGCTATATTCGGACTGGGAACGCTTGGAGCCGCGTGGGGAACATTTCTCTCCATTACAGTAAGCATGTTGATAGGCTTTATTTATTTCCTGAAATACAGCCATATAAGGTTTTGCAGACCGAAGGCAGATGGGAGTGTTCTTCTGAAATCCTGCACTAATGGAAGCAGTGAAATGCTGACGGAGATGTCTACCGGGATCACTACATTTTTATTTAACCTTATTATCATGCAATATTTTGGTGAAGATGGAGTTGCGGCTGTGACGATCATTATGTATATTTACTATTTCTTCATTGCTTTTTATATGGGAATTGCCGTTGCAGCGGCTCCGATCATAAGCTATAATTATGGCTCTGAAAATCATGACAAGATCAGAGAAATAACACGATATAGTTTTATTACGATTGCCATCAGTTCAGTATTGATCCTCACAGTATCACTTGTATTTGGAAAACAGATCATCCATTTATTCGTCGGGAACGGAAATGTATTTACATTGACATGGGATGGCCTGAAGCTGTTTAGTCCGGTTTTCCTGTTTATTGGTTTAAATGTATTTCTTTCCGGATACTTTACTGCCCTGGGAAATGGTTTTATTTCGGCATTGATCTCATCAATGCGTTCTTTGATCCTGGTGGCCGTGTTCATACTGATCCTTCCGAAGCTTATAGGTGTGGCCGGTGTCTGGATGACGATGCCGCTGGCGGAAGCCGTGACTATTTTTATAGCTGTTTATCTGTATCGAACATACGGGAAAAGTTTCATGCAGGAAAATTCCAGAGCCATGTCTTAATGATATTTTGCAAAACTCTAACGAAAAAGAGGCCGTCAAGTACGACCTCTTTTTTCGTTATGGCTTTATCATGTCAGGGGAGTATTTATAACTCCTGTGGAGATATTTTCAGGTATTCATAGGATGGCTGGAAATCATGGCTGTCACACTGACGGTAATATTGGGTAAAAATACGTTCTATGATATCAGGGATATGCGTTTCATCAGGTTCAAACAGTATGATGAGATACTGCAGGGAACTGTAGCGTGTACAGATATCCACACGGCGGATATTCTGCCGGATGGCTTGTTCCATATATTCCAGAGCCTGCTCAATGGATTCGATATCAGGAACCGTATCCACAAGTGTCTCGATGGTGATCATCGCCAGATAACATCTGCACTGGCTGCGTGTGACAAGCTGACTTATGTATTCATACTGTCGTGCGAAATCCCGGTAATTCAGATCAAGAGCACCTACATAGATGCCGCTTTTCTGAAGGGACTCTGCCACAAGCTCCAGATCTTTTCCGGAACCGGATGCCGCAAGAGTGCTGCGGTCGATCTGCTGGTAGAAAAAGAACTGGTTTTTGCCGTTTTGTTTTACGTAATACAGAGCTTTATCTGCTTTGGAATAGCAGTCCTCAAAGGAATCATCGGTGCTGCACAGACACAGTCCTGCGGACAGTGTGGCAAAACGGAGTTCCGGATCATCGGTAGTGATGGTGTGAAATTTCTGGAACAGATCGTCCATCTGCAGAGACAGGGAACCAGGATCTGTGTCCGGAAGGAACATCAGGAATTCATCGCCTCCAAGTCTGCAGGAAATCCCCTGATCTGCCCGTTTCTGAAGCAGCTTTCCAAGACATTTCAGCGCACGGTCGCCGGCTTTGTGGCCATAGATGTCGTTGATCTTTTTCAGGTTGTCCATATCAAGGAATATCAGACATCCATCATGCGTCTGCATAAATTCTGCGGTAAGACGTTCGCCCAGGTTGCGCATGGGAAGACCGGTAAGGAAATCATAGCTTTTTGCATCTTCCTGGCTTTTTATGGTGGCCATTATGTCAGAGATGAATTTGCTGACGGTAAGCTGCATATCCGGAAGGTTATAGGTGTCCGGTTCTTCCTGGGAAGGATCCCACTGAGGCAGTCGCTTTTCATTGAGCAGTTTCAGAAAAATGTCGGTGATCTTCGGGTCGAACTGTGTACCACGGTTTTTACGGAATTCTTCGTAAACAACTTCCGGTGGAAGCGCATTACGGTAGATTCGACGGGAGTTCATGGCATCGTAGCAATCTGCAACAGCCACAATGCGGGCATGGATGGGGATCTCTGTTCCGGCCAGTCCGTCCGGATAGCCTTTTCCGTCATAACGCTCATGGTGACTTCTTGCGATTTCTGCCGCATGAGGGATCAGGGATATGTCCTTCAGGATCTCGGCACCGATAACGGTGTGTTTTTTTATAAGGTTGTATTCATCATCAGTCAGCTGTGCAGGTTTGTTCAGGAACGGATCCGGGATACCGATCTTACCGATATCGTGAAGGTGAGTAGCACGTTTTAGATTCAGGATTTCCTCCGGCGTCCAGCCCAGCTCCTCTGCAATCAGGGCTGCATATTGTGCAACCCGGTAGGAATGGCCGCGGGTGTACGCGTCCTTTGCCTCAATGGTGGTGGAAAGGGTCTGTATCATCTGCAGAGACATTTTTTCATTCTGTTCCTGGCTTTTGCGGATTTCGCTCTGCTGGCGTTTCAGTTCTATATCCTGGATATTTTTGATGGCTCTTACAATATTGACAAAAAGCAAGATCAACATGCCGGCGCCCACAAACAGTCCGGACATCAATGTGACAAAGTATGCAGAGGTTGCTTCAACGGCAATACACAGGATCGCTGTCAGCAGACCAACGAGCAAAAGCCGGTCGGCCCTGTTTTTTTCGGTGCGTATATATTGAAAAAGGTGTACAAATATTGTGGTAACGGTGATAGCCAGGATTCCGTGACTTACAGGCATGGTTTCGATATAATCTGCGATACCGGCAGCAGTGAGGATCGTACAGACTGCAAAATTTACCATTGCGATGCTTCCAAGACAGACATAAAATCTGTGATGCAGCCCTTTCTGGAGACTGTCCGCAAAAAACAGGATCGGGAGCGGACACAAAAGGATCATAACGAAGCACAGAGATCCGAGAGCGGAAGCGTTGGGGACCAGGAACTGACGGAGCTTGGACTCACCCAGCATCCAGACTGCGCCCATAACCATGCACCATCCAAGATATTCCATGTCAAATCGTGTATGATAGACCAGTCCCAGAGCGAAACTGAACAGGATCGTGACGATTCCGGAAAACAGGATAAAAAAGCAATGTAGGTTTCCAGTCCGTATCTGCTGAAAATATATATCCAGATATCTGCCTTGTCTCCGCAGTAAACAGGATTGACAACTCCGGTGTAATTGGAGGTGTAGGTGGTTAGTTCAATACGGAGCTCTTTGCCGGCATCGGAAGCATAAACCGGGCAGAAAACATAACGGCTGGCGGAGTTTTTGCCCACAAGCCTTGTTTTATGCGTGGAGTAGCTGGTCCTGAGGTTGTCCCCTACATAAAAATCCACATCCTGCAGAGAAGAACGGATGGCAAAGCAGGTATCTGTAAGATCAGCGGGAAGCTGGATGGTGAGGACCATCGTGTCACCGACGGGAACCTTGTAGGTGCCCGGAACGGAGATTTCCTGGGTGGTTCCATCCGGTTTCTGCCAGGTGACGGTACCGGAATAGATCACAGAGGCTGCTGAAGTGTCGGAAGAACGTTCATCTGCACCAAAAATCTGCATAAAAATGAACCAGCCAAGGATGGTGAACATCAGAATATAAAAGAAATATCTTTTTCCCTGGTTAAAGGTTTCTGTTTTTTCTTTCATGGTAATATGTCTCCTTATAATGGGAAAGGATTAGTTTGTAAATTGAAAAACTCCTTTAGATCGATTATACCAGACCGGAGCGGAAAAATCAGTATAAACAGACATACTGCGCGGATTTATGTGATTAGCATAAATTCTGTGCATCGCGAAGCGTGTTGGTGAGAACGGAGTGAGCAGTAACAACATATCCGATGCATCTGCGCGCAGGATATGGTACAATGGGGGAATGTGGAGTATGATATATGCAAAGCATGATATATGCAGGATAAAGGATCAGAATAAAGAATGAGAGTAAAGTGACAGGAGGAAGGATCATGAGTAAGATCGTAAATATCACATCAAAAGAGGATAAGGATCAGAAGCTGCAGGATATAGCAAATTCACTGGAGGAGCTGAAGGATGTAATGGCTGAAGTGATAGAAGCCTATGAAGAAGAAAATGCGGACAGCCGGAAGATGGACACGTTGACAGAGGCACTGGATGCGCTTGAGGACGCTTATGAGGCCGTTAACGATGTGCTGCTGGAGGAAATCTGATCATGCAGTATAAGGTTCTGAAGATAGAAGAAGACATGGATTTCGGCTGTGAAGAGCGACAACCAGGTGAAGCACTTATGTCAATAGTGCTGATAGAAGATGAAAATGGAAATGAAACAAGTCTGCGACATGATGACGGCCTCCTGTATGAAAGAGATATCAATGAGGGAGATCTTGTTACCATGGACGGGCAGCATCAGCTGTGGAAATTGTAAAAATACCGGATGGAAAAAGTTTTATCTTATTTTTGGAATGTGTGATGAGTCATTTACTGTGAACTGCACGGTAGATCCACCGGAAGGAAAGGAACCGCCGGCTGTGATCACCTATCTGGGAAAAGTGCTGCCCTGTGCAGTGATCGGATTGCTGGTGGTATTTTGCCTGAAAGATGTGCCGGAAAGTACTTATTATGGACTGCCGGAGCTGATCGCAATACTGTTTATTGTGGCATTACATAAATGGAAGAAGAGTACATTACTCAGCATAGGAGGGGGAACGGTGTTTTATATGGTGCTGGTGCAGACCATATTTAGTTAGGCAGAAATATATGAAAAACAGAAAATGAAAAGCCAAGGCAGGATACGATAACCGTATCCTGTTTTTTTTTTGACTGCAGCAGTAATTTATGAAAATGCTGTAGAACAGATAAGCAGGCCTAGAGTGTGAAAGTATAATAAGCCGTGAAAAGAAGCGGGCGATCGCGAAAATGAGCGTGTCCGCAGAGCGAGTACAGATGTATTTCTTTACTCCTGGAAAATATAGAGAAAATACGCCGGAATCAGCGGGATCTGTAATCTGCTCACTTGTCTGTGAATCTGATCGCACAGATTTAAAAGACTCAGCGTAGCTGGAAGTAATAAGCAGTGTGGGTGGATTGGTGTGTTATGAAAATAACAAAAATGAGTAACTTTTGCTCCTGTAATGGAATAAAAAACGACAAGACACTATGCGGTTTTATGGCTGTAAATGCATACGTTTCAAGAGTTTACACAGGAAATATGGAATACCATGAAATGTGAATAAATTAACACATAATTTTGAAGAATATACTCAAAATATAACCATGCTATATTGACAAAATTTAAAATAAATGATAATATGTGACCATAACAAAACGAGAATGACTAAAATTTTTATGAAGTTAAGAATAAAAAGGTAAGCACGAAAGGAGTATCTTAAAATGGCTGAGATCAAAAAAATGGGTTACTGTGTAAACGGTGAGTGGAAAGAGTCAAAGGCAGAGAAATACATGGATGTTACAGATTCCAGTACAGGTGAGGTGATCGCGCAGGTTCCCTGCTGTACACCGGATGAGGTAGAAGAGGCGATCGCTTCCGCACAGGCTGCATTCCCGGAATGGTCCTCACTTTCTCTTGCAAAGAGACAGCAGTATATGTTCAGATGGAGAGATGTTCTTTATGCTCATAAGGAAGAGCTTTCCGTACTTTGTGCAAAAGAGCTCGGAAAGAACATCAAAGAGGCAAGAGGAGATGTTCAGAAAGCAATTGAGCCTACAGAAGAGGCATGTGCACTTCCGACAATGATCCAGGGTGATGCTGCAATGCAGGTAACTACAGGATATGATACAGCTACATATCGCAAACCACTTGGAGTAACTGCTGGTATTGTTCCGATGAACTTCCCGGCAATGATCCCATGGGGCTGGATGGTTCCGCTTTCCATTGCATGTGGAAATACAGTAGTACTGAAAGCAAGCTCTCAGACACCACTTACAGCTATGAGGATCATGGAGCTTTTCTACACAGAGGGCGGATTCCCGAAGGGTGTTGTAAACCTTGTGACCTGCAGCCGTGTAGAGGCTGATATCCTTCTTACAGATGAGAGAGTAAAGGCTGTTACATTCGTAGGAACAACAGGTGTTGGCAAACAGGTATATTCCAAAGCTGCAGCTCATGGCAAACGAGTTCAGGCACAGTGTGAGGCAAAGAACCATGCACTTGTACTTGAGGACTGTAACCTTGAGGCTACTGTTAATGCGATCATCAACTCCACATACGGATGCGCAGGTATGAGATGTATGGCTCTTCCGGTTGTATGCGTACAGGAGAGTATCGCAGACGAATTTGTTTCACTTCTTAAGAAAAAAGCAGAGGCTATGAAGCTTGGCTGTGCATATGATGAAGATACTGATCTCGGACCGGTTGTAAATGCAGGCCACAAGGAGAAGATCTGCAACTGGATCCAGAAGGGTATTGATGAGGGTGCAGAGCTTGTGCTTGACGGACGTAATGCAGTAGTTCCGGGATATGAGAACGGATTCTTCGTAGGACCGACAATTCTTGATCATGTAACACCTGAGATGACAGTTGGAAACCGTGAGATCTTCGGACCGGTAACCTGTATCAAACGAGTAAAGGATTACGAGGAAGGCATCGCAGTCATGAATGCCAATCCATTTGCAAACGGTTCCTGTATCTTTACACAGAGCGGATATTACAGCCGTAAATTCGCTATGGAGACAGATGGCGGTATGGTAGGAATCAATGTAGGCATCCCGGTTCCGACAGCATACTTCCCATTCTCCGGAAACAAGGATTCCTTCTTTGGTGATCTGCATGTTCTCGGAAAAGACGGCTATCGTTTCTTCACAAGAGCAAAAACAGTTACAACACACTGGTTCGATGAAGCCGCCGGAAAGAGAAAGGTCGGCACATGGGAAGGAAGTACTGAGGCTTAAGAAAGCTTCATAAATAAATTTATGACACTGTAAGGCAGATTGGGCAAGATCTGCCTTTCAGATAAAATCCTCTAATGAAATGAGCATATTCAAAAACGGTGCATCTGCTGGATTTCCGGCAGATGCACCGTTTTTTAGGGCCAATATCCGATTTAATCGATCGTCATAACACGGATTCCGTGCTCCTGGCAGAAGCTGTCGTATTCTTCAGGAAGTGACTGGTCGGTTACGATGGCGTCAAGCTTTTCCATTGAAGAATAGGTCATAAGCGAGATCCGGCCGAATTTGGAATGGTCTGCAAGAAGGATCATGCTGTTGGCATTCTCTGCAATGGCTTTTTTGGTGATGTATTCCTCGGCGCTGGCATTGGTAAGTCCGCTCTTCATGGTTACACCTGTGCAGGCCATAAAAGCCATGGAAATGTTATAAGTCTGCAGATAATCATTGATATCCGGTCCTGTGAAGGACAGGGTTTTGCGGTTCAGTTTTCCGGGAACGGAAATGATATCCAGGTTCGGATAGGATGCTGCCTTGTTGAAGATAAGCAGGCTGTTGGTCAGGATCGTACAGTGCTTATCTGCAATAAAATCAACCAGGTTCAGGCAGGTTGTACCTGTATCGATATAGATGGTATCGTCTTCTGCCACAAGCTCTGCGGCACGGCGGCAGATTTCTTTCTTTTCTTCAGGAAAACGTCCGCCACGCTCTTCGTAAGACAGAAGGGGAAGAGTCTGTGGAGTTTCGAGTGCTGCGACACCGCCATATACTTTCATGATACTGCCACGTTTCAGAAGGATATCGACATCTCTTCTGATGGTGTTTTTGGATACGTTGAATTTCTCACATAATGTATCGAGAGAAGCGTTCTTATGCTCCAGCACATATTCTTCGATCATGTCCAGTCGCTGTGATTTCATAGAGATCTACCTTCTTTCTGTTGGTTAAGTCTTGGTTATATTTTATCATAAAAGAAAGTAGAGATAAAGTGCTTTTATGAGAACATACCAAAAATTATTTTCCCCCAAAAATATCTTGACGGAATTCTTATTTGAATGTAATATGAAAACGGTTTTCAAATTCAAATCTGCCATGTAAGGTGCAGTTGATAGAAGAGAGTAGGAATATAATGGAAGAAAAAATGAAATACAGCACCAGGCAGCAGAAAATAATTCTGGAATGCCTGCAGGAATATGGAGATACATTTTATACCATAGATCAATTTATGGAGCTCCTTCATGGAAAAGAGATCCAGATTGGAAGGACAACAGTATACAGAGGACTGGAACGGCTGCAGAAGGAGGGAGCAGTGCTGAAGGTTCCATCTGTGGAGGGAGCGCCTGCCCAGTATCGTTTTATACGTGACGAGGAACGGAAGAATTACGGTAAGCTTGTGTGTCTTGAATGTGGGCATACGATTCCTCTGCAGTGTGGATGTATCGATCATTTTGTGGGACATGTGCTGGATGAACACGGATTTGAGATCGATCAGAGCCGGACGATCTTTTATGGATATTGTGACAGCTGCAGGAGGCTTAAAAAATGAATGTTAACAGAGGGAAGATGACAGCGGCAGCAGTTCTGGCGGTGACGCTTTTTATTGTGGGCGGTGTGACCAGATATGGCTTGCACAGGGCCGGAACGGTGGGACAGCCATTTATGGAGGATGGCCGACTGAAGGTGATGGCCAGCTTTTATCCCATGTATGATTTTGCCCGGAAGGTAGGGGGCGACAGGATTCAGGTAAAGGATATGGTTCCGGCGGGAACGGAGCCTCATGACTGGGAGCCGGCGGCAACGGATATCCGGAATCTTGAGGACGCAGATGTGTTTGTCTATAATGGCGCGGACCTGGAGCACTGGGCGGAGGATGTACTGGATACTTTGGAGAATCAGGACCTGGTTGTGTCTGAGGCATCGGATGGTGTGGAGCTTCTGGATGGAGGACATGACCATGCTCATGGTGATGAAGGAAAAGATCCTCATGTCTGGCTGGATCCCATGCGTGCAAAGCAGGAAATGAAAAATATCAGGGATGCTTTGGTAAAGGCTGATCCTGAGAACGGCGATTATTATGAAGCAAATTATGAGAAATATGCCGGTGAATTTGATGAGCTGGATCAGGAATTCAGAGATGGTCTGAAAGGTACGAAGAGCCGGGATATCATAGTGGCTCATGAGGCTTTTGGATATCTGTGCAATGCATATGATCTTAAGCAGCTGGCTATCGAAGGGCTGACACCGGATTCAGAGCCTGATCCTGCCAAGATGCAGGAAGTGATCGAGTATGCGAAAAAATACGACATCCATACCATATTTTTTGAGGAGCTGGCAAGTCCCAAGGTTGCTAAGACAGTGGCGAAGGAAGTGGATGCGGTGACTGCTGTGCTGAATCCGATCGAGGGATTAAGTGAGGAGGATATAGAGGCCGGAGAGGATTATTTTTCTGTGATGAGGAAGAATCTGGAGGCGCTCAGGAAGGCATTGAACTGAAGGTGCAGGACAGAAGCTGTAACAAAAAAAGGAGAAATTATGGGAATTTTGATAGAGAATCTTTCGTTTCACTATACAGGGACACCTGTGCTGGATCAGGTGAACCTGGAGGTGAAGGATGGCGATTATGCCATTCTTACCGGTGAAAACGGAAGTGGAAAAAGTACATTTCTGAAGCTTCTTCTGGGCGAACTGAAGGCTCAGGAGGGAAGTATTACCGTAAATGGAAAAGATATTTCTGCCACATTCGGAAAGGGAGATCTGGGATATGTTCCACAGAACAGTATCAGCAGAAACCAGAATTTTCCGGCGACTGTGGAAGAGATCATGATGACAGGCGTGTATTCCTCTTCCTGGAAGGCACGTTTTCGGGCAAAAAAAGAGATCCCGCGCTTGAAAGCCGCACTTGCGGAGATGGAAATGGAAGAGTTCTGGAAAAGAAGGATCGGAGATCTTTCCGGCGGACAGCAGCAGAGGGTTATGCTGGCACGTGCACTGGCAGGAAAACCGAAGATCCTGATCCTGGATGAGCCTACCACAGGAATGGATATGGCTTCTGTGAAAACACTTGCAGAAGTTCTGAAGAAGCGGAATGAGGAACAGGGGCTGACGATCCTTATGGTTACTCATGGAAATTCCGGTGAGTTTAAAGGAGCAAACCGGTTTTTTAAAGCGGAAGAGGGGAGGATCGACGAAGTATGAGTATTTTACAGTATGGATTTATGCAGAGGGCTTTTCTGGTGGGAATCCTTCTGGCTGTGATCACGCCCTGCATCGGGATCACCATTGTTCTGAAACGGATGTCCATGATCGGAGATGCGCTTTCCCATTCTTCACTGGCCGGTGTTGTGCTGGGATTGATACTGGGAGTGAATCCGGTAGCCGGTGCAGTAGTGATGTGCATCGTAGCTGCTCTTGGAATTGAGGCTATCCGAAAAAAAATCCCGCGTTATTCGGAGGTAGCGATCTCCATCGTCATGTCTGCCGGGATCGGACTGGCCGGTGTGCTGTCCGGCTTTGTGGAAAACGGTGCCAGTCTGAACAGCTTTTTGTTTGGAAGTATTGTGTCCATCAGTGAAGGAGAGCTGGCGCTGGTAGTTGTGATCAGTGTGCTGGTACTGGCAGCAGTGCTGTTTTTTTACAGGGAGCTGTTTTATATCGGATTTGATGAAAATGCGGCAAGGATATCCGGTGTTTCCGTGCGGAATATTAATTTTCTTTTTACTATTCTGACGGCTCTGACAGTTTCCATTGCGTCCCGTACAGTAGGAACCCTGATCGTTTCCTCCATGCTGGTAGTTCCGGTGGCGTGTGGCATGCAGATGGCAAAAAGCTATAAGGGAACACTGATCTGTGCCATTATCGTGGCGGTATGTACCACCATTGCCGGACTGTTTCTTTCCTATTATGCCGGACTGAAACCAGGCGGAATGATCGTTCTTCTTGAGGTTGCGTGGTTTGTAGTTGTGATGACAGTGAAAAGTTTTAACAAATAAAACACATTTTTCCCACAAAGTAAACACAATTAACCCATATACTTTGAAGCATCAAAAGGAAGCGGAGAAGAAATTTTTTCCAGGGAGGACTTAACCATGAACAATAATAGAAAATTAAAAATAAAGAAAATGATGAAAAAGGGTGCAACCATCAGCCTGTGTGCAGTACTTGCCGGTGGCATTGGTGTTGGCGCATATGAAGGTATAAATTATTTCTCCGGTGCGCAGTCCGTACAGGCAGCAACCGACAGCTCCGAGAATCTGACTCTTATGAAGTCTGATAAAAAATCAGATAAAGACAGTGAAGATACAGAGGATACAAAATCTTCCGATACAAAGGGCAGTCTGGATGTATCAGATGTTGCTGAGGAGGCAATGCCTTCTGTAGTTGCCATCACAACCAAGTCAGTTCAGGAGGTTCAGGATTATTACAGCATGTTTGGTTCTCAGTACGCGCCGAGCCAGGAGCAGGAAGTTGAGGGAAGCGGTTCCGGTATTATCATCGGAAAAACAGATTCTGAGCTGCTGATCGCCACAAACTATCATGTTGTGGATGGGGCAGATACCTTGTCAGTTGCTTTTGCAGATGGTAATGCTTATGAGGCTACGGTAAAGGGATTTGATGAAAACGAGGATCTTGCAGTTGTTTCTGTTGCAACGAAGGATGTTTCTGATGATACAATGGATGCAATTGCTGTTGCAAAGATCGGAAGCTCTGATGATCTGAAGATCGGTGAGCAGGTTGTTGCCATTGGTAATGCACTTGGCTATGGACAGTCTGTTACTACCGGTATTGTCAGTGCAAAGAACCGTAAGACAGATGCATCAGGTCAGATCGAGTCTGGTGATTCTACAGATAACAGCAGCAGTATCAACAAGGGCGTGAACCTGATCCAGACAGATGCGGCTATCAATCCCGGTAACAGTGGCGGTGCGCTTCTGAATATGGATGGTGAGGTTGTTGGTATTAACTCTTCCAAGCTTGCTTCTACTGAGGTTGAAGGTATGGGTTATGCCATTGCAATTTCTGATGTTGCGGATTCTCTTGAGAATATGATGAATGCCAAGGCAAGAGATAAAGTGGATAATCATGGTATTCTTGGTATCACAGGCAGTACGGTAAGTACTGAGGCTGTACAGATTTATGGTATCCCGCAGGGAGTATTTGTTTCGGAAGTAACTGAGGGCGGCCCTGCCGATGATGCGGGTATTACCAAGAATATGGTCATTACAGAATTTGATGGTAAAACGATCACCAGCATCGATCAGCTGGTTGAGCTGCTTCAGTATTATGAGCCGAAGGAAAAAATCGATGTGACGGTTGCAGTTCTGGATGGCAATGAGTATAAGGAGAAGACACTTACTGTAAAACTTGGTAAGGATGATAGTTCCAACAAGGATAGCAAGGACAGCTCTGAGGATAGCCAGGATTCCCAGGATGCAGATATCCAGGGAGGACAGGATGACTCCGATCAGGGGGATGCAGATGCATTTGCTGATGATGGAGAAGCCAGCTTGTTCAGAGATTTTGAGCAGAATGGCTTGCATGACTGATCATACAGGGTCTTTTTCATCCCTGTCGTTTGAAAAGAACACCCCGGGCAAGCGGGATATCGCCTGGGGTGTTCTTTTTTTATACAGAGAACCGTTTGATCAATGTGGTGGATACTTCGATTTTTACGGAGTGGGGGACGGGGGTTTTGATCTCCCGGATCAGTTGGGCGGCGGCTGTCTGTCCCATGAATTTTCGGGGGACGTCGATGGTGGTGAGGGCGGGGTCTATGACGCGGCCTTCGGAGATGTTGTCGAAGCCTGCGATGGTGATATCTTCGGGAATCTTGTAGCCGCGGAGTTTCAGGGCCTTGATGGCGCCGATGGCGATGAGGTCGTTGTCTGCGAAGTATGCGCCGGCAAGAGGGGTTCCGCTGTCTATGATCTCCAGCATGTCAGAGAAGGCTCCTTCGATGGATGGGGAGAGTTCGTGAATGATGGATTTGGCAGTGGACATTCCGTGTTCGCGTACTGCCCGGTGAAAACCGTGTGTCCGTTCGCGGAAGTTAGTGATCCTGTAGGAAGAGCAGAGGTGTCCCGGCTGGCGGCCACAGCGGTCGATGAGGTAGCTGGTGGCCAGGTAGGCTCCCTGTGCGTTGTTGATGAGTACGCAGCTGCAGTCGGCAGAGTCAAAGTAAGAGTCCAGAAGAATGACAGGGACGGAGAGCTGAAGGAATTCATGACATACGGAAGCAGAGACTTCGGTTCCCAGAAGGATGACACCTGCACACTGGGAAATGCGGAGTTCTTCGATATATTTCTGGAGATCATCGATTTTTTCATAAAGCTGGAAGGTTTTCAGATGGTATCCGTTTTTTCGACATTCTTGTTCGATGCCGTCGGTAAGTTCTGAAAAAATAGGTGTGTAATTTAAGATCGCGTTGTGTGCCCGGCAGATGATGCAGTAGATATCTCCGGACGCATTTTTTTTCATGGAAAGTCGGCTGAAGTCATAGCCGGCTTTTTCTGCTTCCCGGATGACCATGGCTCTGGTTTCTGTGCTGACGCCAGGTTTTCCGTTCAGTGCCATGGAGACAGCTGTGGCTGAGAGGTTCAGTCTGGCGGCCAGTTCTTTTGCTGTGATTCCCATAATATAGTTCTCCTTTATCCACGGTAGTGTGTGCTTGAAATTGTTTCAATTATAATCTTTTCCACATGTATTTACAATAATAAAGTGGAAAATAAAGTATAAATAACTTTATTATGTGTATAAATAAAGTGGATTTCAAGATATCATGCAGATAACAAAAGAGAACAGAGCAAATGGATCATATAAGAATAAACGCAAACCAGTAAACCTGGATTCACGAAAGGAGTTCAAAAATGGACAAGATCAAAATTGGTTACGCACCAACCAGAAGAAGTATTTTCAGCGCACCGGATGCAGTAAAATATCGCGGACTTACTGCTAAGAGACTTGAGGAGCTTGGCGTTGATTTCGTAGATATCACAGACATTAATGATGAGGGTCTTCTTTACAATGATGAGGGTCTTGAGAAGATCATCGCCAAATTTAAAAAAGAGAAGGTTGACGGACTTTTCCTTCCACACTGCAACTTCGGTACAGAGTATGAGTGTGCAAGACTTGCAAAAGCGCTTGATGTTCCGGTCCTTCTGTGGGGACCTCTGGATGAGAGACCTGAGCCGGACGGAACAAGACTTCGTGATACACAGTGCGGACTTTTTGCAACAGGTAAAGTTTTAAGAAGATTCCGTGTTCCATTTACATACATGACAAACTGCAGACTGAATGACCCGGTATTCGAAAGAGGGATCAAAGATTTCCTTGCTGTCTGTAATGTAGTAAAAACATTCAAAAATATCCGTATCCTTCAGATTTCTACAAGACCGTTCGATTTTTGGACAACCATGTGCAACGAGGGCGAGCTCCTTGAGAAATTCAATATTCAGCTTGCACCGATCCCGATGCCGGAGCTTACTGATGAAGTAAAGAAAGCAAAAGCAGAGCAGACAGAGGTTCAGGAGGTTATGCAGTATTGCCGCGACAACATGGAGATCTGCGTCAAAGAGAATGAACTTGAGAATGTAGCTGCTCTTAAGGTTGCCATGAAGCATCTGGCAGAGAAATACGGCTGCAAAGCAATTGCGATCCAGTGCTGGAATCAGCTTCAGAGCGAGCTTGGAATCATGCCATGTGCAGCAAACTCCCTGTTAAATGACGAGGGTATCCCGACTGTATGTGAGACAGATATCCACGGTGCGATCACAGCTCTTATGGTAGAGGCAGCAGGTATGGGTGAAACAAGAAGCTTCTTCGCTGACTGGACCATCCGCCATCCTGATGTAGAAAACGGCGAGCTTCTTCAGCATTGCGGACCATGGCCGATCTCCATTGCAAAAGAGACACCGAAGCTTACTTACCCGCTGGCATTCGAGCATCCGGGAAGCATCACAGCGGAGGCAAAACACGGCGACGTTTCCCTGGTTCGCTTTGACGGAGACAACGGAGAGTATTCTCTTCTTCTTGGAAACGCAAAAGGTATCGACGGACCGAAAGGTATGGGAACTTACCTCTGGGTTGAGGTTGAGAATATCAAACGTCTTGAGGCTAAACTGGTTGAGGGACCATACATCCATCACTGTGTCGGTATCCACAAGAACGTTGTTCCGGTACTTTACGAGGCATGCAAATATATCGGCGTAACACCGGATCTGTATGACCCGATCGAGGAAGATGTAAAAGCTTATCTTCGCGGAGAATGATATAAATAAAAAACAGCAGCATATTTTTCCGGACAGGGAAAATCCCCGGTATAAAGGAAAAATATGCGTAAAGCTGTGAGACATATAAACTGAAAAAAGAAAGGACAGGAATCAGCATGGATTTTAGAGAATTAAGCAAACTTGCGTATGATCTCAGAAAAGACACCGTAGATATGATCGTTGCCGGTAAAGGCGGACATATCGGTGGTGATATGAGTGTTATGGAGACTCTGGTCACACTGTATTTTGATCAGATGAATATTTCCCCGGAGAATATGAATGATCCGGACAGAGATCTTTTTGTTATGAGTAAAGGGCATTCCGTAGAAGCTTACTATGCAGTACTTGCAAAGAAAGGATTCCTTGATATCAAAGAAGTAAACGAGAAATTCAGTAAATTCGGAACACAGTATATCGGACATCCAAACAACAAGCTTCCGGGAATCGAGATGAACTCCGGTTCTCTGGGACATGGACTTCCGGTTTGCGTAGGTATGGCACTTGCAGGAAAAATGAACAAGAAAGACTACCGTGTATACACAGTAATGGGTGATGGTGAGCTTGCAGAGGGTTCTGTATGGGAAGCAGCTATGGCAGGACATCAGTATAAACTGGATAACCTCTGCGCGATCGTTGACCGCAACAGACTCCAGATCTCCGGAAATACAGAGGATGTTATGGGACATGACGATCTTCATGAGAGATTCAGGAGCTTTGGATGGCATGTGATCGATGTTGCTGACGGAAACAGCATTGAGCAGCTTCATGCAGCATTTGAGGAAGCGAAACAGACAAAGGGCCAGCCCACAGTTCTGATCGCAAACACTGTTAAAGGTAAAGGCTCCGCAGTTATGGAAGACAAAGCATCCTGGCATCATCATGTACCGAGTCAGGAAGAGTATGAGCAGATCATGAAGGATTTTGAAGAGAGAAAGGAGCAGCTGTAATTATGAATAAGATCCCAAACCGTAAAGCAATTTGTGACGTACTTTTGAAAGAAGCGGAAACAGATAAAGATATCGTTGTTCTCTGCAGTGACTCCAGAGGATCTGCATCCTTAGCACCTTTTGCAGAGGCGTATCCGGAGCAGTTCGTTGAGATGGGAATCGCTGAGCAGGACCTTGTCAGCGTGTCCGCCGGTCTTGCACACTGCGGCAAAAAAGCTTTTGCAGCTTCTCCTGCATGCTTCCTTTCCACAAGAAGCTATGAGCAGTGCAAGATCGATGTTGCATACTCCAACACAAATGTAAAACTGATCGGAATCAGTGGTGGAATCAGCTATGGTGCCCTTGGAATGAGCCATCATTCCGCACAGGATATCGCAGCTATGTCCGCAATCCCGAACATGAGAGTTTACCTTCCAAGTGACCGTTTCCAGACTGCAAAGCTGATCGAGGCGCTTCTGAAGGATGAGAAACCGGCATATATCCGTGTAGGAAGAAATCCGGTTGGGGATATCTATACAGAGGACAACTGCCCGTTCGAAATGGATAAGGCAACTGTTCTTGCAGAAGGAACAGACGCAGCGATCATCGCATGTGGCGAAATGGTACGCCCGGCTTACGAGGCTGCCAAACTTCTTGAGAAAGACGGCATCCACGCAACAGTTCTTGATATGTATTGTGTAAAACCTCTGGATAAAGAAGCAATCGTAAAAGCCGCATCCAATGCAAAGGTTGTTGTAACTGCTGAGGAGCATGCGCCGTTTGGCGGACTTGGTTCTATGGTAAGTCAGGTTGTTGGTGCTGAGTGCCCACGCAAAGTCCTGAATATCGCACTTCCGGATGCTCCGGTTGTAAGCGGAACCTCCCAGGAAGTATTTGACTACTACGGAATGAACGCAGAAGGAATCGCAAAAACTGTAAAAGACGCGCTGAAATAAGGTGAAAATTATGGAAAAAAAATATGTTCTTGCGGTTGATCAGAGTACCCAGGGAACAAAAGCGATCCTGTTCGATGTGAACGGTGATCTGGTCTGCAGGACAGACCTTCCTCACAGACAGCTGATCAACGAAAAAGGATGGGTTTCCCATGATCTTTCCGAGATCTACAGCAATACGATCCAGGTTGTAAAAAATCTCGTAGAGAAGGCCGGAATCCAGAAAGAAGAGATCGCATGTCTTGGAATCAGTAATCAGAGAGAGACATCCGCAGCGTGGAGCCGCAGCGCAGGTGAGCCTCTGGCACCTGCCATTGTATGGCAGTGCTCCAGAGCTTCCGAAATCTGTGAGCGGATCAAGACAAACGTGATGATCGATCCGGACCGTGAGCAGAAGAAAAACGGCGGTGTGGCAGAGATCATCCGTCAGAAGACAGGAATGCACCTTTCCCCATATTTCCCGGCAGCGAAGTTTGCATGGCTTCAGGAAAATGTGGAGGAAGTAAAACAGGCAAAAAGAGATAACGATCTCTGTCTGGGAACCATCGACACCTGGCTTCTGTTTAAACTGACAAAAGGCGAGGTTTATGCAACGGATTATTCCAATGCATCCAGAACCCAGCTTTTCAATATCCACAACCTGAAATGGGATAAAGAGATCTGTACCTGGTTTGGCATTAATGCAGATATGCTTCCGGAAGTATGCGATTCCAGCATGCAGTACGGAACAACTGATTTTGAGGGATATTTTCAGACACCGATCCCAATCTGTGGTGTGATCGGAGATTCCCAGGGTGCACTGTTCGGACAGGGCTGCATCGAAAAAGGAATGGTCAAAGCTACATACGGAACCGGTTCCTCCGTTATGATGAACGCAGGAACAGAACCGATCATGTCAGATCTTGGTCTTGTGACTTCTCTTGCATGGGGACTTAACGGCAAAGTTACCTATGTGCTGGAAGGAAATATCAACTACACAGGTGCAGTGATCACATGGCTGAAGGATGACATGGGACTGATCACGTCTCCGGGAGAGACTCAGGAAATGTCAGAGCAGGCAAATAAGAATGATACTACCTATCTGGTTCCTGCATTTTCCGGTCTGGGAGCACCTTACTGGAAATCCGATGCAAAAGCCATTATCTACGGAATGAGCAGAACAACCGGAAAGAAAGAGATTGTAAAAGCAGCCCTGGAATCTATTGCTTATCAGATCACAGATATCGTTGAGATGATGAAGGCAGAAGATGGAATGACTGTAAAAGAACTCTGTGTAGATGGTGGCCCTACAAGAAATCAATACCTGATGAAGTTTCAGAGTGATGTCCTCGGAACAAAAGTAAGCCTTCCAAGATGTGAGGAGTCTTCCGCATTGGGAGCTGGTCTGATGGCTGGCTTAAGCTGTGGACTTTATAAAATGGAAAGCATCTTTGAGGTGAAGAACCGCAATCAGTTCATCCCTTCCATGAATCTGCAGGAAAGAAACCGGAAATACATCGGATGGAAAAACGCAGTAGAAAAAGTTCTTGTATAAGCATAAAAATTTCTCAATATAAAAATGTGTTGCTGATCGCGGAGTGAGCAGCAACAAAACGGGAGCTTCAAGCAGTGGCAATTGCTTGACCCCATGTGTATGTCAGATTATAATAAAATAACAGGCATTTCCGGATGCACTCCAGATGTATCGGAAATGACGGAAAGCCGGTCTTTGCCAGTATCATGTGCAGAGGCCGGCAAAAGTTATATTCAGAGATAAATGATTATCCATTTGCAGTAGCCGTGCAGTGGCATCCGGAGATGATGTATGATTCTTCAGAGCAGCTGAAGCTTCTCCGGGCATTTGCGGAGGCAGCAGGGAAGGAGACAGGATTATGAATATTTGTATATATGGAGCGTCCAGTGCAGAACTGAAAAAGATCTATTATGAGAAAACGGAAGAACTGGGACGGCTGATGGGAAAGCGAGGACACGGCCTTGTTTTCGGAGGTGGAAAAGAGGGGCTGATGGGTGCGGCAGCCCGGGGTGTTGACAGAGAAAAAGGCTATATCCTGGGTATCGCGCCGAGATTTTTTGACCAGCCGGGAGTGTTGTATGAGCATTGTACAGAGTTTATTTTTACTGAAAATATGCGTGAGAGGAAGCACCTGCTGGAAAGCCGTTCGGATGCGACTATCGTGGTACCTGGGGGAATTGGTACTTATGAGGAGTTTTTTGAGATCCTAACATTGAAGAGTCTGGGACGGATTGACAGGCCGATCGTTCTTTATAATATTCAGGGATATTATGACAGCATGCAGGCGCTCCTGGAATACACAGCCGGGGAAAAATTTATGTCCAGAGATGTTGTGGGTATGTGCCGGTTCATGAAAGACCCGGAGGAGATCCTGGATTATATTGAGAATTACCGGAATTATGGGGGAAGGCTATAAAGAAAATAAAGTGAGAAAGTCAATGGTCAGGCGGATACTTTCCTGATTCGGGTAAATGATCGAGGGGAACCAGAGATTTACATATAAAAAAGACGCGGCCTTTTATCGGGGTTTATCAGAGGATAAAAAGGTTCGCGTCTTTTTTTTGTATGATATTAGGGGGCATTATGGGTTTATGTGTGTTTACATTTGATTACGATATTTGGGATCAGAATTCGTAATTTTTATGTCTTTTGAAGAAATCTTTAGTTTCCTTTACGACCACACCGCTCAGGGCAAGAAGAGCGATCAGGTTCGGGAATGCCATCAGGGCATTGAAGATATCTGCGATGTTCCATACAGCTGCTACAGTCATATATGGTCCGATGAATACGCAGATGATGTACAGCCAGCGGTATGTTGTAACTGCGGCTTTGTTTCTGTTGAACAGGTATTCCAGACATCTTTCACCGTAGTAATCCCATCCGAGGATTGTTGTGAATGCGAAGAATACCAGGCACAGCATCAGTGAGAAGGATGCTATAAACGGCGGGAAAGGAAGACCTTTCTGGAAAGCGGCTGTTGTGATGGCAACACCCTCAAGGCCTGTGTTCCATGTTTCTGTGATGACGATGGAAAGACCTGTCATGGTACAGATCACGATGGTATCGATGAATGTACCTGTCATGGATACAAGACCCTGACGTACCGGCTCCTTTGTCTGAGCTGCAGCGGCTGCGATCGGGGCACTACCAAGACCGGACTCATTGGAGAAGATACCGCGGGCGATACCCTTCTGCATAGCCACGACCATGGTTCCCATTGCGCCACCTGCAAGTGCACTTCCTGTGAAAGCAGATTTTACGATAGTCACGATCGCTGCAGGTACTGCTGTGATGTTTGTGATCACGATGATCAGTGCCAGTGCAACATAGAGAACCGCCATAAACGGTACAACGATCTGGGATACCTTTGCGATTCTCTGAATTCCGCCGAGAACGACAAGTCCTACACATACGGTAAGGATCAGACATGCGACTACAGTTGCCCAGGAATATGTATTTCCGAAAAGTGCTACTGTATGTGCTTTATCCGGGTCAAAGAAATTGGTAACTGCAGATGCGATACCGTTTACCTGTGTGAAGGTTCCGATACCGAAAAGTCCTACACCTGCTCCGAAAAATGCAAAGATCTTGGCAAGCCATCTCCACTGTTTTCCCATACCGTTTTCGATGTAGTAGAATGGTCCGCCGAGAACGTGGCCTTCTTTGTCAATGGTACGGTACTTGATCGCCAGAAGTCCTTCTGCATATTTGGTTGCCATTCCGAAGAATGCGGCTACGATCATCCAGAAAAGTGCTCCTGGTCCGCCGGCTGCGATAGCAGTTGCGACACCTACGATATTTCCGGTTCCGATGGTTGCTGAAAGTGCAGTACACAGAGCTCCGAAGCTTGTGACCTCACCATCGCCGCCTTCTTCATTTTTTACCATGAATTTCAGTGCCTTTCCGAGGTGTCTTACCTGTAAAAGACCTAACCGAGTGGTTAACAGAATTCCTGTGAACAGGATCAGAATGATCAGCGGAAGTCCCCAAACGACTCCGTCAAACCATGTGATAAAGTTGTTGATTTGTGTAAACATTACTCTTTCCTCCATCCTTTTGCCTGAGAGATTTACAGCATTTTGTGTGCTGCGTACACCTTCGGCGCTCTTCCCTTTTGATTTGAAGAGACTCTCCTGAGTTTTTTTATTTTTGAATGATGCCAGGACCTTTTTGTGTGCGGTGGTGACGGTCATTCGTTTTGTGTAGAAAAACACTGTAACACAGAGTATCACATGAATTGATGGATTTCAATGGGTTTTTTAAAAAAAATGCATTTATTAGAAAAACTAATCGACATATAATTGGGAGTTTGGGGATTTTTTATGCCTGCCTGATCTGCCAGTTGTTTTTTTGTTGTTTTTTGAGGTTTTGCGTTTTACAGGGAGTGGTTGGGTGTGATAGAATGAAAGAGCTGTTACAGAGTGATCGTTTGGGATCGTGCTCTGTGTAGTGAGGGCGGATGGTGTATTCGTCTGATATATTTTTCAGAGAGAATGAGGTATTGGTGTTATGGGGGATTATTTAAGAAACATCAACTGGAAGCATGTTCTGATCATGTGTATCGGTAACATTCTGGCGGGCATGGGAATCGCGATCTTTAAGCTGGCCGGGCTGGGAACAGATCCGTTCAGTGGGATGAATATGGCTGTTGCGGCTAAGCTTGGTATGGCTTATGGTAATTTTCAGCTGCTGGTGAATGTTGTATTGCTGGTTGTGCAGATTGCGTTCGGACGGAAGTTTCTGGGAATCGGTACGGTTGTGAATGCGGTGTTCCTGGCTTATATCTGTACGTTTTTTTATTATATTTTTACGGGTGTTATGGGGCTGGAACTGGTGGCTATGCCGGTGAAACTTGTGGCATTGTGCGTTGGCGTTGCGATTATCTGTCTGGGATTGTCGATGTATCAGATGCCGGATGAGGGTGTTGCGCCTTATGACAGTTTGTCATTGATCATGACGGACAAATGGCCGAAAATTCCTTATTTCTGGCACAGGATGTCCAATGATGTGGTTTGTGCGCTGATTTGTTATTTTGCCGGTGGTGTGATTGGAATTGGTACGCTGGTGACGGCTTTTGGGCTGGGACCGGTGATTCATTTCTTTAACCGGCATTTTACCGGGAAGCTGCTTGCCTGGGTTGATGGTGAGTGAGTTTGTAGTTGTATGGGTTGAGCTGAACTGGCTGCGGGATGTGGCTGGTTCAGTTTTTTTTTGTGAAAAGGGACGCCCGCCAGGCGTGTGCTGCCTGTCACCGGGGCTTCGTCGGGGGCTGGCTTCTAGGCTGCCGGAATTCTGCTAAAAGCGTTTTCCAAAAGTCCGAACTCGCGTCTTGTAGCCGCTCAGACAGCGGACTTTTGTAAAACAACGCAGATTTCTGGCAGCCAAGAATCAGCTCCCCTCCTGCAGAGTCCGGTGACAGGCAGCACACGCCTGGCGGGCTGGCTTTTCAGGGTGGTAGGGTAGTGTGGCTGCTTGGGAGTTGGATGGGCTATCAGCGCTTCGCTGGATAGCTGGGATGACAGGTTGGGTTTTTATGTGATGAGATATGAGGAAACGATATTAAGAAGCAGAATTGTAATGTTCGTGGTTATGTAAAAAGTGCATATTGCTTTTTGACGGTATTACAGAACTGCTATGATGTGTTAAAATATAAACAATGTTAATATAATACAGTTACATTATTCATTTTATAACTATTTATAAATGTGTTATGATATCCTCTGATGAGAGATATATAATGAACACAGTCGTATGAAATGAGAGTGTTCATGAATAGCTGGCTGTCCGGGTTGCCGGGGCTTATGTGATGAAGGAGAGGATACGATTATGGAATTTAATCATGGCGTTTTGTTTTCAGATACATATCAGAAGAAGCTGAAATCTCAGTTTTATTATGCAGATAAGGATCCGCAGTATGGTGCGAGACTTTTCTTTGAGAACTCTGGTGGTTCGCTGAGACTTAAGAGGGCTGTTGAGGCTAAGGCTGCTATCGAGGAGTTCCCGGATTGTCCGGAGCGTGCTCGTGGCAGAGGTTTTGATCTGGCGGATTATGTTAAGAATGGTACTCGGGAGATCCTGGAGGTTATTTTTGGTGCAAAGAGTGGTGCTCTTATCACTGAGCTGACTGCTTCTCAGACCATGTTCCATGCGGTTGGTACGATCATGGAAGGTGTTGACTGGGGTAAGAACGCAGTTACTTCTGCTCTGGAACATCCGTCTGCTCATGATGCGGTTGAGTATTACTGTAAAAAAACCGGCAGGGAGTTCCGTGAGGTTCCGGCTAATAAGGTGACTGGTGGCCTTGATCCGGATGAGATCATGAAGTATGTAGATAAGGATACGGTTCTTCTCAGTATTATGGCTGCTTCCAATATTTCCGGTAATATCATGGATATCAAGGAGATCGCACGTCGTGCAAAAGAGATCAACCCGGATATCTACATTGTAAGTGATGCAGTTCAGCATGCGCCTCATGCAGTGATCGATGTTGAGGACTGGGATGTGGATGTCTGCAACTTTGCACCGTATAAGTTCTTTGGTGTTCGTGGCTGCGGTTATGCTTATGTTTCTGACCGTGTTGCTGTGATGCCGCATATCAAGCTGACCTGCAAGGATGATAATGTATGGGCTCTTGGTACTCCGGCTCCGGCTAACTTTGCGGCTATGATGGCGGTTATTGATTATGTTTGCAGTATCGGTAAGCATTTCCTGGGTGATTCTGCACAGAAATATAATAAGCGTGAGCTTTTTGTTGAGGGTATGAATCATATTCATCTTCAGGAGAGAGCGCTTCTGTACCGCATGCTGGAAGGTACCGATAAGGTTCCGGGGCTTCGTCATATTCCGGGGGTTCAGGTTTATGTGGATATGGAGGATCTTACTTATAAGGATCTGATCGTTGCCATGGGTATTGAGGGTATTGAATTTGCAGAGTGTGCAAGAAGATATCTTGAGCATGGTGTTACGCTGTTCGAGCGTGTAAAGAGCAGCCCATATTCCAAACGTATTGTTGAGACTCTTGGTCTTGAAGGTGCACTTCGTGTTTCTCCGCTCCACTGCCATGGAACAGATGATATCGATAAATTCCTGAAGATCACTAAGGATATTGCTGAAGGTAAATAAAAACAGTTTTTGTAAAAAAATGAAACAGGAACCGCCCTTTTTTCATGTTTTGGCATGGAAGAAAAGGGCGGTTTTTTATGTTATAGGAAATTACTCCGTAATGTTCCTATAACATAAAAAAGTCCTCCGGGCAGGATCGCACTGCGACGGAGAGGAATAATGTCGCTGAAGCGACCCGTCGCAGGCGGAGAATCCTGCAAGCAGGATTCTTTCTTATAAGGATATTGGGGATTTTTCAGGCAAGTGATACTG
Organism: Blautia sp. NSJ-140; assembly: GCF_022868965.1. Classification (NCBI taxonomy): domain Bacteria; kingdom Bacillati; phylum Bacillota; class Clostridia; order Lachnospirales; family Lachnospiraceae; genus Blautia; species Blautia sp. NSJ-140. The sequence goes on along the minus strand of NZ_JALIFS010000019.1, from coordinate 9,690 downwards.
ATGTGGGATAAATGATAATTATATTGAATAAATGATATTCTGTGCAGGAAATTTCTGCTAAGATAGGATTATCAAAACACACAGTGGGAGGCAGAGATGAAGGAAATTCTTTTTGGTGCGGCATACTACGACGAATACATGCCGTATGACAGACTTGATAAAGATATAGATATGATGAAAAAAGCCGGGATCAATACGGTGCGTATTGCGGAATCTACGTGGAGCACCTGCGAGCCCCAGGATGGGGTGTTTGACTTTTCTCATGTGGAGCGTGTTATGGATGCCATGGAGGAAGCCGGAATCAATGTGATCATCGGAACGCCTACGTACGCAGTGCCTGCGTGGATGGTGAAAGCTCACCCGGATGTGATCGCTACAACGAAAAAAGGCGCAGGGATCTATGGTGCAAGACAGATCATGGACATTACCAATCCGGTATATCTTTTTTATGCGGAGCGTGTGATCCGCAAGCTGATGGAGATCAGTGCCCACAGGAAATGTGTTATAGGTTTCCAGGTGGATAATGAGACAAAATATTACGGCACAGCAGGTAAGAATGTACAGCTGGCTTTTGTGAAATATTTAAGAGAAAAATTTCATGATAATCTGGATGCCATGAATTATGAATTCGGGCTGGATTACTGGAGCAATCGGATTGATGCCTGGGAGGATTTTCCGGATGTGAGAGGAACCATCAACGGCAGCCTGGGAGCAGAGTTTGAGAAATTTCAGAGGACTCTGGTGGATAGATTCCTAAGCTGGCAGGCCGGGATCGTCAGTGAGTATAAGAGAGAAGACCAGTTTATTACTCACAATATGGATTTTGAGTGGAGAGGTTATTCTTACGGAGTGCAGCCGGATGTGAACCATCTGCATGTTTCGGAGGCTCTGACCATTGCCGGAACCGATATTTATCATCCCTCCCAGGATGAGCTGACCGGTACGGAGATCGCTTTTGGTGGGGATATGATCCGTAGTCTGAAGCATGATAATTATCTGGTGCTGGAGACGGAAGCGCAGGGATTTCCATGCTGGACGCCGTATAAGGGACAGCTTCGGCTTTGTGCTTACAGCCATCTTGCGTCCGGGGCCAACAGTGTGATGTACTGGCACTGGCATTCTATCCATAATTCATTTGAGACATACTGGAAGGGGCTTCTCAGCCATGATCTTGCGGAGAATGATACTTACCGGGAGGCTTGCATCATTGGAAAGGAATTTCGGGAAAAAGGCAGTCATATGGTAAATCTCAAGAAGAAAAATGATGTGGCTGTGATGGTGAGTAATGAGGCTCTGACTGCACTGAACTGGTTTGGTATCCAGGCGACTTCCGGGGATAATGGAGAGATCCGATACAATGATGTGGTGCGTTGGATCTACGATGCACTGTACCGGATGAATGTGGAGTGTGATTTCGTCTGGCCGGAATCTGAGGATCTTTCTCAGTATAAGGCGATTTTTGTACCGGCGCTTTATGCTGCACCTGACAGCACTTTAGAGAGGCTGAATCAGTATGTGAAAGACGGTGGTACGTTGGTCGTGACATTTAAAAGCGGTTTTGCCAATGAGAATGTGAAGGTTCATGCAGATGCACAGCCGCATATCCTTAAAGATGCTCTGGGTATCAGCTATGATCAGTTTACCTTCCCGCACAATGTGAATCTGTCAGGAAAACTGTATGGTGCAGAAAGTTTGGATGATTTTGCAAGGAGTGCAGATGCAGATATAAATTCTGATGATGCGGATTCGGCAGAGATTGGAGAAACCAGGGTCTTTATGGAACTTCTCAAACCGGAAGGCGCAGAGGTGATTGCAGGATATGAACATTATAACTGGAAAGGATATGCTGCAATAACCAGAAACAAGTATGGAATGGGTATAGCATACTATCTGGGATGCATGACAGATAATGCCACACTTCAGAATGTGATAAAAGCTGCTCTTGGCGATGCAGGGGTAAAGTTATCCGGTTATGAATATCCGGTGATCGTTCGTGAAGGAACGAATGATTTTGGAAAAACCGTCCGGTATTTTCTGAATTATTCTGCAAAGGAACAGTCTGTTGCGTATAAATACAGTGATGGAGAAGACGTACTTACCGGTGAGACGATCAAAGCTGAGTCACTGCTGATCATTCCTGCGTGGGATGTACGGATTGTTGAAGCCTGAGCGACTTTTCTTTACCTTGACATCTTCCGCGAGAGTATGCACAATAAAGGTATCATAAATTTGCCGGACAGAAATAAATTATGAAACAAGGGGTGACAGACATGCAGAACATTCTCATTATAGTAGACATGCAAAATGATTTCATCGACGGTGCACTTGGCACGAAGGAGGCAGCTGCCATTGTTCCGAAGGTGGAGGAGAAGATCCGGAATTTTGAAGGAAAGGTATTTTTCACAAGGGATACCCATGAAACGTATTATCTGGAGACACAGGAAGGGAAAAACCTTCCGGTTCCTCACTGTATCCGGGGCACAGATGGATGGCAGATCCGGGAAGAACTGGACGCCTTAAGGAAAACAGAACCCATTGACAAAGAAACCTTCGGTTCCACCGATCTGGCGGGAGAACTGGTTGCACTCAATGAGGATGAAGAAATCGGAAGCATTACTCTTGTGGGACTTTGCACAGATATCTGTGTGATCTCCAATGCCCTTCTGATCAAGGCATCCCTTCCGGAAGTGCCGATCTGTGTTGATGCCACATGCTGCGCAGGTGTAACACCGGAGAGTCATGAGAATGCACTGAAAGCTATGGAGGCGTGCCAGATCAGGATCATCCGGTAAGAAGGATGAAACCGCAGGAAAGGAGAACACTATGAAAAAGAAGCTTCTGAAAAAATTAATGGTCCTTGCGCTGTCCGCAGTAACTGCCTTCAGTGCGGTGCCGGCGGCAATGGTAACAGCTGCCGGTAATCCCTATCCTACAACACAGGATGTGGATCGAGATGGCTTATATGAGATCCCCTGCACACGCTTTGCATGGCAGTGCGTGTATGACAGACAGGGAATCGCACTGCCTGCATGGGGAAATGCGGTAAGCTGGTGGCAAAATGCTATCAACCAGGGCTATGCAGTAGGAAATGAGCCTGTTCCCGGTTCCATTGCTGTATGGAGCGGAGATTATTACGGACATGTTGCTTATGTAACAGCCAATCTTGGAAACAACAGATTTACGGTAGATGAGGGAGGAAGAACGGACAAAGATCAGACATCCTCTCATGGAGTTGCATATGGATATACACTGACCAATGCAGTCGGAGGAAGGCGCCCTTATGATTCCAATAAGGTGCTGCTTGGCTTTATCTATCCGGGCGTTCGTGTACCGGGCAAGCCATATGTGAGCGTGAATCCGGGAAAAGCGAATCAAACCACAACGTTTTCCTGGAATGCAACAAGCTATGCCAGATATTATGATGTATATGTGTATAAAGCAGGAGAATCCAATGCGACGCAAGTTAAGTATGGAGTGAATGGAACAAGTTGGTCCTGCACACTGCCAGCGGGGAATTACAGGGTAGCGGTGGCATCTGTGAATCATGCACAGTATGCATATACATTTTCGGATTCTGTGAATTTCACTGTCCAGGCAGCTCCGGTCACACATACACATAGCTATCAGAGAGTAACAGTAAAGGCAACCACCACTGCCAACGGATATACACAGGAGCAGTGCAGCTGCGGAAGTATACAGAATAAACAGATCATCTATTATCCGAAGACAATAAAGCTCTCAAGAACAAGCTATACTTATAATGGAAAAGTAAAAAAGCCAACGGTAAAGGTTACAGACAGCAACAATAAGGTGATCAGTGCAGACAACTATACAGTTACCTATTCTGCCGGAAGAAAATATGTTGGAACCTATCGGGTAACAGTTCGGTTTAAAGGCAATTACTCGGGAACCGTTACAAAAACCTTTAAGATCACCGGAAAGGCTCATAAACACAGCTACAAAAAACAGGTAAAGAAAGCAACTACATCCAGAAACGGATATGTTCAGTATCTTTGCTCCTGCGGTGCGGTGACCGGAAAGAAAACCATCTATTATCCGAAGACAATAAAGCTTTCCGCCACAAGCTATACATACGACGGAAAAGTAAAAACACCGAAGGTGAAAGTAACCGGTGCGAATAAAAAAAACATCAGTTCCGGTAATTACAAGGTGTCATATTCCCAGGGAAGAAAAAATGTTGGCACTTATAAGGTAACGGTGAAGTTTAAGGGAAACTACAGCGGAACCGTAACAAAGACCTTTAAGATCAAGGCGAAACCTAAAAACTGGGTTTATGTGGATACGCTTCCAAAGAATATCACTTCCGATAAATATACGATCCAGTATAAACACACCTATCAGAAAACAACCTCCAGCTATGTCAATGATGGTGGTGTTTATGAGTCTGTAAGGCCACTGGAGACATCTGCTTCCAGACAGCTGGTGGGCTATTATTACTATCATTTCTGCGGACCGAATACCGGAAAGAATGTAAACTTTGCACAGACGGGCTCTTATGTACATTTTGACAGTGTGGCAGCCAGTCAGGTAACCGTAGCTGCTTCCGGCGCAGATGGAGATGACCCGAGCATTACCTATTATCTGCTGAACTGGAAAGGAAACGGCAGCCGGGTATGGTGCTCCAGCGGAACTACCTGCAACGGCGCCTACGGAAGCCACGGAGCCAGAGGCCAGGCCTGGTACCGCATGAACCAGTACCAGAACAAAAAACTCCAGACTCAGACGACAACCTCCGAAAGTGATTGGACAACCAGTAAAGACAGCACAGCAGTAAAAACCGTTTACCGTTATAAAGCAAAATAGATCATAGATCAGTCATAAATCAGAAACTCTCTCATGTATCAGAAAAACTGATATGTGAGGGAGTTTTTTGATAAATGTGAAGGAGCTTATTTCAAAACAGATCGAAATTTTGCAGTAAGCAACCGACAAAGTTTTACATATATTGTACAATTTGTGAAATACAGGAAAAAATGACAGGATATCTGCAGCTTGCACCGAAGGTGGGCGGTGACAATATTGCCTGTGTATCCATGTTTGGCTTCCCGGAGAAGATGAATAAACAGGCTCCGGAGGCAGGGGAAAGGATTGAAAAAGAACTGCTGAAGTAAACTGAATATTCTTGTATAAGCTGTCGCATTAATGTACTACAGCTTATTTTTTTGAAAAATACCGATAAAAATATGGACAAAACCGAAAATAATGGTTAATATATACACATGCCTAAAAAACAAAAAATGAAAATTATACGAAATATATAATATAAACCCGGCACAGAAAAAATATATATAGACATATTTACAAAGCGACATCGTGGATATCAATACCGGAGAAAGTGGGAAAATAACGGGAGGAAGAGAATATGTTGAAATTTTTTAAAGGAAAAGATAAAGGAAATTTAATTTATGCACCCTGCAGAGGAAGAGTGGTTCCCCTTGCAGAGGTTCCGGACCCTGTCTTTGCGGATAAGGTACTGGGTGACGGTTTTGCAGTGATCCCGGCAGACGGCAGGATATATGCTCCGGCAGACGGTGAGGTGGCAATGGTATTTGATACTCTTCATGCAGTTACGCTGACAAGCACTCAGGGAGCGGAAATACTGATACATATCGGACTGGATACAGTCACACTTAAGGGCGAACCCTTTAAAGCGCACGTTGCAGCAGGTGACAAGGTTAAAAAGGGTGATCTTCTGATAGAGGCTGATCTGGACAAAATCGAGAAAGCCGGTTTAAATACAATTATCCCGGTTCTGATCTGCAACACAGATGATTACGGAAAGATAAGCCTCCAGAAGGAGGGGGATGTTTCGGCGGATGAAGCCGTCCTCAAGCTTTCATGATCATCTTCATGCAGCTGACAGGCTTATAACAGCCCGGAGATAGTAGTAATTTTCGGGGTGTTATAACCGGAGTGATCCGGTCAAATATATTTATTTTAAGGGAGGGGAAATATATGAAATTTCTTCAAAAACTGGGAAAAGCGTTAATGCTTCCAGTGGCAGTACTGCCAATCTGTGGTATCCTCATGGGTATCGGATACAGGTTATGTCCGGCAACCATGCAGGGTGGAGACATTCACGGCGCAGCCAATCTGATCGGTCTGTTTTTGGTTAAGGCAGGCGGAGCGCTGATCGACAACATGGCGATCCTTTTTGCTATCGGTGTTGGTGTCGGTATGTCAGAAAAGAATGACGGAACCGGCGGAATTGCTGCACTTGCATCCTGGCTGATGCTCACAACACTTCTTTCTACAGGATTTGTTACAACCATCATTCCATCAATCGCTGACAGTGCAACAAAAACTCTTGCATTTGACAAAATTGCGAATCCTTTTATCGGAATCCTTGCCGGTATCATCGGATCTACATGCTATAACAAATTCAAGAGCACCAAGCTTCCTGACTGGCTGTCATTCTTCAGCGGCAAGCGTTGCGTAGCGATCATCGCAGGAGTGGTTTCCATTATCGTATCTGTTGTATTACTGTTTGTATGGCCATTACTTTTCAGCGCACTTGTAGCATTAGGAAAAGCGGTTGCAGGTATGGATGTTGTTGGTGCAGGTATCTATGCATTCCTGAACCGTCTGCTGATTCCTACCGGATTACATCACGCACTGAACAATGTATTCTGGTTTGATACCATTGGACTTGGTGATCTTCAGCGCTTCTGGGCAGGTGAAACCTCTGCAGATGTATCCTGGAGCCTTGGAATGTACATGTCCGGATTCTTCCCATGTATGATGTTTGGTATTCCTGGTGCAGCACTTGCAATGGTTAAATGTGCGAAACCTGCAAAGAAAAAAATCGCGATCGGTCTTGTTGCATCTGCAGCAATCTGTGCATTTATCTGTGGTGTAACTGAGCCGTTCGAGTTTGGATTTATGTTCCTTGCTCCTGGCCTCTATGTGATCTATGCATTACTTTACGGTATCTTTACCATGATCACAGTTGCTCTTGGATTCCGTGCAGGCTTCAGCTTCTCCGCCGGTGCGATGGATTTACTTTTCTCATCCTCACTTCCGGCAGCACAGAAGACATGGCTCATCCTTCCTCTTGGAATTGCAGCATTCATCGTATTCTATGTTGTATTCCTTTTTGCCATCAAGAAATTTGATCTGAAGACTCCGGGAAGAGAAGACGATGACGATCTTGAGGCAGAGAAGAATATCGAGCTTGCAAATGATGATTATACTGCTATTGCCGCAAAAATCCTTGAAGGCTGTGGCGGAAAAGAGAACATCACAAGCATTGATAACTGCATCACAAGACTGAGACTTGAGGTTAAGGATATTACAGCAGTAAATGATAAAGTGATCAAATCTGCAGGTGTTGCAGGCGTGATCAAACCTGGAAAAACTTCTGTACAGGTTATCATCGGAACCAAGGTTCAGTTTGTTGCAGATGCATTTTCTGAGCTTTGTAAATAATGGCTTTTTTGGAGTCAGGTATTTGTTAAAATAATTATGGGGCAGCAGCAGAATTGTGAAAACGGTTCTGCTGCTGCTTTTTTGTATACCTTATATTGACCGATACTTTCAAAAAGCGTACAATGTTACTTCGATAAAAAGCAATAGGTCATTGCGTTTACGATTGCAATATTTCTACAGGGGGAATGAAGTTAATGAAATCCTGCGTATTTCACAAAAAATATCTTTTAGCCGGCATATATATTATTTTTGTTCTGTTTACCTGCTGTAATTCCCGATTTTATCATACACCGCTGGCAAAAATATGTTCTGTAACAGAAAAACAGACTCTGAGCAGAGAAGGAACCAGGGGATCAAAAGAATATTACTATACTCAGAATATTACGGCACGGATATTAAACGGTTCGCATAAAGGGGAAAAAATAACGGTCTCTAATGAATATACATCTTCTCAGGTTCAGACCAAGAAATATCATAAAGGAGACACCGTTCTTTTAAGCGGTTCAAAGGAAAGCCCCGGAAAAACGATACGTTCTGTAAAAAGGGATGGGTATCTGGCCTTATTGGCAGGAGGATTATTTTTTCTTCTGATCTGCATTACAGGAAAGCAGGGATTTTACACGATAATATCACTGATACTGAATACGGTCATATTTGCATATGGATTTCAGGCTTTTACAGAGGGGAAAAATATTTTAAATATCTGTAATGTCATCGCAGTTCTTTTTTCACTGACTACATTGATCTGCTTGAATGGAATTCACAGAAAAACATTTTCCTCAGTTCTTTCAACACTGTGTGTTCTGTTTCTGATCATGGCATTGTTTGAATTTTCTATTTATATGTACGGAGATCTGGATTATTCCAATCTGGAATACCTTGGAAGTATGGGCAATTCTGCGGATATATTCTGGGCAGATATTATGCTGACAGGACTTGGTGCAATTATGGACGTGACGGTGACGATCAGCGCAGCAGTAGGAGAAATCGTGCGGAAAAATCCATCGGTTTCTCTGAGAAGACTGATACATTCCGGTCGTGAAATCGGATATGATATTATGGGAACCATGATAAATGTACTGTTGTTTGTTCTGGCAAGTGGCATGATTCCCATGTTCATACTTAAGATGAATAATGATGTAAGCTTTATAACGATCGTGAGATATCACATTCCATATGATATCTGTCGTTTTCTGATAGAAAGTATTGGAATTGTACTGGCAATACCGGTATCTGTTTTTATTGCTTCAGCGATTATGAAAATACCATCACGGAAAAGGAGTGTCAGAGAATGATCATTTTTCTTGCATTGATTTTAATTTTTCTGGTGATCTTGATTGGCGGAGAGCGTGGAGCCATGTCAATTATGACACTGGCGGGGAATATTGTAATTTTATTTTTTTCAATTATGCTGATGTCTGCCGGTTTTCCTGTACTGCTCCTGATATTGGTGGCAGGTGCAGGTGTCTGTTATATTTCTCTGTTTTATCAGAACGGAAATAATCCAAAGACGCGGGCGGCTTTTCTGGCTACACTGCTGGTAATGTTACTTTTGTTTATTCCGATCTATATTATTACATGGAGATCAGGAAGTTACGGGTTAAATGAGCTGCAGATTTCGGAAGACGATTTTATGTATTATTACAGTACGGACCTTCATATTAACATGCTTCATGTAGGAATATTTGTAACTGTTTTCAGTACTCTTGGGGCTGTTATCGATACAGCATTATCTGTAACATCTTCTGTATATGAAGTCTGGACTCATAAAAACGGTCTGACAGCGAAAGAGCTTACAGCTTCCGGCTATCAGGTTGGGAAAGAAATTATCGGAACAACGGTAAATACGTTGCTGTTTGCCTATCTTGGAGGAACTATTTTATTATTTTCATACATTCAGACACAGCAATATACCATGGAGATTATTCTTAATTCCCAGTTCCTATTCCAGGATGTTGCAGTCATGCTATCTGGTGCGGTAGCCTGCCTTATTACCGTCCCGGTATCGATCAGATGTATTATTCGACAGATTCACCGTACTGATTCGGAAGAAAAATCTGAAGTTATATAATAGCGTTAAAAAACAGTCAGACCTGTGGAGAAGAATGTGAAAATGTGAAGAGGTTGAATGAAAAAGTAACTTCCACCATGTGCTAGTACTGATAAGTAAAGGGATTTCTGCAGAATTAATTTCTACAAGATATAGATATTTACACAAAACAAAACTATAATATAAGGAGA
>NZ_JALIFS010000018.1:0-53690 GCF_022868965.1 Blautia sp. NSJ-140 | reverse complement strand
TCTCCTTATATTATAGTTTTGTTTTGTGTAAATATCTATATCTTGTAGAAATTAATTCTGCAGAAATCCCTTTACTTATCAGTACTAGCACATGGTGGAAGTTACTTTTTCATTCAACCAGAATTTGTGTTCCGTAAAATGAAAAACTAACTTCCGCCCTTACGTTCTTATATTAAAAAACGGATCGGACAAGGACTGAAAAGCTTATGCAGATTGAACATTCTGCAATGTTATAATAACTTTAAAGCATAGAAAAAAACAAAAAAATCAATATAATAAGGCATATAGACAAAATGTATTAAAAAAATTTTTCGTACATTCTTCTGAGTTGAACAGACGATAGAAAGACAGTATTCATGAGTATGCAGGTAAAGCAAAATGTAAATAAAAAAGTACAGGAGGAGAGAATAATGCAGAAAAAATATGCAGATTTTAAGCTTGGGGTACCGGATTATGTAACAGTGGAAACAGAAGAGGAGAGACTTGTGTGCCAGGGAGGGCAGACGACAGTAGCTGCCGGTGCAACTACTGTGGAATTCCAGGACGCAGGTGAACATGAAGATATACTTGTCACATCCGAGGATACAGTGAGATGCGTGAAGTTGAGATGGAACTATAAGATCCCGAAATCAGCCAGATTTCTGGGAGATGCCTGGGAACGTACCTATGGTGATGTGGAATGGCATGGAATGAGCGGAAACCGTTATCTGCCATGGTATTTTCTGGCGAAGCTTTCTGAGAAGGTTCTCTGCTTTGGCGTAAAGGTCCGTCCCTCTGCTATGTGCTACTGGCAGGTGGATACCAAAGGAATTACTTTGTTTCTGGATGTTCGCTGCGGAAATACAGGAGTACAGCTGAAAGGAAGAAAACTGTGTGCCGCACAGATCGTCTGCATGGAAGCAGAGGGAGCAGATACTTTTGAAACTGCACAGAAATTCTGTGAAAAAATGTGTACAGATCCGATCTTCCCGGAGTTTCCGGTGTATGGAAGCAATAACTGGTACTATGCTTACGGTGACAGCTCCGAAGAGGAGATCTTAAGTGATACCGATTATATCCTGAAACTGACTGAAGGTGTAAAAAATTCTCCGTTCATGGTCATTGATGACTGTTGGCAGGAGCATCATCGCCTGGATGAATACAACGGTGGACCATGGACAAAAGGCAATGCCAGATTTCCGGATATGAAAGGTCTTGCAGACAAGCTGGAGAAAAAAGGTGTCCGCCCGGGTATCTGGGTCCGTCTGCTTCTTAATGAAGATGAGAATATCCCGGATGAGTGGAGAATTTCCTATAATGACTGTCTCGATCCGTCCCACCCGGATGCACTGGCATATATCCGTAAAGATATCGAGAGGATCTGTGATTGGGGATACACGCTGATCAAGCATGATTTTTCTACCTTTGATCTCTTTGGGAAATGGGGATTTGAGGCGAATTTAAGAGACAATTCCATGGAGAAATGGCACTTTTATGATCAGACCAAAACCAGCGCAGAAATCGTAAAAATGCTTTATCAGGAGATTTATGATGCTTCCCGGAGCAATAACGCAGTGATCATCGGCTGCAATACCATCGGACATCTCGGCGCAGGCCTGATGCATCTGAACCGGACCGGTGACGATACCAGCGGACGTATCTGGGAGCGTACCAGACGAATGGGCGTAAATACGCTGGCATTCCGTCTTCCGCAGCACAATACGTTTTACCATATTGATGCAGACTGTGTCGGTATTTTCGGAATGATCCCATGGGAGAAAAATCGTCAGTGGGCAGACGTTCTTGCAAAGAGCGGTACACCACTGTTTGTATCCGCAAAACCCGGAGTTTTAAACCCGGAGGAATTTGAGGAGCTGCATCAGATCATGCTGCGTGCATCAGAACAGAAAGAACACTTCGTTCCGCTTGACTGGGAAGAAATCGACTGCCCGGAGGTATGGGGAGAAAGCGGCGAAACCATCACTTATGACTGGTTTGACAACGAAGGTCCGACTATGGATGCTGCGGTGGAATACTACAATGCCAAGGTAGTTGTTCCGTAAATCAGGAAAAGTGGTTCAGCAATCCAGAAGATTCTCGGCATGATGATATTTTTCCCGGTATTCCCGTGGCGTCATGCCGGTTTCTTTTTTGAAGGCACGGGAGAAGGCAAAGGGATTCTGATAACCGCAGGAAGTTGCGATATTGGCAATGGGGATATCTGTGATCGTCAGAAGCTCCCTGGCATTGATGATCTTGGCTGAAGTCAGAAAGGCCTGAGGAGTAGTACCCAGATGTTTTTTGAAAAGTCCGTAAAGGTGGCTGCGGCTGATGTGGAGGTAGTCTGCGACATCTGTCACTGTGATATCCAGAAACGGACTTTTTTTGATGTAATCCACAGCCTGGGTAATGTAAAAATTATCGTTGGCTTCCATGGTGGTGTAGGAAGCATGAAATTCTTCCTCCAGCATGGCGATGATTCGGTAAAGACTGCTCTGGATATAAGCTTCGTTGGAAGGTGTCAGCTGGGGATGGGTCATCATTTCACAGATCGTTTCCGCATAGGGAATTACAGAAGTAAGCTGCTGAACCGGATTTTCCAGGGTGAGATGACAGTGTTCGGAAAGTGCGGCAGCATTTTCACCGTTAAAACAGATCCAGGTATAGGTCCAGGGATCAGAAGGCTCCGCTTTATAAAGCGTGCTGACAACTGGCGGGATAAAGAAGCACTGTCCGGCTTTCAGGGTATATTTCCGGTTATTGATGTAGAAATAGCCCTGTCCTTTCAGAACAAAATGTACGGTATAATAGCGGCGCACCCCTGGGCCGTAGGACTGATCCGGCGTACATTTTTCCCAGCCGCAGGAAATCAGATGAAGTTCTTTTGATGAAGTTTTCCGGTTCATGACCTGCTTATCTTCCATGATTATCATGCCTTTCCACATAATATGATGTAACTTTTACATATTTCGGGGCTGAAAGCAGATCAGCATTTTCTGCTTTGACAGCATTCCTGAAGTTCGATACCATCAGTGTAAAATATTTGATCAGAGGTGTAAAGAATAAAAATGAATTCATTAACAGTAAAAAGAATCTTTATGACTTTTGTCGGGATTTTTCTGGCCGGGGTTAGTGTGGCCATTTTTAAGGCATCGGATTTTGGAACAGATCCCAATTCTTGTTTTGTTATGGGAGTATGGAATCTTGCAGGAATAAAGTACAGTTATGTTTATATCATCATCAATGCGTTGATGCTGCTGGGAGTATTTTTTCTGGATCGGCATTTTATCGGGCTGGGAACTGTGCTGAACCTGTTTTTTATGGGGATCATCGTGGAAAAAGGAATGCAGCTTTTTGACAAATATCTGCCGGAGAGAACTTTTGGGGTAAGAGTTCTTCTGATGTGCATTGCCGTTGTGATGATGTGTTTTGCGTCAGCGTTGTATTTTACTGCAGATATGGGTGTTTCCGCCTATGATGCCTATGCGCTGATCTTAGATAAAAGAACCCGGATTCCTTTCCGGATGTGCAGGATTGGGACCGATGTGCTCACAACTGCGGCGGGATTTTTTATGGGTGCGGTTGTAGGAGTGGGAACTCTTGTCACTGCATTTTTTATGGGACCGCTGATCGAGTTTTTCAACCGGACGGTGGCAAGGCCGTTTCTTTATGGAAAAGAGAATAAACAGATGCAGAAGCAGTAAAACGAAAGGCAGTTGTCGTGTTAGAAAAGAGCGGCAGCTGCTTTTTTGTTTACAGCAACAAGAGCGCCACTGTCTTGACACTTGTAAAAGAAAAAGGTTTACTGCTGAAGAAAATACCATTATAATAGGAGAAACGCAGTTTTTTTCCTGTAGTAAAATATAACTGTCCGGGAAATATCAATGTCTGGAACATTGTTTACCAGACGATATAGCAGATGATATAATAATATGGGAAATTTTCCGGAATGGAATAAGAAGGGAGAGAAAAATATGGCATATTTAGGCGAAGAGATCAAAAAACTTGGTTTTGGCCTTATGAGACTTCCGCAGAAATCAGAAGGTGTGATCGATGTGGAGCAGACCAAAGTCATGGTGGACAAATTTATGGAAGCCGGATTTACATATTTTGATACAGCATGGGCTTATGCAGGAAGCGAAGATGCTATCCGCGAAGCGCTGGTAGAGCGTTATCCGAGAGAAAAATATCAGCTAGCCACCAAGATGGCAGCCTGGATCAACTGCAAGACAAGAGATGAAGCTCTTGCACAGTTTAAAACATCTCTGGAGAGAACAAAGGCAGGATATTTCGACTTTTATCTTCTCCACAATCTTGGAGAGCACAGAACAAAATATTTTGATGAGTACGGTTTATGGGACTGGATCCGTGAACAGAAGGAAGCCGGTCTGATCAGACATGCAGGATTTTCGTTCCACTCCACACCGGAGGAGCTGGATGCACTTCTCACTGCACATCCGGAAATGGAATTTGTACAGCTGCAGATCAATTACGCAGACTGGGAAAATCCGGCGATCCAGTCAAGAGCCTGCTACGAGGTAGCCAGGAAACATGGAAAACCGGTCATTATCATGGAACCTGTAAAAGGCGGCATGCTTGCAACTCCGCCGGAATCAGTGGAAAAGCTTCTGAAGGCAGCAGAGCCGGAAGCATCCACAGCATCCTGGGCGATCCGTTTTGCGGCAAATCTGGAAGGCGTGATTACCGTACTTTCCGGAATGAGCAATGTTGTGCAGATGGAGGATAACCTTTCTTTTATGAAGGATTTCAACGGCCTTACTGACAGTGAGAAGGAGACTCTTGATAAGGCAAGAGAGGCTATGAGCAAAATTCCTTTGATCCCATGCACAACCTGTAACTACTGCGCAAAGGTCTGTCCGATGGAAATCGGAATTTCCGGTTCTTTTACAGCAATGAATTATCTGACATTGTACGGAAATAAAGCCGCCGCAGCGCATCAGGAAGACTGGCTGGTAGTCAGTCATGGCAGAAAGCGTGCAGATGAATGTGTAAAATGCGGACAGTGTGAGGAAGTATGTCCGCAGCATATTTCCATCCGCGAGGAACTTGAGAAAGTAAGCGAGGCTTTTTGCAAATAAAGGAACTGATCCGGCAGGAAGCGGATCAGGGTAAGGAGAGAGTTTAAAAATGGAAAAATTCAAAGCATTTCTGAAACGGAAGGATATTGAGATCTCTCTGAAGAGATATGGTATCGATGCACTGGGAGCTATGGCACAGGGACTTTTCTGTTCCCTGCTGATCGGTACGATCATCAACACCATTGGCACACAGTTTCACATTCCGTTTCTGACTATGGCAGTTGCCACAGTCAATGATACCCAGTACACAGTAGGTTCTCTGGCATCTGCCATGAGCGGCCCTGCCATGGCAGTAGCCATCGGTTACGCCTTGCATTGTCCGCCGCTGGTATTGTTTTCGCTGATCACCGTTGGATTTGCCTCCAACGCACTTGGCGGAGCAGGCGGTCCTCTGGCTGTACTGTTTGTTGCCATTGTTGCAGCTGAGATCGGTAAGGCAGTTTCCAAGGAGACGAAGATCGATATCCTTGTAACGCCTCTTGTAACCATCGGTGTGGGCGTAGGTCTTTCCGCATGGTGGGCACCGGCCCTTGGAAAAGCTGCTATGAAGGTAGGAAGCGTGATCATGTGGGCAACAGATCTGCAGCCATTCTTTATGGGCATCCTGGTTTCTGTATTTGTTGGAATCGCACTGACGCTGCCGATCTCTTCTGCTGCGATCTGCGCGGCTCTGGGACTTACCGGACTGGCAGGCGGCGCTGCAGTAGCGGGCTGCTGTGCGCAGATGGTAGGTTTTGCGGTTATGTCCTTTAGGGAAAACAAATGGGGTGGTCTTGTCTCTCAGGGAATTGGAACTTCCATGCTCCAGATGGGTAATATTGTCAGAAATCCAAGGATCTGGATCGCTCCGATCGTAACATCTGCTATCACAGGACCTATTGCAACCTGCTTGTTCAGGCTTCAGATGAACGGAACTGCTGTATCCTCAGGAATGGGTACCTGCGGTTTTGTAGGTCAGATCGGTGTGTATACAGGATGGATGAATGATATTGCAGAAGGAACCAAGACAGCTGTTACAGCTATGGACTGGGCAGGACTTTTTCTGATCTCTTTTATTCTCCCGGCAGTTCTCTGCCCGTTGATCAATATGTTTGTACGTAAGCTCGGATGGGTGAAAGATGGAGATATGACGCTGTCATAAGCTATATCAGATCTTACTTTAAAATCAAAAAAGAGTATCACAGGAACTCATTGATAGTGATGAGCTTTGTGATACTCTTTTATTTTAACTTTTATGCTACATGTGATCCGGTGGCATTACTCCGTTCCAGTCCACAGGCCTTTGCATATTCATGGAGTTTCTCTTTTGCGGAATAATTCAGATTTTGAGGAACCTGAATCTGAATGGTTACATACTGATCACCGCGGACGGAAGGGTTCTTCATGGAAACAATGCCTTTTCCTCTCAAGCGGATCTTGGAACCGGACTGCATACCTTCCCTGATCTTACAGATAACATTTCCGTAAAGGGTAGGAACGGTGGCTTCACCGCCGAAAACAGCGGTTGTGTAAGGAATAGAAATGGTGGTATAAACATCCGATCCTTTTCGTTCATAGCCAGGACGTGTTCCTACGGTAACCTTCAGAAGAAGGTCACCAGGCTCGCCGCCGCCGGTTCCGGGCATGCCTTTTCCTTTCAGACGGATACTCTTGCCGGTATCAATACCTGCCGGAATATGAATCTGAAGTGTCTGCGGTGCACCGGAGCTTCCGTCCGGACCGGACAGAGAAATTCTTTTATCAGCACCAAAAGCTGCCTCATTAAAGGTAACGTTGATGCTGGCCTTCACATCAGAGCCTTTTTGCGGAAAATCCTGCTGATGGAATCCGCCGAAGCCGTTGCCGCTGTGAAAGCCACTTCCGCCAAATCCACTGTGAAAGCCGCCACCGTTACCGGTGAAATGCTCATATGTGCCATTACTGCTGAAACCGCGGCTTTCGCCGTGACTGCCGTGGAACATATTTCCGAAGATATCACCAAAAATATCGTCCATGTTTTCACCGTTAAAATGAAATTCCTGATAGCTGCCATTGCCGCCACCCTGGAATCCGCCGAATCCACCGGCGCCAGGATCAGCTCCTGCCTCAAACGCGGCATGACCAAACTGATCATACATTTTTTTCTTCTTTGGATCACTTAAGACATCGTAGGCTTCGTTTACTTCTTTAAATCTATCTGCGGCATCTGCATTACCTGCGTTTGTATCCGGATGATATTTTTTGGCCAGTTTACGGTAGGCTTTTTTTATTGTTTTTTCATCTGCGTTCCGGTCAATGCCCAGAACATCGTAATAATCTTTTTTTACTGCCATGGTATTCACCTTCCCTTATATTATAGTCTGCAGCGTCCCGGATGATCGATCTGTCCTCTCAGGGGACAGATCTCCCGGACTGTCATATATTGAACGTATGTGTATAAAATTCCCCGGGAAAAATCCCGGGGCATTACTTTTATCCTGTTCTACATGTAATATAACACTACTAATTAAAAGTGTCAATACCTGCATTACGGAAAGGAACATTTTGGACTACGATAAGAGATATGATTCTTACAGCTATCAGCTGAAAATATGATATAATACTACCATAAATTCCGGTGCGGTCTGCTCAGTAAATAAAAAACAGAGAGAGCAGCAGATCAGAGAAAGATCCAAAAAAGAAAAGGAGGCGTATAATATGAGAAAAAGAACTCTTCTGTCTAATATAAAGGCAGTAAAAAAGCTGGTACTTCTGACATTTATACTGGCAGCAGCTTTTCCGGCGACGATCCGGGAGGCAAAGGCAGCAGCAGGAACCACTTTTAAAGTCAAAGTCACAGATGGATACCTGGCTCTTCGAAGTGAGAAGGCTTTTGACAAAGGCAATGAGATCGGACAGCTGAATACAGGAGATCTTGTGGAAGTTACAAATCGGAAGGACGCTACCTACTGGTATGCATACGTGCCAAGACTGGATAAGTCCGGATATCTGGACAAAAACTATATCCAGATAGCAGAGAACGCCACAGCTTCCAACGATTCCTGGACAGTAAAGGTAAAAAAAGGCTATCTGGCTCTTCGAAGTACCGCAGCTTACAATGACAGTAACGAGATCGGACGCCTGAATACCGGAGATACCGTTCTTGTAAAGGACAGCAGTGATTCTACTTATTGGTACGTATATGCCCCGGGGCTTGATAAATCCGGATATGTGGATAACCGGTATATCTACAACAGTGGTCTGTGGACAGTTAAAGTAGAAACGGGTTATCTTGCCCTTCGCAACAAGGCAGCCTATAATGAAAGCAATGAGATCGGACAGCTGAATACCGGTGACACGGTTCAGGTGAAAGACACCAGCAACGATCAGTACTGGTATGTATATGTTCCGCAGCTGGATAAGACAGGTTATGTTGACAGGAACTATCTTACCGGAGGCTCAGGTACGACAACTCCATCCATGACTGTTAAAGTGGAAAGCGGATATCTGGCTCTGCGCAGTGCAAAGGCGTATGACAAGGACAATGAGATCGCCCAGCTGAATAACGGAGATACGGTGGAAGTTATTGAGAAGAAAGACAGTACTTACTGGTATGTATATGTTCCGAAGCTTGGAAAAGAAGGATATGTAGATAAGAACTACCTTAAATAAAAAGATAAAGGATGCTTGTTGCCGGGTCTGTCTGAAGAGGAACAGAGAGCCGGAACAAGAAACGGGGAGGCAGAAAGATGACTCTGGCACAGCTCAGATATACCATAGCAATTGCAAAAGCCGGATCTATGAACGAGGCAGCAAAAAGCCTTTATATTTCTCAGCCCAGTCTTTCCACGGCAATCCGGGAGCTGGAAGCAGAAACCGGTGTTGAGATATTCCGAAGAACGAACCGCGGAATCGCCGTAACGCCTGCAGGCGAAGAATTTCTGGGGTATGCAAGGCAGGTGGTGGAACAGTACGAACTGATGGAAGCCAAATATATTTCCAAGGAACAGTCACGCAAAAAATTCAGCGTTTCCATGCAGCATTATACTTTCGCAGTCAATGCCTTCGTGGAGCTGGTAAAGCAGTTTGGTATGGATGAGTACGAATTTGCGGTCCACGAGACCAAGACGCATCAGGTCATCGAAGATGTCCGTAATTTCAAGAGTGAGATCGGAATCCTCTACGTAAATGAGTTTAACCATAATGTGCTTGCAAAAATGTTTCACGAGTATGGTCTGGAGTTTCACGAACTTCTTAATTGTCGGATCTACGTTTACATGTGGAAGGGGCATCCTCTGGCGAAGCGTGAGAAGATCACGCTGGAAGAACTGAAGGAATATCCGTGTCTGTCCTTTGAACAGGGAGAAAATAACTCCTTTTATTTTGCGGAGGAGGTTTTGAGCACCTATGAATACAAACGGCTGATCAAAGCCGATGACAGGGCTACTATGCTGAACCTGATGGTAGGACTGAATGGATATACCTTATGCTCCGGTATTATCTGTGAGGATCTAAATGGTTCCGATTACTGTGCTGTGAAGCTGGATTCCGATGAGATCATGACAATCGGTTATATTGCCAGAAAGGGTGTTAACATCAGTGCCCTTGGAAAAAAATATCTGGAGGAGATTTCCAGATATAAGGATAAAGCACTGAAATAAGAGAAAATAAAATCTGACAGATCACTGCCGGAGAAGAAGGGAAAAGCTTCTGGTATTTATGATACCGGAGGGCTGTTTCCCTGTGTATTCTCAGATACGTAGCAATGCGTATCATGCAGGAATCTGTCAGATTTTTATTTACATTAAAAGTTTTTGGCAGTGGAAATCTTATTTGCAAGACGATCACACGCGGATTACAAAACCATCCTTACGCGGTTTGGCTGTTGGATACTCACAGTCACGGTATCCAAGAACACAGTGGCCCACGCCGATATATTCTTCTGGAACACCCCACTGCTTCTTCAGCTCTTTTCCCTCCTCGGAGTCAAAAACTTCTCTTGCACGGTGAATCCAGCAGGAGTCCACGCCGAGAGCATGTGCGGCATTCATGAGATTTCCCATCACAAGACTTCCGTTTTCCACACAGGTGCCCATTTTGCTGTCGGAAAAGACAATGATCACAGTTGGGGCGCCGTAGAACGGATCTGAGGTGCTGCCCATAACAGCTGCGTTCATTTTGGAAAGCCTCGCAACCAGCTCCGGATCCTGTGTCACTACCATAAGAGTGCTCTGCTGTCCCATGCCGCTGGGGGAATATTTTCCTGCTTCCAGGATCGTATCCAGAGTTTCTTTCGGAACAAGTTCTTTTTTGTAGGCGCGGATGCTTCTGCGTTCTAACAGGTTTTTGATGCTTTCATTCATGATCATTACCTCCTGATGTTAAATTTTGTTGAAAATATTTTCTGAAAAAGAAAGTAAATTTCTTTTTATTCTGACAAAAATTATTATAACGTAGATGATTATAGTTTCCAATAGGCAGAAGGATATAACTTTACAATTTATAAAGAAATATTATATAATCTGGTTATGATATTCCTGCGGCGGATGCGGGAGAATTTCGGGTGGAGATACAGAGACAGAATAGTTAAGACAGAAAATATGAGGTGCCAGATGGAAAAGATTCGGAAACATTTTTATTTTTCAGGAAGAGTACAGGGAGTAGGATTTCGTTACCGCTCTTATTATATTGCACAGTCCATGGGACTGACCGGCTGGGTACGGAATCTCTGGGATGATCGTGTGGAAATGGAATTACAGGGAACCAGAGAAGAAATCCAGGAGATGGTAGAGCGCCTTTCTCAGCAGAGCTTTGTGGAGATCGAGGGGATTGAAGCGAGGGAGATCCCACTGGAGGAGGAGTTTGGATTTCATGTGAAAGGATAGTGAAATGGCTGGTTCATTCCAGCTCCAGTGCCAGATACAACAGAACAGCGTCCTGGAATTTCCGGGGATTGAGACCACATTTTTTATAAATGTGGTTTAATTTATATTGAAGAGTATTTTTGTGGAGAAAAAGCTTCTCTGCGGTATCAGCCAGAGACATTTCCAGGGAAAAATAAGTTCGCAGAAGGTCCTTTTCATCCGGGGAAAGCCGATAAATAGTTTTTACGAAAAATTCTTCGCGGTCTTTCCGAGACACAGAAGAGAGAATGATTTCCAGAGTGAGATCATCAAAAACTGCATAATTTTCTGTACAGATATTGTCAGTAAGGGGTTGGTGAAGGCTCCTCAGGGTAGTTTCTGCAGTATTCAGGGAAAGTCCAAGCTGATACAGAGGTACAGACTTTCCAACTGCAATGGCCAGAGTGTCTGCATGCTTTTGGGCAAAATTACGAAGCACTGCGGAAAGAGCAGAAAAATTGGAATTGTCTGCAACAGCAAGATAATCTCCGGGATAGCGGAAGGTGTGCAGGGTGATCCCGGCGGTTTTGAAAAAAATTTGGATCTGATGTTCCGAAAGAACAGATCCGATGCCAGAGTCTGATTCCGGAGTTTCTGGCTGTGGAGAGGATTCCGGAGAAAGAGTTGTATTTTCGGGATCTGTCAGGGGAGCAGAGCTTTCTGAGGATTCCGGAATCCTGTGGGCGATCTTTACGGAAGGATTTCTGCCGGAAGCAGCCGGATACGTATGGATCAATATCAGCCGTTTGGGCGTGTCCGGATCGATCTGAAATTCTCTCAGGCATCTCAGAAGATATTCCGGATTCTGGGTCTCCCCATGGAGAAGAGAGCTGATGACAAATTGCTTTTTGTCCGCCTGGTGCCGGCTGTACTGGCCAAGCTCCTGCTCACGGATCAGAAGGCTGGTGATACGCTGTGCCAGAAAGGCATACTTGCGTACCTTTTCCGGGGAACCGGTGATGCCAATCACAGCCAGAAGACAGTCTTCATGGTAAAGAGGCATGTTGATACCCTGGCGTGTTCCTGTAAAATTGTCAGATTCAGCCACCTCGATGGTAGTACCGGTTACAGCAGCTTTCCGTCCGATCTCATGATAGGTTCCGATCCTGGCAGAGTTTGTACTAGCGATAATGGTGCCGGACGGGTTGATAAAATTGATATCGTAGCTGCAGACGTCCTTGATCGTGTTGACGATCTGCTGGGCAAGAGTGTGGCTGATGTGTGTGATCATGGAATCCTCCTGGAAAGACTGATAGTATTTATATTACGGAAGGTCTAATTTTATATTTATGCAGGTAAACGAAATGAGAATACAGGATCTACCGGGTGCTTTCTTTTGGTCAGTATATCATATATGTTTTATGAATTCAATTTGAGCATGTTATTTATAACAAAAAATATAAAAAATAAAGAAAAAATATAGTATACATAATATATACATCCATGCTTAATTTTATTATGATTAAAAACAGAAGCAAGCTTGAATGGAACGGAGAGTACGGATATCAGGTTTACATAAAAATCATACAGGAGGAAAATAAAATGAAGGTAGTAACAGCGATCGATTCTTTTAAGGGCAGTATGACATCCATGGAGGCAGGCTTTGCAGCCGCTGAAGGTATCCATCGTGTGGATGCGGACGCAGAAGTTCAGGTAAGACCACTGGCAGACGGTGGAGAGGGGACCGTGGAAGCCCTTGTTGCAGGAATGAACGGAAAAACAGAGTATGTAAAGGTTACAGGGCCTCTTGGCGAGCCGGTGATCTGTGAGTATGGCATCATCGAAAGCACAAAGACTGCAGTGATCGAAATGGCCGGTGCAGCAGGGATCACGCAGGTACCGGACGAAAAAAGAAATCCTCTTTATACCACAACCTACGGTGTCGGTGAGGTGATCAGGGACGCCATCGAAAAAGGCTGCCGCAGATTTATTGTGGGCATCGGCGGAAGCGCCACCAATGACGGTGGTGTGGGAATGCTTCAGGCACTTGGCTATGCATTTCTGGACAAAGACGGAAAGCAGGTCCTTCCGGGAGCAAGAGGCCTGAAAGACATCACAGAGATCACAGATGCCTATGTGATCCCGGAGCTTGCAGAATGTAAATTCCGTGTTGCCTGCGATGTCACAAATCCTCTTTGCGGAGAGCTTGGATGCAGTGCCATCTACGGACCGCAGAAGGGTGCTACACCGGAGATGATCCAGGACATGGATCAGTGGCTGGGTGCCTACGCAGAGCTTGCAAAGGAGCGTTTTCCGAAAGCAGATCCAAAGTATCCGGGAACAGGTGCCGCCGGCGGAATGGGATTTGCATTCCTGACCTTTACCGATGCAGTTCTGGAATCCGGGATCAATATCGTGCTGGATGAGACAAAACTTGAGGACTACATCAAAGACGCGGATTTTGTGATCACAGGTGAGGGACGCATGGATGGACAGACAGCCATGGGAAAAGCGCCGGTAGGTGTTGCAAAGCTTGCAAAGAAATATGGAAAAAAAGTGATCGCCTTTGCAGGTGCCGTACAGCGTGACGCAAGAGCCTGCAACGATGCAGGAATCGATGCCTTTTTCCCGATCATCCGTGGAGTGGTAACTCTGGAGGAGGCCATGAAAAATGAGAATGCAAAGCAGAATCTGGCAGATACTGCAGAGCAGGTTATCAGACTGATGAAATAAAAGATATTGAAGAGAACGATACCGCAAAAAGACAGGCCATTCAAAGACCTGTCTTTTGCAGTTTATAAGGTTTATAATTTGTAAAAACAAGGGAGTTGTAACCGGATAAGATCAGCTGATCCGGATTTTTGCCTTATCCTTCGATCGGCTCAAAATCCACAGCGCCATGCTTGCACAGCGGGCAGATGATATCTTCAGGAAGTTCATCGCCTTCATAGATGTATCCGCAGACTTTACATACCCAGCCTTTTTTGCCCTCGGTCTGTGGCTTTGGCTTTACATGTTTCTGGTAGTAGGTGTAAGTCATGGTATCCTGATCGCTCATGACGCGGGCCTCTGTGACGCTGCAGATGAACATTCCGTGAGTGCCGAGATCCACATAGTTTTCTACCTTCAGGGACATGAAAGCATTGATATATTTGTCCAGGAATACCAGGCCGTTGTCGGAGTGGTTTACTTTCTGGCCGGCAAATTTATCGGTGCTTCTGCCGGACTGGAAGCCGAACTGCTCAAAAACAGAGAACGGAGCATCTGTGGACAGGCAGTTTACGTTCATGATACCGGTCTGCTGAATCACGTGGTGAGAGTAGTTTGCCTTGTTGATGTTGACAGCTACGCGATATGGGTTGTCGGTAAGCTGTGTAACGGTATTGACGATCAGACCGTTGTCCTTTTTGCCATCGTTGGAGGTTACCACATAGAGGCCGTAACCGATGCGGAACAGAGCGGTCATATCATTTTTGTTGGCAAGATCATCGCTTTTTGCAATGTATTCCTGGCAGAGCTCATCAGCCATAGCTTCCATCTGTCTGCGGTTTTCTTCGTTTACTGCAGACATGATCTTAACTGTGGTATTCAGCCAGTTGATCTTTTTGCATTTGGAAAGCATTTCTTTCATGACCTTCGCTGCCAGCGGTGCCCAGCTTCCGTTTTCAATCAGTCCTACAGTGCGGTTCTGGAAGTTGTGCTCTGCCAGACGGGTAATAAAGTCGTTCATAAACGGATAGATACCTGCATTATATGTGGTGGTTGCGAGAACCAGCTTGGAGTAACGGAAAGCATCGCTCAGTGCCTGGGACATATCATCTCTTGCAAGGTCATAGATCAGAACACGCGGACATCCTTTGGCATGGAATTTATCGGCAAGCTGTGCGACTGCTGTTCTTGTGTGGCCGTAAACGGAAGTGTAGGCGATCACGATTCCGTCATCCTCCGGTGTATAGGAAGACCAGGTATCATAGAGACTGATATAATGTCCAAGATCTTCAGTAAGAACCGGTCCGTGGAGCGGGCAGATGGTCTGGATATCCAGAGTTGCGGCTACTTTCAGAAGATTCTGCACCTGCACACCATATTTTCCAACGATGCCGATATAGTATCTTCTTGCCTCATCGTCCCATGGTTCATCTGCATCCAGGGCACCGAATTTTCCGAAGCCGTCTGCGGAAAAAAGAACCTTTTCTGTGCTGTCATAAGTGACCATAACCTCCGGCCAGTGAACCATCGGTGCAAATACAAAAGTCAGATTGTGTTTTCCAAGGGAAAGGGTTCCGCCGTTATCTACGATGATCTGATGACTTTCCAGATCCAGGTCAAAGAAATTCTGCATCATGGCGAAGGCTTTTTTGTTGGAAACAACGATGGTGTCCGGATAAGCCTTCAGGAAGTTTGCGATGTTGGCTGCATGATCCGGTTCCATATGCTGTACGATCAGATAATCCGGTTTCCGGTCACCCAGAACTTTCTGGATATTATCGAGCCATTCGTGAGTAAAATTTGCATCTACCGTATCCATAACCGCAATTTTTTCGTCCAGGATCACATAGGAGTTGTAGGACATGCCGTTCGGCACTTTGTACTGGCCTTCAAAAAGGTCAACCTGATGATCATTAACGCCTACATATTTGATGGTATCTGTGATTTTCATGAGCGATTCCTCTTTTCTTTCTATGGTGGATTTATTTATATGCTTCAGGTTTTGTTTGTTTCTTAACTTTGATAAAAATATAACAGAAATCGACAACAAAAACTGTTGCAAATACAACAAAACAGAAAAAAATTCCAGACTTTACATTTTTTTCGTGCTGGTATAAAATCAGAAACATGCAGCAAAATAAAATACGGATATCTGCTTTGAGAGTCCTCTTACATAGTCCTGGATGCAGAGAGAAAAGTACAGATATGCGGAAGATTATTTTGCCGGTGGGAGGAAAATTTATGGAGCATATCACTTTATTTACGGATATTTTGCCCGAAGAACAGGAAAGGATGCGTGTCTGCTTCAAAGTCCGGGAGAAAGTTTTTCAGAATGGAGAAACCATAATGGAATATTCCAGCTCCATGAAAAAGATCGGTCTGATCCAGGAGGGAAGAGCAGTTCTCTACTGCTGTGACGAGGATGGAAATGAGTATGTCATCGATGAATTGAATAAGGACAGTGTATTTGGCGAACCGTTTCTGCTTTCGTCAGATTCCCAGCATTATTATGTATGTGCCACTACCGTGACGAAAGTGCTGTTTATTGATTATGAGCATGTGATCAAGCGCTGTGAAAATGCCTGTCATCATCACAGCCAGATGGTCAGTAATCTGCTGCAGATGACGGCCCTTCGTTCCGGACAGCAGACAGATCGGATATACATGCTTTCACGATCCTCCACCAGGAAGAAGCTGATAGCCTATCTGCATTCTCTGGCTGCGGAAAAAAATGCCGGGAAATTCAAGCTGCCCATGTCCTATACTGCACTGGCCCAGTATTTAAGTGTGGACCGGAGTGCCATGATGCGGGAGATCAAAAATCTCTCGGATGAGGGTGTGATCCGAAGAGACGGACGGAATGTGGAGCTGCTTAAATAAAGAAGATCATCATGAGAGACTTGGATTTATCCAGCTTGGCGTGATCCCGAAGGGGTTCCGTATGAAGGACGGACATTATGAGGATATCTGTCCGTATTATCATGAACTGTAAGAGAATTTTGAAAGGATTTTTAAATGAAAAATCTTCAGATCACTGCATACACGCAGCATTTTATACGGCAGCAGGTCATGCCGGGAGACATTTGTATCGATGCAACAATGGGAAATGGCAATGACACGGCTCTGTTAAGCCAGCTTGCAGGAAAAAGGGGACGGGTTCTGGCTTTTGACATTCAGAAGCAGGCACTGGAACATACGGAGGAGCGCCTGAAAAGAGATAACTGTCCGGAAAATTATCAGCTTCTTCTGGAATCCCATGAGAATATGGATGTTTATGCAGAAGCAGAAACAGTGTCCTGCATCACCTTTAATCTGGGATATCTTCCCGGCGGAGACCATTCGGTGGCAACCAGAGCAGACAGCAGCAAAAGAGCGGTGGAAAGCGGACTTAAGCTTCTGAAAAAAGGCGGACTTATGACACTTTGCATTTACAGTGGCGGGGATACGGGATATCAGGAACGGGATGAGATGCTTGTGTTTATCCGTCAGCTGGATCCTCATAAATATCTGGTGATCCTGTCGGAATATGCAAACCGGCCCAATGATCCGCCCATACCGGTGCTGATCATCAAACTGCAATGAAGACATAAATCGGTTACTGTCCGAAATACAGGACACAGATCCTGGAGGGAGCTATCATGAATGATTACATATATTATTATCTGCTTGCAGTCAATATCCTGGCCTTTGTGCTTTTTGGAGTTGACAAGCAGAAAGCACGTCGTAATAAATGGCGGATCCCGGAGAAGACTCTGATCTTAAGTGCTGTCATCGGTGGCAGCGTCGGGGCGATCCTTGGCATGAGATTTTTTCACCACAAAACCCGAAAAGCCAGATTTGCAATTGGTGTACCGGTGATACTGCTGGTGCAGATTGGTGTGGTGTGCCTGGTACAGTGGGCGATGAAGTAAAATTATGAAGGCAATAACTATAAATGCAATAACCATAAATACAATACTTGTCTGAAAAAAACAAGACAGCTGTCACAGGACAGAGGAGAGACCAATACTCCACGCCTGGGCAGCTGTTATTTTTTTCATAAAAGGATGCTCAAAAATTCCTTCTTGACAAATACTTTTATGATGATATAATTTGATAATCAAAATATTTTAAGATAAAAGATAATTCAGAGAACAGCAGTACAGATTTATACAGACTGATTTAAGACAGATATCATGGAGAAAAATATGACAGGTAAAATATGCGGAACCGGTTCCTGGGCACCGGACAGAGTGTGGGATAACAACGATCTGGCAAAGATGGTGGAAACCAGTGATCAGTGGATCCGGGAAAGAACCGGTGTGGTACAGAGACATATTGCAAAAGAGGACGAAGATACTGTGACGATGGCAGCGGGGGCAGCATTAAGAGCTCTGGAAGACGCAGAAATGAAGGCAGAAGAGATCGATCTGATCCTTGTGGCAACCATTTCTCCAACAGAGATCATGCCCTGTGTGGCATGTGGGGTGCAGGAGCGGCTCGGAGCGGAAAATGCTACCTGCTTTGATCTGAACGGCGCCTGCACAGGATCTCTTCTGGCACTGAACACTGCGCAGGCATATCTGGCCCAGGGGATATACAGGAATGTCCTTGTGATCGGTGCGGAAAAGCTGTCCGGTTTAACGGACTGGACAGATCGCGGCACCTGCATTCTTTTCGGAGATGGTGCAGGAGCAGTCGTACTGAGAGCAGAAGAGGGTGGAAGCTATGCACAGGTAACCCATTCCATCGGAAAAAAAGGCGGTGCACTTACCTTACAGAGCAGAAATCAGATCCGCTATGAAAATGATCCGAAGGCAAAGGAAACCTACATACAGATGAACGGAAAGGAAGTGTTCAGCTTTGCCGTGAGCAAGGTACCGGAGGCTGTGAAGGAGCTTCTTTCCCGAGAGCAGGTTTCCTGTGAAGATATCAGTTATTATCTTCTCCATCAGGCAAATGAGCGGATCATCTGTTCCGCAGCAAGGAGGCTGGGCGAAGACATTTCCAAGTTCCCTATGAATATGGACAGATACGGCAATACTTCTTCCGCAAGTCTTCTTATCCTCCTGGATGAGATGAAAAAAAGCGGAAAACTGCAGCGTGGTGACAGACTGGTCCTTGCAGGCTTCGGCGGCGGACTGACGTATGGAGCAAGCCTGATCGAGTATTAAAGCCCCTGTTAATGGAATGTTGAAAATAAGAGTGGAACCAAATAAACCGCGGATGCTTTTATCCGCTTGATTTAATTTTCCGGAGGTAAAAGATGAAAACAAGAGTTACAGAATTACTTGGTATTGAATATCCCATCATCCAGGGCGGTATGGCCTGGGTGGCAGATCATCACATTGCGGCAGCAGTATCCGAGGCAGGCGGCCTGGGACTGATCGCAGCTGCAAATGCACCGGCAGAGTGGGTGCGTGAGCAGATCCGTGAGGCGAAAAAACTGACAGATAAACCTTTTGGTGTAAATATCATGCTGATGAGTCCGAGTGCCGATGAGGTTGCGAAGATCGTTGTAGAAGAAGGCATCAAGGTAGTAACAACCGGTGCCGGAAGCCCGGAAAAATACATGGAAGCATGGAAAGCTGCCGGAGTAAAGGTGATCCCGGTTGTTGCATCTGTAGCTCTTGCAAGAAGAATGGAGCGCTGTGGCGCAGATGCAGTGGTAGCAGAGGGAACCGAGTCCGGAGGACATATCGGTGAGACAACCACTATGGCGCTGGTACCGCAGGTCGTGGATGCAGTAAAGATCCCGGTAATTGCAGCAGGTGGAATTGCAGACGGTCGTGGGATCGCGGCAGCCTTTATGCTGGGTGCAGAAGCCGTACAGATGGGAACCCGATTTGTGGCAACAGAGGAATGTCATGTACATGAGAATTACAAACAGTTCCTTCTGAAAGCCAGAGATATCGACACAAGAGTAACCGGCCGTACCACAGGTCATCCGGTCCGTACCTTAAGAAACCCTATGACAAAGGAATATCTGGAGAAAGAAGCAGCAGGCGCATCCTTTGAGGAACTGGAAATGCTGACACTTGGTGGTCTCAGGAAGGCTGTTGTTGATGGCGATGTAAAAACCGGAAGCGTTATGTCCGGACAGATCGCAGGTATGGTAAAGGATGTACCGACCTGTAAGGAGCTGATGGCAAGACTGATCAGAGAGACAAAAGAGACTGTAAAGAAAAACAGCTTTCTTGTGGAGGAATAATAAATGGGAAAAACAGCATTCATCTTTCCGGGCCAGGGTGCACAGAAGGCCGGAATGGGAAAAGATTTTTATGAGAAATACGATACAGCAAAGGATGTTTTCGACTCTGCCGGCAAGTGGCTGGATTTGGATATGAAAGCACTTTGCTTTGAAGAAAATGACAGGCTTGACCTGACTGAATATACACAGGCTGCACTGGTCACCACCTGTCTTGCCATGGAGAAGGTGGTAGAGGAGATGGGACTTCACCCGGATGTAACTGCAGGATTAAGCCTTGGCGAGTACTGCGCTATTGAAGCTGCCGGCGGCATGGAACTGAAGGATGCTGTTACTACCGTGAGAAAAAGAGGAATCCTTATGGAGCAGGCAGTTCCGGCAGGTAAGGGAAGCATGGCAGCAGTTATGGGAATGGAGACAGAGAAGATCGAGGAAGTGCTTGCAGACATTGCAGATGTAAGTATTGCAAACTACAACTGTCCCGGCCAGATCGTGATCACAGGCCTTGCGGAAGCAGTTGAGGAAGCTTCTGAAAAGCTGAAGGCAGCCGGAGGAAGAAGAGTGATCCCGTTAAATGTCAGCGGACCGTTCCACTCCGCAATGCTTGCCACTGCAGGAAAAGAACTGGGAAAGGTTCTGGAGGGTGTCACACTTCATGAACTTAAAATCCCGTATGTGACAAACGTGACCGCAGAGTATGTGGAAGATCCGGCGGAAACAAAAGAACTTCTGGAAAAACAGATTTCTTCTTCCGTGCGCTGGCAGCAGAGTGTGGAAAATATGATCCGTCAGGGAGTAGATACATTTATTGAGATCGGACCGGGAAGAACCCTTGCCGGATTTATGAGAAAGATCGACAGAAATGTAAAAGTATATAACATCCAGACCGTAGAAGATGCAGAGAAGGTCTGCCGGGAACTGGTATAAATATTGGGAAAAACAGATAAAGAATCAAAAGTAAAGTAGGCATAGGGCAGCAGACAGAAATGCCAGGTAACAAATGCGGATCACGGACGACCGCATAACATCAGAAAGGAATTCATATGTCAGAGAAAAAAATCGCAGTCGTAACAGGCGGTGCACGTGGAATCGGGAAAGCCATCGCCCTGGAACTTGCAAAGGCAGGAAATCTTGTAGTGATCAATTATAACGGCTCAGAAGAAAAAGCCCGGGAAACAAAAGCAGAGATCGAGACAGCCGGTGGCCAGGCAGATATCCTGCAGTGCAATGTGGCAGATTTTGATGCATGTGAAGCTTTTTTTAAAGCCGTTGCAGAGAAATACGGACGTGTTGATATTCTGGTAAATAATGCCGGAGTTACGAAGGACGGACTTCTCATGAAAATGAGTGAGGAAGATTTTTCCAGAGTTGTTGACATCAATCTGAAAGGAACCTTCAACTGCATCCGTCATGTGTCCAGAATGATGCTGAAGCAGAGAAGCGGACGGATCATCAGCCTTTCATCGGTGGTAGGACTTCGTGGAAATGCAGGACAGGCCAATTATGCGGCATCCAAAGCCGGGATCATCGGTCTTACAAAATCCGCTGCAAAGGAGCTGGCATCCAGAGGAATCACGGTCAACGCCATTGCACCGGGATTTATCAAAACAGACATGACAGACGTGCTTTCTGACAAAGTAAAAGAAAATATTGCGGCATCTATCCCCATGGGAAGCATGGGAACAGCAGAAGACGTGGCAAAGGCAGCCGCATTTCTGGCATCAGACGGTGCACGTTACATCACAGGACAGGTACTTCGCGTAGACGGCGGAATGGCAATGTAAAGGAGGCTCCCCGGAGTCAGGAGGATAGATTGATGAAAAGACGAGTAGTAGTAACAGGACTTGGAGCAGTAACACCGATCGGAAATGATGTGGAAAGCTTCTGGGACGGAGTAAAAGAAGGAAAGGTGGGGATCGGACCGATCACCCGTTTTGATACGACCGGATACAAGGCAACATTGGCAGCAGAGCTTAAAGATTTTGTGGCAAAGGATCGCATGGATCCGAGAACTGCAAGAAGAATGGAGCCTTTTTCCCAGTATGCGGTAGCAGCTGCACTGGAAGCAGTGGAAAATTCCGGGCTTAAGATGGAAGAGGAAGATCCGTACATGGTAGGCGTTATCATCGGCTCCGGTGTGGGAAGTCTTCAGGCTACCGAGACCAATGAGAAGAAGCTTATGGAAAAAGGTCCTTCAAGAGTGGATCCGCTTCTTGTTCCGAAGATGATCACAAATATGGCAGCCGGAAATGTTTCTATCGCTACCGGCGCAAAAGGAAAATGCACCAACGTGGTAACGGCATGTGCGACAGGAACACATTGTATCGGAGATGCTTTCCGTGCCATTCAGTATGGTGATGCAGATGTAATGCTTGCCGGTGGTACAGAGGGAGCTGTCTGCCCTATCGGTATCGCGGGCTTTGCAAGTCTTACTGCACTGAGTACAAGTGAAGATCCGCTGCGTGCATCCATTCCGTTTGATAAAGACAGAGGCGGTTTTGTAATGGGCGAGGGTGCAGGTGTGGTTGTTCTGGAAGAATTGGAGCATGCCAAAAAGAGAAATGCCAATATCCTGGCAGAGGTTGTGGGATACGGTGCAACTGCAGATGCATTCCATATCACATCTCCGGCCGAGGACGGAAGCGGCGCCGCACGTGCTATGGAAAATGCCATGAAGGAAGCAGGTGTTGCACCGGCGCAGGTAGATTATATCAATGCACACGGAACCGGAACACATCACAATGATCTGTTTGAAACAAGAGCTATCAAGCTTGCGTTTAAGGACGCTGCCAAGGATGTAAAGATCAATTCCACAAAATCCATGGTGGGCCATCTTCTTGGCGCAGCAGGAGCTGTTGAGTTTATCGTATGCGTAAAATCCATTCTGGACGGATTTATCCATCAGACAGTGGGAACAACAGAAACAGAGGAGGAGCTTGATCTGAACTATATGATCGGCGCTCCGGCAAAACAGGAAGTTCGTTATGCAATGAGCAATTCCCTTGGATTTGGAGGACACAACGGAACATTGCTTGTAAAGAAGTATGAGGAGGACTGAAGCTATGGAATTTAACCAGATTCTTGAACTGATCGATCACGTATCTGCATCAGAGCTTACTGCCTTTACATATGAGACAGCAGATCTGACCTTAAGTATGGAGCATGGAAAGCCACAGATCATTCAGGGGGTTATAGGAGAAACTGTGGAAAACATTCCGGCAGTAGGAATGACCGGTGGAAAAGTCCGCAGGGCAGTGAATACAGCACCGGTGGCAGGCAAAGATCCTGTGGTACCGGCTTCAACAGATGAAATGGCAGTGACAGTGACAGGAAAAACTGTGGCAGAAGCACAGGGAGTGAAAGGTACTGAGCAGTCGGAAACCGTACCACAGAGCGGGGAAGATCAGACAGGCAGCCTGGTAACATCTCCGCTGGTAGGAACCTTCTATGCTGCACCGTCCCAGGATCTTCCGCCTTACGTTCAGGTGGGAGACAAGGTAAAAAAAGGCCAGGTTCTTGCAATCGTGGAAGCTATGAAGCTGATGAATGAGATCGAAAGTGATTTTGACGGCGAGATCGCAGAGATCTATGTGGAGAACGGACAGCCGGTAGAATACGGTCAGAAGCTTTTCCGTATCCGATAAGTACCTTCAGATCAGAATCAGAGAATAAGAAAAATTATTGTTTCAGGAGGATAGAGAATGAAGCATCTTGATGTAAAACAGATCGAGGAGATCATTCCACACAGACATCCGTTTCTGCTTGTGGACTATATTGAAGATTATGAGCCGGGTGAATTTGCTGTCGGATATAAATGTGTGACCTTCCGCGAGGATTTTTTTCGGGGACATTTTCCCCAGGAGCCGGTAATGCCGGGTGTTCTGATGGTAGAAGCGCTGGCACAGGTGGGTGCGGTAGCCATTCTTTCCCTGGAGGACATGAAGGGAAAAACCGCTTATTTCGGAGGCATCAACAAGTGTAAATTCCGCAGAAAGGTAGCTCCGGGAGACAAGCTCCGTCTTGAAACAAAGATCATCCGCAGAAAGGGTCCTGTAGGCATTGGTTCTGCAGTGGCATCTGTGGATGGCGAGGTTGCCGTAGAGGCTGAGCTTACATTTATGATCGGGTAAGGTGATTGTATGATTCGAAAGTTACTGATCGCCAACAGAGGCGAGATTGCGGTGCGTATTATCCGTGCCTGCAGAGAAATGGGAATTGCCACAGTGGCGGTTTATTCTGAGGCAGATGAGGAAAGCCTTCACACACAGCTGGCGGACGAAGCAATCTGTATCGGACCGGGACCATCTGCACAGAGCTATCTGAATATGGAACAGATCATCAGTGCAACCATGGTTTCCGGTGCGGATGCCATTCATCCGGGATTTGGTTTTCTTTCTGAAAATGCCAGATTTGCGGAGCTCTGTGAAAAATGCGGGATCACATTTGTGGGTCCGCCATCAAAGGTCATCCGTATGCTGGGCAACAAAAAAATTGCAAGAAGCACCATGATCGCAGCTGGTGTTCCGGTAGTTCCGGGCAGCGAAGGGGATGTGGAGGATATTGAAACCGGTCTTAAGGAAGCTGAGAGGATCGGTTATCCGGTGATCATCAAGGCAGCTCTTGGCGGCGGCGGAAAAGGCATGCGTGTGGCAAACACACCGGAGGAATTTCCGGAAGCCTATGCAACCGCCAGAAAAGAGTCTGAGATCGCTTTTGGCGACGGTACCATGTATATTGAACATTTCGTGGTAAATCCGAGACATATTGAGTTTCAGATCCTTGCAGACAGCTTCGGAAATGTGATCCATCTGGGAGAGCGTGACTGCTCTATCCAGAGAAATCATCAGAAGATGATCGAGGAATCTCCAAGTGCTGCAGTTTCTCCGGAATTAAGAGAAAAAATGGGGCATGCGGCGGTGACGGCGGCGAAAGCAGCCGGTTACGTAAATGCGGGAACGATCGAATTTCTTCTGGAACCGGATGGAAAATTCTGGTTTATGGAAATGAATACAAGGATCCAGGTGGAGCATCCGGTGACAGAGTGGGTAACAGGAATCGATCTTGTAAAGGAGCAGCTGAAGATCGCTTCCGGAATGCCTCTTGAGATCGCTCAGGAGGATGTCCGGATCCAGGGACACGCCATTGAGTGCAGGATCAATGCTGAAAATCCTCAGAAAAATTTCCGCCCTTCGCCGGGAACTATCCAGGGAGCGCATTTTCCGGGGGGAAACGGGATCCGTGTGGATACCTGTGTGTATAACGGCTGTAAGATCCCGCCTTATTATGATTCCATGCTTGCGAAGCTGATCGTTCATGCAGGTAACCGAAAAGAAGCCATTGCAAAAATGCAGAGTGCTCTTGGTGAGGTGATCATTGACGGAATCGATACAAATATTGACTATCAGTACGAAATCCTGAAAGATGAGGATTATCAGTCCGGAAACTTTGACACTGGCTTTCTTGCCAGCCATATCATTGCGGGAGTGAAGATCAATGAGAATTAAGCACATGTTCAAAAAAACAGTCAGGGATATCCGGGGTGAGGAACAGGAAAACATTCCGGAGGTGCCGGATAATCTGATGCGTAAATGCAACGCCTGCAAAGCGGCGGTTTTTGTAGACGAGGTAAAGCAGAATCAATACATCTGTCCCCACTGCGGAAATTATTTCCATGTACCCGCTTATCGTCGGATTAAACTGATCGCAGATAGAAAGAGCTTTGTGGAGTGGGATGCTCACATGGAAGAACAGAATCCCCTTCAGTACAGAGGCTACGAGGAAAAGCTTCAGGGGCTTCGTGAAAAGACAGGGCTTGATGAGGCTGTAGTTACCGGAAAGTGTACTATAAAAGGGACACCTGTGGCACTTGGTGTCTGTGACTGTCGTTTCATGATGTCCAGTATGGGAGAAGTCGTGGGGGAAAAGATCACGCGGGCTTTTGAACGTGCCACAGAGGAGAAGCTGCCGGTAATCCTCTATATCTGTTCCGGCGGTGCCAGAATGCAGGAGGGCCTGGTTTCCCTGATGCAGATGGCAAAAACCAGTATGGCCATCCGGAAGCACAGCGATGCCGGACTTCTTTATGTGCCGGTCCTCACAGACCCGACAACAGGCGGCGTGACGGCAAGCTTTGCTATGCTGGGAGATATTATCCTGGCAGAGCCGAAAGCGCTGATCGGTTTTGCAGGTCCCAGAGTGATCGAGCAGACCATCGGGCAAAAGCTTCCCAAAGGCTTCCAGAGAGCGGAATTTCTTCTGGAACACGGCTTTGTGGACAAGATCGTAAAGCGTGAGGAGCAGAGGATCGTATTGTCGGATATTCTGAGATTGCATCAGAACAAAGCCTTGAATAATGTACAGTCCGATAATACGGACATTAAAAACGGGCTCAATCCTGACAATCAGGAATCAATGGAAACTGTTGAGGAAGATATTAGGATCTGGCCGGACTTCGTCCCATCCGGAGATTTCACTCCCTGGGAACATGTCCAGCTTGCCAGAGCCAAAACACGCCCTACAGGAAAGGACTACATCGAAGCGCTTTTTGACGATTTCATGGAATTTCACGGAGACCGTCACTGCGGGGATGATCCGGCAGTGATCGGTGGTGTGGCATTTTTCCACGGACAGCCGGTAACTGTCCTTGTACAGGAAAAAGGAGAGGGTACAAAGGAAAACATTACCCGGAATTTCGGAATGGTATCTCCGGAGGGGTACTGGAAATCCCTGCGCCTGATGCAGCAGGCAGAGAAATTTCACCGTCCGGTGATCTGCCTTGTAGATACACCAGGCGCATTCTGCGGGCTGGAAGCTGAGGAACGTGGACAGGGTGAAGCCATTGCAAAAAATCTCTATACACTGGCAGGTCTCACAGTGCCGGTGCTTTCCGTTGTGATCGGTGAAGGCGGAAGCGGAGGTGCCCTTGCCTTGGCAGTGGCAGATGAGGTATGGATGCTGGAGCATTCCGTTTATTCCATCCTGTCCCCGGAGGGCTTTGCCTCCATTCTCTGGAAAGACAGCAAAAAGGCAAAGGAAGCAGCAGCAGTGATGAAGCTCACAGCTGCAGACCTTTACCAGATGGGGATGATCGAGCATGTGATTCCGGAAGCAGAGCCTGTAAGCCGTGAGAACATAAATGATATCGCAGGTTATCTGGAAAACGGAATTGCGGATTTTCTTGAGAAATATGGCGAAGAAGAGCCGGAGAAGCTTCTGGAACATCGCTATGAACGTTTCCGGAAAATGTAGAAGCAATAAGTGCAGTGATTTTGTAGCCCGCAAAGTAAAAATCCAGTGGAAAAAATGCCATATTTATGTTACGATGGCTTCATAAACAGAGAACCGGAGAAGCCTTTTTGCTCCGGAGAAACAGGAGCGGGTAGAGTGGACAATCGGGAAGTTATAAATGACGTGCTGGTGAATTTGTTCAATGAGATCCTCCGACTGGAGGAGGAAGCCATCATCACAGATAAATATAAAGATATTTCCAACAATGATATGCACATTATCGAGGCTGTAGGCCTTGGAGGGGGGAACATGTCCTCCATTGCAGCCAAGCTTAAGATCACTGTAGGCTCCCTCACAACATCTATGAACAGTCTTGTAAAAAAAGGCTATGTGAAGAGAGAACGAAGTGAGAAGGACCGGCGTGTGGTATTTATCCAGCTTACAAATAAGGGACGTATGGCATATCATCATCATGCGGAGTTTCACAGGCAGATGACAGAAGCGGTGATCGCAGAGTTGAATGAGAATGAGACAGAAGTGCTGGTAAAAGCACTGGACGGACTGCGTAAATTTTTCAGACAGTATCATGAACAATAAAGAAATGTATAATAAAAGCATCCGGATCGGTAATGAAGGACAATTACCGATCCGGATGCTTTTTGCATAACAGGCATTTTCGATCCGGACATTTATTGAAAATGATATTAAATGCCGCCTTTGTTTTTGTGATACGAGAGGTTATTCGTCCCAGCCATCCTGGAAGCGGATATTTACAGAGATATTGCGGACAACGTCTCCCTCCTGAAGCTCCAGATCGCTCTCATCGGAAACCGGAGGAAGCTTTCCCTCAAATTCCATAAGCTCTGTGTAGATCCAGTCGTATGCAGCTGCATTGGCATTTTCGATGGCATCATCCAGCGTGTCACCGTTGGCTTCACAGCAGGTAAGATCCGGGAAAAAAGCATTGTATTTTTTGTCCTCTGTGGGACGGAAAACTGCGGGATATATAAATTTCATAGGTAAGATTCCTTTCTTTTTTAAAATGAAGTGATCCGTGTAATACCACGAATATGAATAGTTTTACCTGACCAGGATAAGTATATACCAATTTCAGAATGAGGGCAAGCGAGTTCATGACCGAACGAAAGATCCAAATAAGGTCACTGTTCACTCCGTTCTCAGTAACACGCTTCGCGATGCACAGAATTTATGCTGATCGCATAAATTCGCGCGGTATGTCTCGGGTTTTCTGTGACCTTCGCTCACAAAAAACACCTCGCGGAACATTACCAGTGAAAAGTAACAAGAACAGCAGAGTTTTGAGGATATTATAATCAGAAAATTGTCGTATATAAGTAAAAATGATAGATATATAAAACTTTTTATCCTTGTGTATAGGAAATATAGATGCTATACTGTGTAATACAGAGTATGAACGGGGGTTCGAAAGACCTGACGGGAGGCACAGCTATGATTTATACAGCTTTGACGAAAAAAGCTATGAAGGTGGCATACGAGGCACATCATGGACAGACAGATCGAAGCGGGACACCTTATATCTTTCATCCATTTCATGTAGCGGAGCAAATGGATGATGAACTCAGTGTATGTACGGCACTTCTGCACGATGTGATAGAAGATACAGAAATCACATTTGAGGATCTTACCGGAGAATTTCCGGAAGAGGTTGTGGAGGCATTACGTTGTCTTACAAGAGATAAGAATAAGAATTATTTTGATTATATCCGGAATCTTCGGAAAAATCCGATCGCAAAAAAAGTGAAGCAGGCTGATCTGCTCCACAATTCTGATGTAACACGTCTTTCTGACTGCGAAAATATGTCTGCTGAACAGATATCACGGCTGCATGGAAGATATAAACGGGCTTTGGAGATACTTCATGATGCCAGGTGATATTATTTTCGCACAAGTCATTTATTGACCCTTATTCAGTTTTTTCATGCGCATGGTCCACACAAAATATCCGTGACCTCAGATATTATTGTGGATCTTCTTAGCGGAAGTATGGATTTCTTGCATTGATCTCCATGTAGCATTTGATCGCATATTTGATAAATTCTATGATTTTTTTCATTTTGTTTTCCTCCTCTTTTCTTTAACTTACAAATGCATTATAATAAACTCTCGGAAATATTACGTGCCAAAAACACAGAAAAAGTAGTCAAATATTGCGGAGAGAAAAATCTATGTTTCCAGTGTACGAAGAAAAAAAGAAGAATCTCCATATTCATCTGCGGACCTCAGCCCATGCTTCACCCCATCTTCATAACTCCATAGAGTTTATCTATATCACAGAGGGAACTCTGGAGCTTGGTATGGGACAGGAGCTTTATCATATGGAGGAGGGAGATGTCTCTGGATCGGATGGCCAGAGATCTGGGCATCAGCAGGTTCACATTGTCCAGAGTTTTTTCCGGAACCTTTCACCGGAATTTCAATCAGTTTCTCAATGAGCAGCGACTGAATTATGTGACGATCCATCTGGAATGTAGTGATGAAAGTATTACGGATATCTGTATGAATGCGGGATTTGAAAGTCAGAGGACTTTTAACCGGGTATTCCGGGAACGGTACCGGATGACACCAAGAGAATACAGGACATT
The DNA here is from genome assembly GCF_022868965.1 of Blautia sp. NSJ-140. NCBI lineage: Bacteria > Bacillati > Bacillota > Clostridia > Lachnospirales > Lachnospiraceae > Blautia > Blautia sp. NSJ-140. The sequence continues at coordinate 24,064 of NZ_JALIFS010000018.1, read as the reverse complement.
ATATAAGGAAAAATATTTACGAGAGGAACAGACATGATCACAGTAGAACTGGAACATTTCAGCCTTGATAAAATATGCGATTCCGGACAGTGTTTCCGGATGAAAAAGCTTGGAGACGGACATTTTTCCATGGTGGCGGGAGACCAGTATCTGGAAATGCATCAGAAAGACGGAGTGGTGGATTTTTGCTGCTCTCAGGAGGAGTTTATCTGTTACTGGGTGCTTTATTTTGATCTGGATACGGATTATGAAGCTTACATGAATGCGGCTAATCCACGGGATAAATATCTGGGTGCCGCAATAAAGGCAGGAGACGGGATACGGATATTAAGACAGGATCTCTGGGAAATGATCGTTACGTTTCTGATATCTCAGCAGAACAATATCAAGCGTATCCGCAAATGTATCGAAACCATCTGCCGGAAATACGGAGAGCGAAAAATTTCATCTGCAGGTGTGGAATACTACGCTTTTCCGACTGTAGAGGCGCTGAGTCAGGCAACGGAAGAGGAGTTAAGAGGATGCGGCCTGGGATACCGGGCAAAATATATCGCAGTAACGGCCAGGACCATTGCATCCGGCCAGATCTCTCTGGAAAAAATCTATAATATGCGTTACCATCAGGCAAAGAAGGAGCTGATGAAGCTCTGTGGTGTGGGAGAAAAGGTAGCTGAGTGTATCTGCCTGTTTGCACTGCATCATATGGATGCATTTCCCATAGATACCCACATCCGTCAGGTCATGGACGTGCATTACAAAAGAGGATTTCCCAACCGCAGATACAGAGGAATGCGTGGGATCATGCAGCAGTATATTTTTTACTATGACTTGTACTCATAGACTGCGGATGCTATCATAGGTGAAAATAAAGGAAAAATCCACGGAGGAAAAAGTAATCAGAAAATATTTACTGCGATTGAGACAACCACGTATAAAAAAGAAAGAAAACAGATATTATATCCGGGGCTATAAGGGAACGGAAGTGATCATCCGTACAGATCATGAGATTCTGAAGAGGATTGCCTACAGGCGTACCTGCGTGAAACAAGTCTGCATTCCTGGAAGATATGGAACAGAAACAAAATATATCTATACAAGAAAAGAAAACAGAAGAAGCCGCCCGGTCATAGTTCCGGGCATTCCGACCGGGAGAGAAACTGCTATGCCACGTGCCGTGCGGACAGTGCTCCATGCTCTTTCCTATGGCGGGATCGAAGTGGAGGCTTCCAGAAAGCTGGCAGATCTTAAGAAGATGGATCCTATGAGGATCTTTTACAGGACACTGGATGCGGAAGTTTATAACGGAGACTATAAAGTGCCGATCCGTCTGTTTTTTCCAACAGAAGAGGACATGGAAAACGGTGCCGCCTCCGGAAAGAAACCACCGGTGATCCTGTTTTTCCATGGTGGTGGCTGGGTTACGGAAAGTGTAGAGAATTATCAGCGGGTTTGTGCCAGAATGGCGCAGTCTACCGGTCAGATCGTGGCGTCTGTTGAATACAGGCTGGCACCGGAATACCGTTTCCCGGTGGGACTGATGGATTGTTATGCAGCTGCGAAGATTTTCTACACCAATCGTTTTCTTCTGAATACGGATCCGGATCGTATCACCATTATGGGAGATAGTGCAGGCGGAAATCTGGCAGCGGCTGTATGTATGATGGCCAGAGACCGCGGAGAATTTTTCCCGAAAAAACAGATCCTTATTTACCCGGCACTGAATAACTGTTATACGGAAGACTCTCCCTTTGAATCCGTAAAAACAAACGGAACCGGCTATCTTCTCACAGCAGAGAAGATGGAAGATTATCTGAAACTCTATGAGAGTTGTCCGGAAGACAGGAGGAATCCATATTTTGCGCCGATCCTGGAGAAGGATCTTCGAAATATGCCGGATACACTGATACTTACCGCTGAGTTCGATCCTCTTCGGGATGAAGGAGAGGCATTTGGTGAAAAGCTGAAGGAAGCGGGAAATCGTGTGGAAGTGCACAGGATCGCAGGTGCGTTTCACGGGTATTTTGCACTGGGAATCAAATTTCTGCATGTGCAGGAGAGCTTTGCATATGTGAATCGTTTTCTGGAAGCAGAAGAACAGGAAGAAGGAAAGCATCATGAAGAACGAATATGCACAGTGGAGAAAACTTGACAACGCAGCGCTGGCGTTCCCGGCGGTGACAGGAAAGAATGATACCAGGGTATTTCGTTTTTACTGTGAACTGAAAGAAGAGATAAAAGAAGAAACACTGCAGGAAGCCCTGGAGAGGACACTGGAAAAATATCCTCTTTTCCGTGCAGTTTTAAGAAAGGGACTGTTCTGGTTTTATCTGGAGAGACGTGATATTCCGGCAGTGGTAAAGAAAGAAGCAGGTGCACCCTGCAGCGGACTTTATATTCCGGACAAAAAAACGCTTCTTTTTCGGGTGAGCTACTATAAGAACAGGATCAACTTCGAGGTATTTCATGCGCTGACGGATGGAACGGGAGCCATGCATTTTCTGATGGAGCTGGTGAAAAATTATCTTCAGGAGACGCACCCATCCGCAGAGCTCCCGGAGCTTTTTCCGGATGAGAACATTACGGGCAGGGATATGGAGGAGGACAGTTTTTCTCAGTATTATTCCTCCGATGCGCCAAGAAAGAGAGAGTCCAAGAAGCCTGCCTTCCAGCTAAAAGGTGAGAAGCTCAGGCAGGAAGATATGAGTATTACGGAAGTCTGTATTCCGGTAAAAGAGATCCACGCCCGTGCAAAAGCGGCCGGTGTGTCGATCACGGTTTTTCTTACGGCAGCGCTTATCTGGGCGATCCATGAAGAAGTGCCTCAGAATCAGGCGAAAAAGCCCATTGGTCTGATGATCCCGGTAAATCTGAGAAATTATTTTCCATCCCGGTCTATGGCAAATTTTTTCGGATGGATTGAGATCAGCTGTTATTTTCAGTCTGATACAGCCTTTGAGGATATTTTGAAATCCGTAAAGGAGCAGTTTGCAAAGGAACTGAGTAAGGACGTGATCGAAGCAAAGCTTAATGATCTGGTAAGCCTGGAGAAGAATCCGATCCTGCGTCTGGTACCACTGGAGATCAAAACCCCGTTTCTTCTTGCCGGGACGACCCTGGGAGGAAGGTCAATCACGGCGATCTATTCCAATGTGGGGATCATCCGGATGCCGGAGGAATATCGGAAATATATTCAGAGATTCGGACTTTTTGCAAGCACGGATAGTCTGCAGCTGTGTTCCTGTTCTTTTGGTGATGAGATGGTTTTAAGTTTTACGTCCAAGATCCCCAATGGAAATATTGAGCGGAATTTTGTGGAGAGACTGAAAAATGAGCAGGTGTCCTGTACAATTCGGGAGAATGATCTTCCGGGACAGAAAGAGGAGCAGAAGCAGCAGATGAAGCTTTTTGAAAGCTTTACATTTCTGTGTATTGTGCTGGCTGTGGTATGCAATCTGATCGATTATCTGCTGGATGGTCATATAGGCTGGGCCTGGTTTGTGACTGCAGGGGCGTTCTGCACCTGGCTGATGGTTTCAGTGGCTTATGTGAAGCGGAGGAATCTTCTGAAGAATGAGATGTGGCAGCTGGTGATCGCAGCTGTTGCAGGAGTGCTTTGGGATGTGTTTACCGGCTGGCGTGGCTGGTCTGTGGATTATCTGCTTCCTCTGGCTGCGCTTGCTGTGATCTGCTCCATGTGGGTGATCACTGCGGTACAGAAGCTGGAGGTGGCGGAGTATATGATCTATCTTCTGGAAGCAGGAGCTTTCGGAGGAGTGATTCCTGTGATCCTGTTGGCTGCCGGTGTGGTGACGGTGCTGTATCCGTCGCTGATCTGCATATGCGTCAGTTTCCTGATGCTGGTATGGCTGTTTCTGTTTAAGAGGAAAGATATGGTGCGGGAGATGCAGAAGAAGTTCCGGGCATAGAAAATAAAAACAACCGTCGATCTGCAGAGGATTTTTTGAACGCAGATCGCGAAGCGACTGCGTTCATGAGCAAGTAGCGAAGCGGATTGCGAATGTCCGCTTTACGATCTGTCTGCAGACCGGCGGTTTTTTGATCAAATCCAGGAAGTCTCCTGCAGGGTTGCGAAAAGCGATAAGCAGTGGGTGGAAACTTGTCCGGTGTTCTAAGATCAGAATCCGAAATCTTCATAGTCCTCCGGTGTAAACTTATGATAGATCATATGCTCACCCTCCAGGGACAGACAATACCGGTAGTCATCTGGGATCCCGTCTTCGAAATATACAAGATAATCAAATCCGGTTCCGGTTGTTTTTTCTACGTGTACATGGTCGGAATAAGCGTGAAAAACGTCCATCACTTCATCCAGAGTACAGCCATGACGGGCAACTGTGCCTATAAAGCGTACCAGAAATTCACTTGGCTTTCGGTTTTCGTGAACGTAGTCCGAGGCCTGAGGCGGCAGGGTGATGCAGAAACGTCCGTTTTTGGAAGAAGCTGTTACCTTTCCAAGACGGTCACAGGCATAATCTGAGAATTCTTCCATTGCATGCTGCATTTCTTCTTCCGTAAGCTCTGTGCCAAGAAGGCGGTTCAGAGACTGCAGCGGATAATAAAAACGGGTGACTCCGCTCATGTATCCGATCTTTACCTGTTGTTCCTGGATCATGTCCAGGAGATTATTTTCCAGTTTTTTGAAATTCATTATGTTTTTCCTTTCCGGGGTCTGAAGGTTTATTGAACTGCATACATTCAAATCCCATTTTTTTCGCAGATATCATTGAGACAGCAGCGGTCACAGTAAGGTTTTGTCCGCGCTGTACAGACTTCTCTTCCATGATTGACAAGACGGTGGCAGAGATCATTGCCTTCTTCCGGAGGGATGATCTTCCAGAGAGCCATTTCCACCTTTTTCGGATCCTTCATGTCATGGACAAGGCCGATGCGGTTGGAAAGGCGGATACAGTGAGTATCTGTTACAATGGCAGGCTTGCCGAATACGTCACCCATGATCAGGTTTGCGCTTTTTCGGCCCACACCGGGAAGCTTCAGAAGTGCGTTAAAGTCTTCCGGTACCTTGTCGTGATACTGTTCGTGGAGAATGCGCATACAGGCGCTGATATCCCGGGCTTTGCTTTTTCCAAGGCCGCAGGGACGTACAATGGCTTCGATCGCTTCCGGCTCTGCAGCTGCCAGGGCTGCCACATCCGGGTATTTTGCATAGAGATCCTGAACTACTACATTGACTCGGGCATCGGTACACTGAGCTGCCAGACGGACACTTACAAGAAGCTTCCAGGCATCATCATAATCCAGTGTACAGTCTGCATCAGGATATTCCTTTTTTAAACGGCTGATAACTTCATAGGCCAGTTCCTGTGTTGTCATTTGTATATGAACCATCCTTTCAATTTCGGTTATATTACTGAACTACTACAGCCAGGATGATACCACAGCATTCGGAGAATTACAAGGTGGACAGGAGTACGGAAGCAGTGTTTGGCATTCGGAAATTTTATCGGCAGAGCAATGTGGGGAATCCCCCCCAGGGGCTTGTTAATACCCTGACAATTTGGTACATTAAACGTGACCTGTGGGGGGACCTGATTTCCCTCACGTGAATAGAAAAGTGCGGAGGAATCAACGTGGAAAAACTTCTCGATGAAATCGAATCTTACTGGAGCACCCGTACAGAAGGGTACTCCGAAGTGAATCATAAAGAGCTTGCGGGAACGCAGAAAAACGCATGGCTTAAGGTACTGACCAGTCAGTTTCCGGACAAGCCCAAGGAAGAGATCCGTATCCTGGATATCGGAACAGGTCCCGGATTTTTTCCTGTGATCCTGGCAGAAGCCGGATATCATGTAGATGCAGTAGATTATACGGAAGGAATGCTGGAAAAGGCAAAGGAAAATGCGGGAGAGCTTTGCCGGAACATCCGTTTTTGGAGGATGGATGCACAGAAGCTGGATTTTGAGGATAATACCTTTGACGTGGTCATTTCACGAAATCTTACCTGGAATCTGGAGCATCCTGATGTTGCTTACAGAGAGTGGGTCCGTGTACTGAAGGCAGGAGGAAGGCTTCTGAATTTTGATGCCAATTGGTACGGCTATCTTTATGAGGAAGAGCAGCGTAAGGCCTACGAAAACGACCGGAAAAATGTGGAAAACAACAGCCTGGATGATCACTATCTCTGTACAGATATTGAGCGCATGGAACGGATTGCCCTCCAGGTACCGCTGTCAAAGATCAGCCGTCCCCGTTGGGACGTAAAAACTCTCAGAGAAGCAGGACTTCTTGGAATCCGCACAGACACAGAAATATGGAAAACGGTCTGGAGTGAGGAAGAGAGACTGAATTATCAGTCCACACCAATGTTTATGGTAACCGGTGTGAAACCGGATCATTTCCTGAATCTTCCGGTTGCGGCAGGAGAAAAAACAGAAGGTTTTCTTGAACTCGGAGATGGAGAATTTGTCCTTCCGGCAACCATCATCCGTGGAAAAGATCCGGGAAAAACCGTTCTCGTCACAGCAGGTCTTCATGCAGGAGAGTATGTGGGAATCCAGACTCTGATCGAGCTGTCGAAGCGGCTGAAGCCGGAAAAGGTAAAGGGCCAGCTGGTTCTGGTAAAGGTGCTGAACCGGGAAGACTTTGAGAAGCGTGCAGGCAGTATCAGCTGGGAAGATGGAAAAAATCTGAACCGTGTTTTCCCGGGCAAAAAGGACGGAACAAAAATGGAACGTCTGGCGGCAGCTATCACAGAATCCCTGATCCGGAAGGCGGATTATTATATCGATCTTCACGGCGGTGACGATTATGAGGAGCTGACTCCGTATGTATATTTTGCAGGTGTGGCAAAGCCGGAGATCGTGGAAGCCTCCCGAAAAATGGCAGAGCAGGTTGATGTCCCATATATGGTACAGTCAAATGTGAGTACAGGCGGCGCCTATAATTATGCGGCAAGTACCTGCGATATTCCGGCTGTGCTTCTGGAAAGGGGATGTATGGGAACCTGGCAGCGGGAGGAAGTGGATTCCATGCGCCGGGATGTGCGGAATATTCTCTGCAGCATTGGGGCCTACAGAGGAATCCGCTCCCACAGCACCTATTATCCTCTGAAGATGGATGACGTACGTTACCAGTGTGCCAGTGTCAACGGTCTCTGGTACCCGGTCAAGAAACCAGGCGATATCGTTCATCAGGATGAGTATCTCGGAGAGATCCGTGATTATGAGGGAAATGTCCAGGAAATCTGTCGCGCAGACATGGATGGTGTGATCCTTTATCAGGTATCAAGCCTTCAGGTTGTGGAAGGCGGCCCTGTGATCACCTACGGAAATATCGTAAGAGAAAAAGATGAGCGGAAAACAAGGATCGCTCAGTACTGGACCAGGCGCAGCGACAGCTTTCTGGAACAGAGAAGAGCAGAGCTTCACAGTGCACTTGCAGGCCGCTGGATGGCTGAGCTTAAGAAGTATCTGCCGGAGAAAAAGAATCTCAGGATCCTGGATGTAGGCTGCGGAACCGGATTTTTTACCATTCTTCTTGCAAAGGAAGGCCATCAGGTAACCGGGATCGATCTGACGCCGGATATGATCACTCATGCAAAGGAGCTGGCTGAGGAAGAAAAAGCAGACTGCCGGTTTATGGTGATGGATGCAGAAGCTCCGGATTTTCCGGATGAGGAATTTGACGTGATCGTATCCCGGAATCTTACCTGGACACTTCCGGACGCGGAGCATGCTTATCAGGAATGGTTCCGAGTACTGAAACCGGGCGGAGTGATGATAAATCTGGATGCAAATTACGGGGCAGCAGACTTTGCGGACACTGCGGATCTTCCGGAGAATCATGCCCATCATCAGATCCAGGACGAACTGATGCAGGAATGTGAGGATATCAAGCGGCAGTTGCCTATCAGCTCTTTTCTGCGTCCGGCATGGGATCTGGAAACGCTGAGCCGTACAGGTGTGGAAGAATTTTCCTTTGATCTTGGTATCAGCAAACGTATTTATACAGAAAAAGACGAGTTTTATAATCCGACCCCGATGTTTTTGATCTTTGCGAAGAAAACGAGGTAGGAGCATGCTGAATATCAAACAGATCCAGTATTTTGCGGCCTGTGTCAAAACAGGCTCCTTCAGCCAGGCTGCAGAGCTGCTTTTTACCACGCAGTCAAATGTAAGCAAGGTGATCCGTTCCATGGAAGACGATATGCGTACTCAGCTGTTTGTCCGTCATGCAAAGGGCATAGAGCTGACACCGGAAGGAGAGCGTGCATATATCCATGTGCAGAGGATCCTGGAAAATATAGATGAACTGGAAATGCAGGCACAGCCACTTGCAAAAAGCAGCCTGTGTGTATGCTTTCATCCCAGCTCCTGGTTTGCGGATACCTTCGTAACGTATTATGAAGCACATAAGTGCGATGATCTTCATTATCAGGTTTACGCAGCAGATACCCATGAGATCATAAAACGTGTAAAAGCCAGACAGGACGATATGGGATTCGCCTATGTGATGCAGAATCAGCTGGCAGCGTTCCAGTATTTTCTTTCCCGGAATTACCTGGAATTTGAGCTGCTGACGGAAACCGAGGTAAATATTTATACCGGGAAAGGGAAAGCAGATACAGCAGATGAGGGAGATTTTAATATGTCCCAGCTCAGGCTGATCCAGAGATTTCCCGATGAATTTTCCCCGGATAATTACCGGAACCTTGTAGAGGAAAACGGTCATTCCGCAGTGGAGGCAGAGACTGTAGTCGTAACAAACAGTGATTATATCGTGGAACGTCTTCTTGGCTCCGGAGAGCTGTGTAATATCAGTGGTGCGGATCTTTCCGGCCGTGATCCGGGATATTCCTCCGTGAAATATACATTTCCGGGAGAAGGCCAGAAACTTGTTTACGGGTGCATCTGCCGGAGAGGTGAAGAGCTCAGTGAACAGGGAAAGGATTTTCTGGGATTCGTGAAGGAAAGACTTCAGATTTCCGGGAAGTGATAAAAGAATAAAGCAAAAGACCAGACGGGATTTTTCTGCACAGGACACAGGCTCCTGATACAGAAAAGTCCCGTTTTTTATATGGAATACATATCCATGCAAAACCCGACTGTCCAATATCCCCGTACCGGGGTTGTCCGAAATCTGTTAAATGATAAAATAATATCAGCAGCACACTCCGCGTGCTGAATATAAAAACACTGTGATGCACATAACCTCCGCGCACTCCTATTTGTGCATACGAATGTTTTGTCGAATAATAACACGACCCTTTCAAAAGCAGTTATGGTTTTGAATGCCATAACTGCTTTTGAAATGTGAACACAAATCGTTACTGAGAACAGAGTGAACAGTAACCACAAATCGCTCAACAATTTGTGTTCATGAGCATGCAGCAGAGCGGAATGCGAATGTCTGTCTGAACTGTAAAGGGCAGTGGGAAAGGAAAATTATGAACAAAGAAAATAAACTCGTCATCCGGATCCTGAAGCGGATCCTTCTGCTTGCTGTGGTTATGTTTCTGCTGTCTGTGGTGGTGTTTTGGCTGGCGAGACTGGCACCGGGAGATCCCCTGCAGTCCTTTTACGGAGATTCCCTGGAAATGATGACCAGTGAGGAAGTGGCTGCGGCCAGAACGAGACTGGGACTGGATCAGGGGATCGGGGTACAGTATGTAAGGTGGTTTACCAACGTAGTCCATGGTGATTTCGGATTGTCGCTGAAATACAGGCAGCCGGTTATGAATGTGATCAGACCGCTGATCGGAAATACTCTGGTGCTGGGAGGAATTGCTTATATTGTGATCTTTATACTGGCAGTTCTGATCGCCATATTCTGCACGCTTCATGAGGATCAGTGGATCGACCGGCTGATCTGCAAGATCGGAACAGCAGCCTATTATGTGCCGGCTTTCTGGCTTGGTGTGGTACTGATCCTGATCTTCAGTGTAAATCTTGGATGGTTCCCAAGCAGCGGTGCCTATGATGTGGGAATGGCAGATAGTATCGGCAATCGTATGAAGCATATGATCCTTCCGCTGGTAGTAATGATCTTCAGCCATCTCTGGTATTACGCATATATGATACGTAACAAATTCCTGGATGAGGTGCGGAAGGATTATGTACTTCTTGCCAGATCCAAGGGACTTTCCAAAAGAAAGATCCTGTGGAAGCATTGTCTTCGAAATGTAATGCCGACGATCGTGAGTATCATGGCAGTTTCGGTACCCCATGTAACCGGTGGAACTGTAACTGTGGAAGCTGTTTTCAATTATGCGGGAATTGGAAACCTTGCAGTGGAATCTGCAAAATATCATGATTATAATCTGCTGATGATCGATGTGCTGATCACGGGATTTATCGTATTTTTAAGCAGCTTTGTTGCACAGACTGTCAATGAAGAGATCGATCCAAGAATGAAGGATTCGGAGGTGAGGGTATGGTAGCTGACCGGAAGCTTTCAGAAGCTGAGCTTTTTCAGGTAGTTGGTGCCGGGTGGAAGCAGTATGAATCTGAAAAACGGAAAAAAACATTTCGGGAAAGGCTGAAGGGGAAACCGGTATTTTCCCTGTTCCTGCTTTTTCTGATCGTTTTGGGCTGTGTATTTGCGAATGTTGTGGCAAATCATGATCCCTCAGGTTTTTATCTTCAGAATCTGAATACACCGCCGGGAAAAGAATTTATCTTTGGAACGGATTCGCTTGGAAGAGATATTTATTCACTGATCTGGTATGGCGGAAGGGTTTCTCTGGTGATCGGACTTCTGGGTGCGGCGATCATTACCCTGGTCGGTGTTACCTACGGATGCATCAGCGGAACAGCAGGTCCAAAGGCAGATTCGGTTATGATGCGGTTTACGGAAATGTGCGGAAGTATTCCGACCCTTCTGCTGATTCTGATCCTGTCTGCGGTTATTCAGGCCGATGATGTGATCAGCATATCTGTGATCATCGGTATTACCGGGTGGTTTGCACTGGCACGTATTGTAAGAAGTGAAGTGCGGCAGATAAGGAACAGTGATTATGTGATGTATGCAAGACTTTGCGGAGGAAGTTTTGGATATGTGATGTATCACCATCTGATACCGAATTTTGTTTCGGCGATCATGTTTGTGGTGATCTCTTCGATAAGCAGCTGTATTACCATGGAATCTACTTTAAGCTTTCTTGGACTTGGGCTTCCGGCAGATGTAGTCTCCTGGGGAAGTATGCTCTCGCTGGCAAATAAAGCACTGATCATGAATACCTGGTGGGTGATCGTGATCCCGGGAGTTTTTCTGGTCATTACTTTAATGTGCATTACCAGTATGGGAAGCTTTGTGAGAAGTGAGGTAAATAATCATTACAGCAATCTCTGATGCAGTCAGAAAAAATATTTGGACGCAAACCGTGATAAAACATTCCGAAGTGTGGATAACCGGTTTGAAAATAAAGAAAGATGAGGAAAACAGAATGAAAAAGAGAACAGGAATCAACTATGGCAGAAAATATGCGGCGATAACACTGGCAGCAGTGACCGCAGCATGTACAGGAGCAACTGCAGGCAGTGTGGTAACCGTAGCTGCGGCAGAAGAAAACAAAACTCTGGTATATGCAGGTGAGTCAGAAAGTACGATCAATCCCCTTCTGAATAACCATGATGAGCTTCCGGATCTTATTTTTTCAGGACTGATGAAATATGATGCCAATGGAAAGCCGGTAGAGGATCTTGCAGAGAGCTATACCTTTGACAAGGATACCAATACCTATACTTTTAAGCTTCGAGATGGTGTTAAGTGGCATGATGGAGAAGATTTCAATGCAGAGGATGTTGTATACACCTATAAGGAGCTTACAGAGGATGAAACTCTGGGAGCCAGTATCACCAGCAATTACCAGGACATTACAAGTATTGAGGCACCGGATGATCAGACTGTGATCTTTACACTGGATCAGTATGATGCTGCCATGCTGGATTACTTTACCATGGGAATCCTTCCTGAGCATCTTCTGGAAGGAGAGGATGTGAATACTACATCCTTTAATCAGAATCCGGTGGGAACAGGTCGTTATAAATTTGAAGACTGGGATGCTACCGGCGGAATGATCACACTGAAACGAAATGAAGATTATTACGGAAAGGTTCCGAATATTGAAACCGTTGTATACCGTACAGTATCGGATGAGACTACAAAGGCAACCATGCTCCAGTCCGGCGAGGCGGATCTTGCATGGCTGAATTCCAACTATGCTTCTCAGTTCAAGGATAAGGACGGATATAATTATTGGGAGTTCACCACAGCAGATTACCGTGGAGCTGCCATGGATATGAGCACAGATTTCTGGAAGGAAAACGGAGATTCCATCGGCGTTCTGAATTATGCGCTGGATAAGGATTCCATTATTGCAGGTGTTCTTGCAGGACAGGGAGAGGCGGCATACAGCCCGATCCAGAGAAATCCTCTCGGAACAGATAAGGAAGCCAATATCTACTCCTATGATCTGGATACCTTTGCAAAGAAGATGGAAGAGCTGGGATGGAAAAAAGGTGATGATGGGATCTATGAGAGAAACGGACAGAAGTTCCACTTTACCATCCAGGTACGTGATTACGAAGAAGAGCGTGTGGATATTGCCAATGTCATGTCTGATATGCTGAAGCAGGCTGGCGTGGAAATGGAAGTAAAGCTTGTTACCAAATTTGACTGGGATGCAGGATACAATGGATTCCTTGCAGGCTATTCAACACAGTTTGACCCGGATATGGCATATGTAAACTTTGTAACCGACGCAAGTGGAAATAACATGCATTATTCCAATGCAGATGTGGACAAATATCTTGAGGAAGGCCGTCACGGTGAGACTGAGGAAGCCAGAAAAGAGGCTTACGGTGAATTCGAAAAGGCATACGCCGAAGCACCTGGAATCCTTCTGGTTGCTTATCTCCAGGGAGATTATGTAGGCGTTTCCGGACTTGACGGACTGGATACCACACGTGTTCTGGGACATCATTCCGTAGGTGTTATGTGGAATATTGAAGACTGGACCATTACAAAATAAGGAAAAGATCATGCAGGAAACAGTTTTGGAATTAAAAAACTATTCGGTAAGCTTTGACACACCGGACGGCGAGGTACAGGCCGTCCGGAATGTTGACCTCACGGTAAAAAAAGGAGAGATACTTTGTATCGTAGGTGAGTCCGGATGTGGAAAAACCGTTATGTGCCGTAGTGTGATGAAGCTTCTGCCACCGAATGCACATGTAAAAAGCGGAGAGATCAGTCTCTGCGGAGAGAATATCACAGCTTATAAGAGAAAAAAAATGGAAAAGCTGTGCGGAAGTAAGGTAAGCATGGTGTTCCAGGACCCTATGCTGACGCTGAATCCGACGATCCCTGTTGGCAAACAGATCACAGAGGCTATCATCAAAAATCAGAAAGTATCCAGGGATGAGGCCAGAAAAAAAGCTGTGGAAATGCTGAAGCTGGTAGGAATTCCGGATGCAGAACAGCGCTATGGCCTGCAGCCTCATTTTTTTTCCGGTGGAATGCGTCAGCGTTGTGTTCTGGCTATTGCACTGGCCTGTGATCCGGAAATATTATTTGCCGATGAGGCGACTACAGCACTGGATGCAACCGTGGAAGCAAAGATTCTGGATCTGCTTCTTGAGCTGAGAGAAAAAACAGGGATCAGTATTGTGTTCATATCTCATGATCTTGGAGCTGTTGCAAGGATCGCAGACAGAGTTGCAGTTATGTATGCAGGAAAGATCATTGAGATCGGGACAGCGGAAGAGGTTTATTATGATCCCCGGCATCCTTATACCTGGGGACTTTTGTCTTCTCTGCCTGTATTTGCAGGTGAAAAAGGGGAGCTGAATCCGATCCCCGGAATGCCGCCCTCTCTTTTGGATCCTCCGCCGGGAGATGCGTTTGCCGTTCGAAATCCCCAGGCGCTGGCAATCGATTATGAACAGACTCCTCCGATGTTTAAAGTCAGTGATACGCATTATGCAGCCACATGGCTTCTGGATGAAAGAGCTCCGAAAATAGAAATGCCCTCCATTTTGAAGGACAGATTACAGGAAAACAGCGGTCGTAAACAGAAAATGGATAAAAAGGAAGCGTCATTTTTACAGAAAACAGAACAGAAACAGGCGCCTGTACTGATCGAAGCCAGAAATCTGAAGCAGCATTTCCGTATCCGTTCCGATTATACGATCCATGCAGTGGATGATGTTTCCTTCAGTATCCGGGAAGGTGAGATCATGGCGCTGGTGGGTGAGACCGGCTGCGGGAAATCCACGACAGCCAGAACGCTTGCAGGAATCTACCGGCCTACAGGCGGGGAGATCTTTTATCAGGGAGAAAGAGTGCCGGATAAAAAGGATCCTTTCGGAATGCGAAAGAAAATGCAGACTGAGATCCAGATGATCTTTCAGGATTCGGGCGCTGCACTGAATCCCCGAATGAGCATACGGCAGATCATGCTGGAGCCTGTAAAGATCAGCCGCAGGATCCGTGACAGAGAAATGTTGGAGAACAGGCTTCGGGAAATCCTGAAGGAGACAGGACTGGATGAAAGCATTCTGTCGAAAAAGCCGGGAGAGCTTTCCGGCGGACAGAGACAGAGAGTTGCCATAGGAAGAAGCCTTCTCATGGAACCACGTCTTATCATTGCAGATGAACCGATCGCATCGTTGGATATTTCTATCCAGGCACAGATCGTCATGCTTTTTAAAAAGCTTCAGCAGGAAAAAAGATTTTCTTTTCTTTTTATTGCCCATGATCTGTCAATGGTACGTTTTTTAAGTGATACAACAGGTGTGATGAAAAACGGAAAGCTGGTAGAAATGGCACCTACAAAAGAGCTTTTTGAAAATCCGCAGCATCCTTATACACAGTCCCTGCTTTCTGCGATCCATATCCCGGATCCGCTGGAAGAGAGAAAACGAAGGCTGATCGAGTATGTAGAGCCACAGTCTCTTGGAGAGGGCTGGAAAGAATTATCCGCATGTCACTGTGTGAGAATATAAGAACATAATGGAATGTATATACATGACAAAATGGAATATATAAAATCCCCCCGCCGGGGTTGTGGCAGAACAGCCGTGTTGTTAAACTTTTGTTATTCGAAATACTGAGAAACAAAGTGCGGAGAGGAAAATATGGGAAAATATATAATAAAACGGTTGCTGCAGCTGATCCCGGTCCTGATCGGGATCACATTTCTTTCTTTTGCCATGATGCGGCTTGCCGGCGGAGATGCAGTAACTTATATGTATGAAAATACAGGCTCTGCAGTATCCCAGGAGGTCATTGATAATGCAAAGGCAGAATATGGCCTTGATAAACCATTCCTTGTACAATATGCCACCTGGTTTGCGGGAATGGCAACCGGAGATATGGGAGAGAGCTATGTGTCTCACAGAGATGTTTATGAAACCTTTATTTCAAAGCTTCCGGCAACGATGATGCTGACTCTGTCATCGATCCTTCTTACAATTGTTCTTGCGATCCCGTTGGGAATCCTGTCAGCAGTAAAGCACAACAAATGGGTAGATTATCTGATAAGATTTTTAAGCTTTATCGGCAATTCCATGCCGAATTTTTTTGCTGCCATGGTCCTGATGTATTTTCTGTCCATCAGGCTGGGCGTTTTACCGGTAGTCACAAATACAGATCTCGGACAGAGTATTATTTTGCCGACACTGACACTGGCGATTTCCATGGCTGCAAAATATACCAGACAGGTGCGTGCCACGGTTCTGGAAGAACTGAATAAGGATTATGTGACCGGAGCGCGGGCAAGAGGGATCCGCAGTCGTGTGATCATCTGGAAGAGTGTAATGAAGGCTTCCATGCTGACGATCATCACACTGCTGGCTCTGTCCATCGGCAATCTTCTGGGAGGAACTGCCATTGTGGAAAATATCTTTATGTGGGATGGTGTCGGAAAACTGGCGGTAGATGCGATCACCATGCGTGACTATCCGATCATCCAGGCTTATGTGGCATGGATGGCGGTTATTTATGTTCTGGTAAATCTGGTGACAGATATTATTTACCACTATCTGGATCCGAGAGTACGACTTGGAGGTGACAGAGCATGAGTGGAAAAAATAATATCACAGTCCGGAAACAGAAGATCCGGAAAAATCATACAAAAGCAAAGCTTGTCTTTTTTCTTGTGCTCACAGCATTGCTTCTGTTTGTAGCGGCATTTGCAAAATATCTCTGCCCTTATGATCCTTATGCCCAGGATCTGGCACTTGCCCAGAAACCGCCGGGACCGGAGCATCTGCTCGGGACAGACCGTTATGGAAGAGATATGCTTTCCCGTGTGATCATAGGAAGCACGACCAGTATTTATGCAACGCTGCTCCTGGTTGCGGTGATCACTGTGGTGGGAACGGCTATTGGTATTTTCTGTGGCTGGAAGGGCGGCAAAGCCGATACCGTTCTGATGCGTATCTCTGATCTGTTCCTGGCTTTTCCGGGACTGGTATTTGCCCTGGCAGTAGCAGGTGTTCTGGGAGGCGGTATCCAGAATGCCATCATTGCCCTGGCGGTGATCAGCTGGCCGAAGTTTGCAAGACTTGCCAGAGGGCTTACTCTGACTCAGAAGGACTCTGCATATCTTATGGCGGCAAAGCTTTCCGGAAGCAGTACAGGAAAGCTTCTGCTCAAACATATCCTTCCAAATATTGCAGGCCCCATACTTGTTACGTCAGTTCTTGATATCGGAACCATGATGATGGAGCTGGCAGGACTTTCCTTTCTCGGACTTGGTGTAAAGCCTCCAATGGCAGAATGGGGAAGTATGATCAACGATGGAAGAAGTATGCTGCAGATTTCACCGTGGATGGTACTTGCGCCGGGAATGGCGATTTTTATTACGGTAATGATCTTTAATCTTCTGGGAGATACGATCCGGGATTATATGGATCCGAAAGAACGAAACAGGAGAAGAGGATAACAGGCACTTATAAATAAACATAACACAGAAAGTGAGAGCAGAGATTATGAAGAAAAAGATTCTGGCAGCAGTGCTTGCAGCGGCAATGGTCATGAGCATGACAGGAGTTTCGGCAGCAGCAAAAAGCAAAGAAAAGAGTGAAGGAACTACCTTTGTTTACGGAACTACCGGATACAGTGAAGAAATGGGAGATGCAGGATTAAACCCTCACGACAATTATTCCGGATGGAGCTGTCTTCGTTATGGCGTAGGAGAAACACTGTTTAAGTACAATGACAACATGGAGTTAGAGCCATGGCTTGCTACAGACTATGAATTTACAGACGACAATACAGTAAAGATCACTCTTCGTGACGGTGTGAAATTTTCCAGCGGAAGAACCATGGACGGAGAAGCGGTAAAGGAGTGCCTGGAGGATCTGATCGCAAACCATGACCGTGCACCTTACGATATGAAGATCGATAAGATCGAAGCAGATGGAATGACAGTAACGATCCATACTTCCGAACCATGTCCGGCACTGATCAATTATCTCGGTGATCCGTATGGTGCCATCATTGATATGGATTATGGCGTACAGGGAGAGGGTGGCTCTGCAAATGTGGCAGGAACAGGCCCCTATGTTGCAACAGAGGTATCCCCAACAGAGATCAAGCTGGTAAAAAACGAGGATTACTGGGGCGGAGATGTAAAGGCAGACAACGTTATCGTAAAATCCTTCTCAGATGGAAGTGCCCTGACAGCAGCATTGCAGACAGGCGATATACAGGGAACCTATGGACTTCAGTATGATAACTATGCACTTTTTGACGGAAATCCGGACTATCAGATCAGCTCTGTAGCAACAAGCCGCTGTTTCTTCGGACAGTTTAATATGAAATCTGAACTGATGCAGGATCAGAATGTGAGAAAAGCCATTGAGATGGGAATCGATAAGGATGGCTTCTGCAGTGTGATCATGGAGGGACGAGGTGTTCCGGCAGTGGGAGCCTTCCCAAGTAGCTTTTCCTATGGAAACGATGCGGTGAAAGCACCGTCCTACGATCCGGAAGAGGCGAAAAAGCTTCTGGAAGAATCCGGATGGACAGATACGGATGGAGATGGCTATGCAGATAAGGACGGAAAGAAGCTGTCCATCACATGGCTGACCTATCCAACCCGTCTGGAACAGCCTAAGCTTGCAGAATATGCACAGTCCACTTTAAAGGACATTGGAATTGAGGTCAATGTTAACAATACAGCAGACCATGCGACATATGCGAAGAACGGAGAATTTGATGTATATGTAAGTTCGCTTACAACTGCACCTACCGGCGATCCGGAATATTTCTTCACAAGTACAGTTGTATCTGATGCTGCCAAAAATTATGGCAAATACAGCAATTCGGATCTTGATGATATCGTGGCGAAGCTGCATGAGACCTTTGATACAGATGAGAGAAGCAAGCTTGCTGTGGACGCACAGCAGACCATTCTGGATGATGATGCGTATTTCTTTGTTTCTCATCTGAATATGGGACTTGTGTCAAAGTCAAATGTATCAGGGCTGACTGCTCATCCATGTGATTATTACGAGATCACAGCAGATCTGGAAGTGAAATAAGATGGAATCATTGTTGAAGCTTGAGCATGTGACGATCTGCTACAATGGAGAGCCGGTTGTACATGATGTGGATCTGAAACTGAATAAAGGGGAGATCCTGGGGGTGGTAGGTGAATCCGGAAGCGGAAAAAGTACCATCATCAAGGCAATCATGGGACTTCTGGGAAATGAAGGCATGGTGACAGAAGGGGATATCTGGTACAAAGGAAAAAATGTGGTGGATATGCCGGAAAAAGAATTACGCAGACTTCTGGGTCCTGAGATCGCCATGGTCTTTCAGGATTCAGGAGCAGCCCTTTGTCCCATCCGCACCGTGGGCGATCAGATTTATGAGAGTATGCGGGAGCATGAAAGGATCAGCCGTAAAGAGTGTGCAGAGCGCACCGTCAGGATGATGGCTAAGATCGGCCTCAAGGATGGGGAACGTGTTTTGCAAAGCTACCCATTTGAATTGTCCGGCGGTATGAATCAGCGTGTGGGAATCTGTATTTCCATGCTGCAGAATCCGTCGCTTCTTCTGGCAGATGAGCCTACCAGTGCTCTGGATGTAACCATACAGAAGCAGGTGGTTGAGGAAATGCTGCTGATGCGCAAGGAATACGGAACAGCCATGATCGTTGTCACACACAACATCAGCGTGGTGGAAAAAATGGCAGATAAGGTTCTGGTACTGAAAAACGGAAAGGTGAGGGAATACGGAAAAACAGCTCAGGTTCTGACAGCTCCGGAGGATCCTTATACAAAAGAACTCATGAGTTCGGTACCTCGTTTGAAACGTACAGGTACCGGAAATGGAGGCAGATGATGACAGAAAACAAAAACATTCTGGAAGTGCATCATTTGAAAAAAAGCTTTACCACCGGTAAAAAATCCTTCACGGCTGTAGAAGACATAAGCTTTTCTCTGAAAACGGGGGAAGTATTAGGAATCGTAGGTGAATCCGGCTCAGGAAAAAGCACTGTGGCGAAGATGATCACACATCTGACAGAACCCACAGCCGGAGAAATTTTTCTCATGGAAAAGGATATCACACATGCGAGGGGAAAAAATCTCCGGGAAATCTACCGGGAAATGCAGATGGTTTTTCAGACACCGGCAGAATCCTTTGACCCCAGATGCACTCTTGGGGACGGAATCGGGGAAAGTCTCCGGAATATGGGGATAAGTAAGAAGGAAACCAGGAACCGTGTGGAAAAGCTTCTGCTTACCTGCGGACTGACTCCGGAATATGCAGATCGGTATCCCCATCAGGTCAGCGGAGGGGAGTGCCAGAGAGCGGCTATTGCCAGAGCCCTGGCTGTGGAACCCAGAGTGCTGATCTGTGATGAAGCAACCAGCGCCCTGGATGTGACTGTGCAGAAACAGATCATGGAACTGCTTCAGAAGTTAAAAAAAGAAAACCAGCTGTCCTTTCTTTTTATCTGTCATGACCTGGCCCTTGTCCAGCTGTTCTGCGACCGGGTGATCGTGATGCATGACGGACATGTGGAAGAAGAAGGAACACCGGAAGAGATCATTGAGCATCCGAAGACAGAGTATACGGAGCAGCTGATCCGGTCGGTACTGTAATAATGACAGATAAAAACAAAAGAGCGGAGCCCTCAGTAGTGCGAATACTGAGGGCTTTTTTGCAGGTTTTACGTTGACGCATTTTCTCTCACCCGATATAATTAAAAAAAGAATCGAAACCGGATGAAAACGGAATAAATATAGAGGAGACCACAAAAAATGGCAGAAAATTTACAGATCAGACTGTCAGATCCCGGTGAGGCGGATCGTCTGGCAGAGATCGAGGCAATCTGTTTTCCACCTGCGGAGGCAGCAAGTCATGAGGAAGTTGTGAAGCGTATGGGAGCATTCCCGGAGAATTTCGTTGTAGCAGTAAAGGATGAGCAGATCGTAGGTTTTATCAACGGAGGAACCACAGATAAACCAGTACTCCCGGATGAATTTTATCATGATATCACTCTTCACAGAAAGGACGGGGAGATCCAGACGGTATTCGGACTGAATGTGATCCCGGAATACCGTCATCAGGGGATCGCCGGAGAGCTTGTGGAATATTTCAAGG
The DNA here is from genome assembly GCF_022868965.1 of Blautia sp. NSJ-140. Lineage (NCBI taxonomy): Bacteria > Bacillati > Bacillota > Clostridia > Lachnospirales > Lachnospiraceae > Blautia > Blautia sp. NSJ-140. The sequence continues at coordinate 3,463 of NZ_JALIFS010000018.1, read as the reverse complement.
AGCTTGCGAAAGAGCGCGGAAAAAGAGCCCTGATCCTTACCTGCAAGGAGCATATGATCCCATTCTATGAGAGCCACGGACTGAAGAAGCTGGGTGTGGCAGATTCCTGTCATGGCGGAGCAACCTGGTATGATATGCAGATCTGGTTCTGAGAAATGAAGACAGTAACAGAAGAAAAAAGAAGAGTCAGCTGCAGAAACGAAGGTCAGCTGAATAAGAAACCAGAGGAAAAATAAATGAGAATACGAATGTACAATGTGGGGTTCGGGGACTGTTTCTGTATCCGTGACAGAAAAAGCAGCCTGCTTGTGGATTTCGGGGCAGCCAACAGCAAGATCGAAGGGCGGCCACGGAGAGAGGTCTTTGATGTGATCATCTCAGACCTTACTACTATCCGCAAAAAAAATCTGCTTCTGACACATTTTCATCCGGACCATGTTTCCGGATTGCTTTATATGATGCGTTACCGAAGAGATGCTTACGAATTTGAAAAGATCTATCTTCCGGATGTATTTTCCGGTCCGGAAATGAAATACACACTGGCGCTTCTGCTCCTTGCGGATGTGACAAAAAAGGCCAGCCTTCCCGGAAGACGTGTCAGCCTTTTTGCCCTTGCAGAAGCTCTTTGCGCCAGAAGGGTAAAGATCGACCTTTTATCCAGAGGCTCAGAGTTTGAGGGAAAATATACAGCGCTCTGGCCGGATCTCAGTGAAGTCAGCCGGGAAACGGAGGATGTATTTAATTCCCTGATCGAGAATCATGAAAATGCAATGACCGAGCTTGTGAACATTGCGGAGGAGGTACGTCAGCTGTTTTTGTCCATGACAGAGGAGACGCCGGAAGCAGAGCCGAAATCGGCTCCACTGTCTGAGGCATCTTTGGTGGAAGAGGATACAGAGGAATCCGGGCGCTCTTTGACAGAACAGACAGAGCCTGGTGGGGAAACCGAAGGATATACGCAGGAGAAGCTGGAGCTTATAATGGAAGATACAGGCGCAGCAGCTGAGGATACAGCAGAGACTCCGGAAGAAGCCGAAAAAGAGAGAGCACGTCGCCTCAAACCGGAAAAGCTGGAAAAGAAATTTCGTGAATTACAGGCAACCGAAGAATTTCAGGCACTTCTGGAAAGTGCAGAAAAACAGGGGCATTTTCTGCGCCAGTTCCGCCACAAGATCAGTTTGGCATTTCAGAATACCGGAGACGGAGAGCTGAACCTTCTGTTTACTGGAGATGTACAGCCACAGTACATGAGGATGATCGCAGAAAACTATGATGGCAGGATTCCGCTTCATGAGCATTACTGGTGTATCAAGGTACCACATCATGGTACGGAATCCCATTTCTTTGATTTCAGCAGCTTCTCCCCGGAGAATATGATGATCCCCAACGGAGCCTACTACGACAACAGCAAAAAGAAATCCAAGAATCAGCGCACTTCCATGCAGTACGGCGGTTTATTTTATATTAATGACGCGCATATGTATTGTTCCAACTGTGACTGCTGTGACAGCTATGAGAACGGATGCTCCTGTAGGGAGTATGACGTGATCTCACCGGCTTATTATAAAGATATCTGATCATGTTACAGATGGATTTCTGGTGAGTTATATACGATCCGGTCATTCAGGCAGACAAAGAAGACGGTAATTTCTTTGTCTGCGTTTTTGTTAAAAAGACAGGATGTACATGTGGACTGAGGAAAAGATGATACAGGAGGAAAAATTTTGAAACAGATCGCAGACTTGCACATACATTCCAGATATTCCATGGCAACCAGCAAAGATGGCACGCCTGAGATGCTGGATCTCTGGGCGCGGAAAAAAGGTATCACACTCCTTGGAACCGGAGATATGACACATCCCATCTGGCGGCAGGAGTTGAAGACGAAGCTGATCCCTGCGGAACAGGGACTGTTCCGGCTGAAAGATGAATATGTTTTGCCGGAGGCGGCACGCTATCCTGGAAAAGCACCCAGGTTTGTATTGTCCGGTGAGATCAGTTCCATCTATAAAAAAGGCGGAAAAACCAGGAAGGTGCACAGCCTGATCCTGCTTCCGGGATTCGATGAGGCAGATGCTTTTGCCGCAAGGTTGGAAAAGATTGGAAATATCCATTCAGACGGACGTCCTATTTTGGGGCTGCCCTGTCATGATCTTCTGGAAATGATGCTGGAGGTCAGTGAGGAGGGTATCTATATCCCCGCGCATATCTGGACCCCACATTTTTCCCTGTTTGGGGCAAAGTCCGGATTTGACACCATAGAAGATTGTTTTGAAGAACTGACACCTTACATCCATGCACTGGAGACAGGACTTTCTTCAGATCCGTCAATGAACTGGCAGATATCGGCACTGGATGGCTATCAGCTGGTGTCTCATTCGGATGCACATTCACCGTCCAAGCTTGGAAGGGAAGCGGATCTTCTGGATATAGAGCTTTCCTATCAGGGATTGTGGGATGCAGTGCAGAACGGAAAAGGTCTTGAAGGGACGATTGAATTTTTTCCGGAAGAGGGAAAATATCATTTCGACGGGCACCGGAAGTGCGGCGTGTGCCTGAGTCCGAAAGAATCAGAGATGTATAACGGTATCTGCCCGGTCTGCGGAAAGAAGCTGACCATGGGTGTGGATCACAGGATCCTGCAGTTATCTGATCGTGACGAGAGTTCAGCGGCCATGCCGGAAAGCGGCCGCCCATATGAAAGCCTGATGCCGCTGCCGGAGGTGATCTCCGCATGTGTGGGATTTTCCACGGCAAGCAAAAAAGTTCAGGGACAGTACGAGGCGTTGCTTGAAAAACTGGGTGCGGAATTTACCATATTGAGAGAGATTCCGCCGGAAGATATCCGAAAAGCCGGTGGAGAAGTTCTGGCGGAAGGCATCCGGCAGCTTCGTGCAGGTGAAGTTGTGCGGAAACCGGGATTTGACGGAGAATATGGAAAAATAGAATTGTTTTAACCGAATCAGGTAAGTTCCAGGCGAGGTTGCGAATATCGGCTTGATCCAATTAAGAAAATTTCTGAAATGGTGTGAAAAGAAGCAGCTGTTAAATATTTATCCAATGCGTCGTAAAACCCCTTGCTTCAGCTATGGGGATATAAGACGCGTCCATCGAATTTATGCAAGTAATTGAAGATGGACAAAATAGTAATTGTATTAACTAATGAACTATAGTATAATACAAATATGAACACAACATATAAATCAAACAACAATGTCGTCTATTCCTGTAAATACTATGTAGTATGGTGTCCAAAGTATAGACGAAAAGTATTAATTAACGGTGTGGACGTCCGGCTGAAGGAGCTGATCACAGAGTATGCTGCAAATCTTTCTGTAGACATCCTGGAAATGGAGATCATGCCAGACCATGTTCATATGCTTTTGGAAGTAGATCCTCAGTTTGGCATCCACAAAGCTGTAAAGTCATTTAAAGGCTATACGTCCAGAATTTTAAGACAGGA
>NZ_JALIFS010000017.1:0-62408 GCF_022868965.1 Blautia sp. NSJ-140 | reverse complement strand
ATGGGCCAGTGTACCCTGGCATTTGTTATAGGATAGCTTATTGCAGGACTAAGTTCCACCCCTAATTTCAGCAAAAGAACATAAAGGGCTGAGAGTGGAAATTAGTTTTTCATTTTAGGGAAAATGTGAAGAAAGTGTGAAATTAGCACTCGCCTCTTGACAGTGCTAATAATGCGTGTTATAGTACATACAGAACAAAGGAAGAGAGAAAAAGAAATCTTCCGGAGAAAGTTCTTACAGAGTTTTCAGAAACAGTAAATTAAAAACGCCTGCATAATACGCAGCGAATATAGATCAGGAGGAATGAGTTATGTTAATGCCAAGTATTTTCGGAGAAGATTTATTTGATGATTTTATGGGATATCCTGCAGGCCGTCAGGCAGCTGCCAATGCTTATCCTCAGGTGAAGGATATGATGAAGACAGATATCCGTGATGTAGATGGCAATTATGAACTGGAGATCGATCTTCCGGGATTTAAGAAAGAGGATGTGAAGATCCAGCTGAAGAATGGTTATCTGAACATTCAGGCAACCAGAGAAGAGAAGAAGGACGAGAAGGATGATAAAGGTAAATATGTTCGCAGAGAACGTTATACAGGAACCTGCAACAGAAGCTTTTATGTAGGCTCGAGCATTAAGCATGAAGATATCCATGCGAAATATGAGAACGGAATCCTTTATGTAACCTTCCCGAAGGAAGAGACCAAGAAAGAAGCAGAAGAGAAGAAATTTGTTTCTATTGATTGATCGGCATTTACTTTGAAGCAAATATCCGGAACAACCCAAACGGATATTGCAGAGATAACCAGATAATGGCCGGTTGACCGAATGCGGATAATTTTATCCGCCTGACTTAAAACTCCAAATTGCACATTGCATTTGTTTATATAAATGAATATAACCCCCTTTTTTTTCCACCCCTCTGCCAATGCCCGGCAGAGGGGTTCTTTACGTTTCAGCCTGAAGTACAGAGGTGAATTCTGATTAACTTTACACTCCCTCCCCACTCTGTTATACTTGGAACAGGTAAACAGCGGAAATTCGGCAATACTATAAAACTGGGGAAAGAGTTTTTACAGAGGTGAATATATGGGAGATAAGATCAAGGTTATCATGGACTGTGATCCCGGAATCGATGACGGGATCGCACTGGCATATGCGGCAGCACATCAGGATGAACTGGAGCTGCTTGCAGTGACGACATCTGCAGGAAGTACCAGGATAGAAAGAGTGACCAAAAATGCACTGGAGCTGGTGGATTTTTACGGACTGAAGGTTCCGGTGGCAGGAGGCCAGGATCGTCCTCTTGTGAAAGCGGCAATTTATGCGGAAGAATTTCACGGAGAGACAGGGCTTGGCCATTGCGTACTGCCGGAAGCAAAAACAGAGGCTGCTTCTGACAATGCAGTGCTTTTTATCCGTGACATTCTGAATGCCCTTCCGGAGGGCGAGCAGGTAGTAATGATTGAAACTGCACCAATGACTAATCTTGCACTTCTGTTGAAGGTTTTTCCTGAAATAAAGAATAAGATCAGAAAAATTGTATTTACAGGCGGTGCAGCAAAAGGCGGAAACATCACACCGGCAGCAGAATTCAACATCTACGCAGATCCGGAGGCGGCAAAGATCGTATTCGATTCCGGAATCCCACTGATCATGTGTGGACTGGATGCTACCCTGAAATGTAATCTTACCAGAAACCAGATCATGAAGCTGTGTCAGTCCGGTGATCCGGTAGCCAGAGCCTGTGGAGATATGGCCGGCTACGTACTTGAAAATTTTTCCAAATATCGCTGCGTGGCAAGTATCCATGCTGCTGTACCGTTTATGTATCTCATCCATCCGGAGTTCTTTAAAACAGAAAAAGTATTCCTGGATGTGGACTGTTCAGACGGTGCCGGACGGGGTGCTACATTATGCGATTTCCGCTGGTGGCTACACGAAGAAGATGAAATGAAAGATATGATTCTGACAGATGCAGATACAGAAAGCTTCCAGCAGGAGCTGTTTGAAGCGATTTATTCTGTTTCTGAGTGCAGAACCGGGAAATAACCGGGATCAGACCATGAAGCAGTTGCGTTCATAAGATATAGAGGAGCAGAACACAGTGCCTGCTCTTCATAAAGATATCTGTGCACACTGTCAGATAAGAGGACAGAAAACCCATGAACTATATTGTATTTGACCTGGAATGGAACCAGAATCCGGATGGAAGAAGACATCCGGATAGTCGGCTCCCGTTTGAGATCATAGAGATCGGGGCAGTAAAATTAAATGAAAAAAGAGAGATCGTTGATACCTTTCAGTGCCTGATCAAGCCCAAAGTGTACCATTGGATCCACGACAGTATCCACGAAGTGATCCACGTGGATTATCATGAACTGGAAAACGGCATTCCTTTTCCAAGGGCGATTCGCAGATTTCTGGAATGGTGCGGGGAGGAGTATCGCTTTTTTACCTGGGGAGACCAGGATGTGATGGAACTTCAGCGCAATATGAAATACTATAATCTTTTGAAGCTGATGCCAGGGCCAGTGCATTACTATGATGTGCAGAAACTTTTCAGCATAAAATTCGAGGATGGAATATCCAGGCGTTCCCTGGAATATGCCACAGACTATCTGGAGCTTCCCAAAAAACGTGATTTTCACCGGGCACTGGCAGACGCCAGCTATACTGCCAGGATACTCCTGGAGATCGATGAAGCATGCATGATCCGTCATCCGTCCCTGGATGTATATCAGAATCCAAAATCCAGAGACAGCGAGATCTATATTTCCTATACAGACCATGATAAGTTTGTGTCCAGGGAATTTGTATCAAAGGAGCGTCTGATGAAGGATCGCATCATGGTAAGTACCATGTGTCCCATCTGCAGATGTCCTGCCAAGCGGAAAATCCGCTGGTTCAGTACCAACAATCCCAAGGTGTATTACAGCCTTGCCCTTTGCCATGAGCATGGACCTGTTGCCGGAAAGATCAGGATTCGAAAAACGGATGAGGGAAAATATTTCGGGGTGAAGACCCTGAGAGCAGAAGATACAGAAGCGGCGGATGAGATCCGTGAAAAGCACGAATCTCTCCGCCGCAGGAAAATGTTACGAAGCCAGGAGAAGATCTGATACGATGTTTCGTTCGTATTGCATTCCCCATCCGACCATTTGTTTCTTATAATAATATTTGCTTTTCAGACGCAGTGGGCCGACAGCATTCTGAAGAACGGCCTGGCGTTTGTTAAGCTGTGATTTTTTGATACCTTTTGGAATAGTCACATAAACCTTTGTCTGATAATAAAACGGATAGGTATTTCCGTTATTCTTAAGGATATATTTGTCACAGGGGAGTACCTTAAACGGGACTGGCTCCATGGACACCTTCATATCCACCTTTTCAAAATTTTCAAAACCATAATTGAAAAGAGAAGCAGTATCGCTGTAAGCATTTGCCGCAGAAGTAGAATTCAGGATCACGGCTACCAACGTTATATTTCCCCGTTTGCAGTAGGTGACAAGCGTGTTTCCGGATGCATCGGTATATCCTGTTTTTCCGCCACGGACACCTTCATAATAGTATTCGCCGTTTTTCATCATCTTGTGATGATTGAGCAGCTGACGGGCTTCGGTAAATTTATTGGTAGGCGGGATCTCGTAATAACGTTTGGTACAGTATCGCCGGAAAAGAGGGTTTAGCCAGGCGGATTTGGCGATCTTTGCCATGTCGGAGGCTGTGGTGTAATGATTCTCATCCGGAAGACCGTTAGGATTGTTAAAGTGTGTGTTCTTGCAGCCGAAAAGCTTGGCGCGCCAGTTCATGAGTTCTGTGAATTTCTTTACAGAACCGGAAACTTCTTCCGCAACGGCGACAGACATTTCATTAGCGGACTGGAGCATGACGGCCATCAGGGCCTGATCCCTGGTAAATTCTTCACCGGGAGCCGCATAAATACTGGAATCTCCGGCAGTTACACTGGTGGAAGCGTTCTCAGATACGGTAATATTTGTCTTAGCGTTCAGATTTTCGCAGGCAAGCAGTGTAGTCAGGATCTTCGTGATGCTGGCAGGATAGAGCTGTGTGTCCGCATTTTTGGAATAAAGAACGGCTTCTGTATTTACGTCCATAAGGACTGCAGCCTGTGCTTCGATGCCGGGACCTTTGGGCCACCCGTCAATGGAATCGGTGTCGGCGGCCTGAGAATAATAGCTGGAGTGAGCAGGCATGACTGCTGCGGCCTGACCGGATGACTGTCCATCAGGAACCGGTGTGGCAGTGACGATAGGATCACCATATTCATCGTATCCAAGAGGCGCGGAAGCGCTGCATGGCTCGGCGCCTGTAAGCAGGATTCCCACACAGAGAATACCGGCAAAGATCCGGCGTAAGGATCGTTTTTTCATATTTTTCATAATAAGATACCTTTCAGTAATAAATCCGGGAGAGAAGGTTATTATTCATTTGGAAATCAGTAACCGAAAAAACTCTTGCCCGTTTTGTGATGAGGTGCAGTATTTCATTAATTATAGCATTGTATTAATGAAAAACTGTATTTTTGCCCTCAAGATTCTGTAGTAGTATACCACTTTCCTCCCGGAAAAACTACTTGCAGTCTGTGAAAATTCCATTAAGAAGAAGTGAACATACATATAATAAGAAAAAATCCCTGAAAACACTTGACATATGGATTTTCCCCAACCTATAATAGACAGCGTATATAGAAAAAGCTGTGATGGAGACAGTAAGCCATATGGAAAGCTTGCAGCGAACCGGGGATGGTGGGAGCCCGGGACGAGTAAATATGGCGGAATATCACTCCTGAGCTTCAGTTCCGAAGTTGTCCGGCAGCAGCCGGGAAGAATATCTGATATACAGATGATGATCAAGTAAGAGCTGACGGATTTCCTCCGTTACAGGGAACATATATCGGCAGATACAAAGAATTGTCCGCTATGAACAGACATGGAACAACGGCCCGCGCCATAACACAGAGCATAAGAACATAGCAGAAGACGCAGGAATCCGGACACAGGCCCGTATAATGTAACAGGTGGTACAGCGAATCAGACTTCGTCCTTTTACAGGATGGGGTCTTTTTTTATAAGTGCCCGAGGCATTGGCACGAACAGGTATCTGTGAGGAAAGAATCCGCTGTGGCCTTACAGATGAGGCAGCAGCCAGTAATCAGACACAGGAGGTAAATATTGTGTATCGTAAAGTTGACACGAATCTGAATTTTGTTGACCGTGAAAAAGAAGTTGAGAAATTCTGGAAAGACAACAAGATTTTCGAAAAGAGTATGGACAGCCGTAAAGAGGGCGAGACATACACATTCTATGACGGACCGCCTACCGCTAACGGTAAGCCACATATCGGACATGTTCTGACACGAGTTATCAAGGATATGATCCCAAGATACCGTACAATGAAGGGCTACATGGTTCCGAGAAAAGCAGGATGGGATACTCACGGACTTCCGGTTGAGCTTGAGGTTGAGAAGAAGCTTGGTCTTGACGGCAAGGAGCAGATCGAGGAGTACGGAATGGAGCCGTTCATCCAGCAGTGCAAAGAGAGCGTATGGAAATATAAAGGAATGTGGGAGGATTTTTCCTCTACAGTTGGTTTCTGGGCTGACATGGAGCATCCTTATGTAACATATGACAACAATTTCATCGAGTCCGAGTGGTGGGCACTGAAAGAAATCTGGAACAAAGGTCTTCTTTACAAAGGCTTCAAGATCGTTCCTTACTGCCCGCGTTGTGGAACTCCGCTTTCCGCACAGGAGGTTTCCCAGGGCTACAAGACTGTTAAAGAGCGTTCTGCCATTGTACGTTTCAAGGTTGTCGGTGAGGATGCATACTTCCTGGCATGGACAACAACACCGTGGACACTTCCGTCCAACGTTGCACTTTGTGTAAACCCGGATGAGATCTACTGTAAGGTAAAAGCAGCAGACGGCTATACCTACTACATGGCAGAAGCACTTCTGGACAAGGTTCTCGGCAAGCTTGCAAAGGATGATGAGCCTGCATATGAGATCCTTGAGAAATATAAAGGAACAGACCTTGAGCGTAAGGAATATGAGCCGCTTTTTGCATGCACAGGCGAGGCAGCAGCAAAACAGCGCAAAAAAGCTCATTTCGTAACCTGTGACAACTACGTTACCATGAGCGATGGTACCGGTATCGTTCATATCGCACCTGCATTTGGTGAGGATGACAGCCGTGTCGGACGTGAGTATGACCTTCCGTTCGTACAGTTCGTAGACGGACAGGGTAACATGACCAAAGAGACACCATATGCCGGTGTATTCGTAAAGAAAGCGGACCCTATGGTTCTCACAGACCTTGACAAAGAGGGCAAGCTTTTTGACGCACCGAAATTCGAGCATGATTATCCGCACTGCTGGAGATGTGACACACCGCTTATCTACTATGCACGTGAGTCCTGGTTCATCAAGATGACAGCAGTAAAGGATGATCTGATCCGTAACAATAATACTATCAACTGGATTCCGGAGAGCATCGGTAAGGGACGTTTCGGTGACTGGCTTGAGAACGTTCAGGACTGGGGTATTTCCAGAAACCGTTACTGGGGAACACCACTGAACATCTGGCAGTGTGAGTGCGGACATATGGAATCCGTGGGAAGCCGCCAGGATCTCTATGAGAAGAGTGGTGACGAGCGTGCGAAGACCATCGAGCTTCACCGCCCATACATTGACGACATCACTATGAAGTGTCCGGATTGCGGCAAGACCATGCATCGTGTACCGGAGGTTATCGACTGCTGGTTTGATTCCGGAGCAATGCCTTTTGCACAGCATCATTATCCGTTTGAGAATAAAGACCTGTTTGAGCAGCAGTTCCCGGCAGACTTCATCTCCGAGGCTGTTGACCAGACAAGAGGATGGTTCTACTCCCTTCTTGCTGAGTCCACACTGCTTTTCAATAAGGCTCCGTATAAGAATGTAATCGTTCTGGGACATGTACAGGATGAGAACGGACAGAAGATGAGTAAGTCCAAGGGAAATGCCGTAGATCCGTTTGACGCACTGAACAAATACGGCGCAGATGCTATCCGCTGGTACTTCTACATCAACAGTGCTCCATGGCTTCCGAACCGTTTCCACGGCAAAGCAGTTGTAGAGGGACAGAGAAAGTTCATGAGCACTCTGTGGAACACTTACGCATTCTTCGTATTGTATGCGAACATTGACAATTTTGATGCGACTAAATATACTTTAAATTACGATAAGCTTCCGGTTATGGATAAATGGCTGCTCAGCAAGCTGAATACCATGGTGAAGACTGTCGATGCAGATCTTGATTCCTACAAGATTCCGGAGGCTGCAAGAGCACTTCAGGAATTTGTTGACGATATGAGTAACTGGTATGTAAGAAGAAGCCGTGAACGTTTCTGGGCTAAGGGCATGGAGCAGGATAAGATCAATGCTTACATGACACTTTACACAGCACTGGTAACAGTTGCCAAGGCTGCAGCTCCGATGATCCCGTTTATGACTGAGGATATCTACCAGAACCTTGTAAGAAGCATTGATGCAGACGCTCCGGAGAGTATCCATCTCTGCGATTACCCGGAGGTAAACGAGGCATGGATCGACAAGGATCTCGAGGCAAACATGGAAGAGCTTCTTGAGATCGTTGTTCTCGGACGTGCATGCAGAAATACCGCAAACATCAAGAACCGTCAGCCGATCGGAACCATGTATGTAAAAGCTGAGAAAGCTATGGATAAATTCTACACAGATATCATCGCAGATGAGCTTAACGTAAAAGAAGTGAAATTCGCAGATGATGTAGAGTCCTTTATTTCCTACAGCTTCAAGCCGCAGCTTCGTACCGTAGGACCGAAATACGGCAAGCTTCTGAACGGCATCCGTACCGCACTCTCCGAGATCGACGGAACCGCAGCAATGAAAGAGCTGAGAGACAATGGTGTTCTCGTTCTTGACATTGCCGGAAACAGAGTCGAGCTTGCAGAGGAAGACTTATTGATCGAAACAGCCCAGAGCGAGGGCTATGTGACAGAGACAGACGGTGAGACATCCGTTGTCCTTGATACAAACCTTACACCTGAACTGATCCAGGAGGGCTTTGTCCGCGAGATCATCAGCAAGGTTCAGACCATGCGTAAAGAGGCTGGTTTCGAAGTCATGGACAAGATCATTGTCTATGCAAAAGATAACGATAAGATCATGGATATCATGAAAGCAAACCAGGATGAGATCAAACGAGAAGTACTGGCAGAAAACATTGTTCTGGGAGAAGCAGAGGGTTACACCAAAGAATGGAACATCAACAAAGAGGCTGTAACACTGGGAGTATCCAAAGTACAGGAGGAAAACTAATGATTGACAAGCAGTTTGAGAAAGAGGAGTTCAAAAAAAGCGTAAAAGAAAACGTAAAATTCCTTTATCGAAAAACACTGGAAGAGGCTACACAGGAGCAGATTTTTCAGGCTGTAAGCTACACTGTGAAAGACGTGATCATTGACAACTGGCTTAAGAGCCAGAAGGCGTATGAAAAACAGGACCCGAAGATCGTATATTATATGTCCATGGAGTTCCTTATGGGCCGTGCCCTTGGAAACAACCTGATCAACCTTGGCGCATACGGCGAGGTTAAGGAGGCTCTTGAGGAGCTTGGACTTGACATTAACTGCATCGAAGACCAGGAGCCGGATCCGGCTCTTGGAAACGGTGGACTCGGAAGACTGGCAGCATGCTTCCTGGATTCCCTTGCAACTCTGAATTACTGTGCATACGGATGCGGAATCCGTTACCGTTACGGTATGTTCAAGCAGGAAATCCGTGACGGTTATCAGGTAGAGGCACCGGATAACTGGCTGAAGAACGGCTATCCTTTCGAACTCCGTCGTCCGGAGTATGCAAAAGAGGTTCATTTCGGCGGATATGTACGCGTTGAGTGGGATCCGGTGAAGAACGAGAATAAATTCATCCATGAAGGATATCAGGCAGTTAAGGCTGTTCCTTACGATATGCCGATCACAGGTTATAACAACGATGTTGTAAACACACTTCGTATCTGGGATGCAGAGCCGATCGTAGACTTCAACCTTGACTCTTTCGACAAGGGTGATTATCACAACGCAGTAGAGCAGGAGAACCTTGCACGTACTATCGTAGAGGTGCTTTATCCGAATGATAACCATATGGCAGGTAAAGAGCTTCGTCTGAAACAGCAGTACTTCTTTGTATCTGCCAGCCTTCAGGCAGCCATTGCCAAATATAAGAAAACTCATGATGATATCACAAAACTTCATGAGAAGGTTGTATTCCAGATGAACGATACTCATCCGACTGTTGCAGTAGCAGAGCTGATGCGTATCCTCATTGATGAGGAAGGTCTTGGCTGGGATCAGGCATGGGATATCACAACAAAATGCTGTGCTTACACTAACCACACCATCATGTCCGAGGCACTTGAGAAATGGCCGATCGAGCTGTTTTCCAGACTGCTTCCGCGTGTATACCAGATCATCGAGGAGATCAACCGTCGTTTCATTCTTGAGATCCAGCAGAAATATCCTGGAAATTTCGAGAAGATCAAGAAGATGGCGATCATCTATGACGGACAGGTTAAGATGGCTCACCTCGCGATCGTTGCAGGCTACTCTGTAAACGGTGTTGCACGCCTTCATACTGAGATTCTCAAGAATCAGGAGCTGAAGGATTTCTATGAGATGATGCCTGAGAAGTTCAACAACAAAACAAACGGTATCACACAGAGACGTTTCCTTGCTCATGGAAACCCGCTTCTGGCTGACTGGGTAACGGACAAGATCGGACCGGACTGGATCACAGATCTTTCCCAGCTTTCCAAGCTTAAGGTTTATGCAGACGATGAGAAGGCTCTTCAGGAGTTCATGACCATCAAGTTCAAGAACAAAGAGCGTCTTGCAAAATATATCCTGGAGCACAATGGTGTTGAGGTTGACCCGCACTCCATCTTCGATATCCAGGTTAAGAGACTTCATGAGTACAAACGTCAGCTTCTCAACATCCTGCATGTGATCTATCTGTACAACCAGATCAAGGCACATCCGGAGATGGATTTCTATCCGAGAACATTTATCTTTGGTGCAAAAGCTTCCGCAGCTTATGCACGTGCAAAGAAGATCATCAAGCTGATCAACTGTGTGGCAGATGTTGTAAACAATGATGCATCCATCAACGGTAAGCTGAAGGTTGTATTCATCGAGAACTACCGTGTATCCAACGCCGAGATCATTTTTGCGGCAGCAGATGTTTCAGAGCAGATCTCCACAGCAAGTAAAGAGGCTTCCGGTACAGGTAACATGAAATTCATGCTGAACGGTGCTCCGACACTTGGAACCATGGATGGTGCCAACGTCGAGATCGTACAGGAGGTTGGCGAGGAGAACGCATTTATCTTCGGTATGAGCTCTGACCAGATCATCAACTATGAGAATAACGGCGGTTACGATCCGGACTTCATCTACAACACAGATCCGGAGATCCGTCAGGTACTGATGCAGCTGATCAACGGAACCTTCTCCAGCGATACAGAGATGTTCCGTGACATCTATAATTCACTTCTCGACAAACGCAATATGCCGAGACCTGACCAGTACTTTATCCTTGGCGACTTCCGTTCCTATGCAGAAGCACAGAAACGTGTTGAGGAAGCATACAAAGATGAGAAACGCTGGGCTAAGATGGCACTTCTCAATACAGCATGCAGCGGTAAGTTCACATCCGACAGAACTATCCAGGAGTATGTAGATGATATCTGGCATCTGGATAAGGTTGTTGTGAAAGAGAACTAAGATATATAAAGTGATCTGCAAAGTATTACCATAAAATAAATTTACACACAAAAACAGGGCTCGTCAGAAGTGGCGACGGCCCTGTTTTTTGTGTGTAAATTATGCCGGATTGATGACGATCCGGTTCCGCCTGGCCAGTGCAATGGCGATATGGCAGCCTTCCGCGATGGCGCAGGCTTTATCGGCAAAGCTGATGATCCAGGCTTCCTTGTTGCGTGGAAGAGGTCCCAGAGGGAACATATGTGAGAGTATCGCATCCAGCTCTCTGTCTGTGACATCAAAGTGTGCGGCACTGTTGTCTGCGGCAGCCTTCGGGTGATAAAACGCCTGATGCTCACCGGTCGGAGTCTCCGCCTTGAAGTCATAGGGACAGAAATCGTGGAGAAGCCCTGCCCTTGCGGCAGCTTTCTCGTCACATCCCAGCTTCCTGGCAATGAACCAGGAGAGGTAAGAAACATTGATACTGTGCATGAGCCGTGTGGTCCACTGGTGGTGGGTGTACAGGCTCAGCTTCAGGAACTCTCTGTTACAGAGGATGTTCTTCACAAGCTCATGATATTCCTGTGAGACCTCATCCGACACCGTGATATCCATCGGCAATCACCTTCTTTCTTTTGTTTATAACTTCATTATGACGATTATGGAGAAAAATGCAATATGGTTTATAGTTTTTTTAGAAATTAGCTTGGACAAATTTATTTGGGATGGGAAATGTCAGCGCGCAGAAGTAAGGAGAATGTTTTTGGGGGTCTGTTCTTTGGGAAATTATGGTATAGTAAAGTGAAAATGCTATAACGGTTTTATGGACAGCTATATAAGATAGGCTGAAAATAGCTGATTTAAATGGTTGACATAATAAAAAGAAGAGGAGCGTAATATATATGAAACCAGAAAAACTGATCGAATTACTTTCCGTTGCAGAACGGTTAAAGGATGCGGTGCGTCATAGTTATACTTCCGGTGGCAGGCGGGAGAGCGTTGCAGAGCATTCCTGGAGGATCACGCTGATGGCATATTTTGTCAGTGATGAGTTTCCTGAGGCAGATCTTCTGAAAATTATGAAAATGTGCCTGATCCATGATCTGGGAGAAGCTTTTACCGGTGATATCCCGGCCTTTGAAAAAACGGATAAGGATTCGGAGAAAGAAGCCGATGTGCTGGGAGAATGGGTGAAGACTCTGCCGGAGCCGTTCGATAAAGAGATGGCGGAACTATATCAGGAGATGGAAGCGCAGCAGACTCTGGAGGCCAGGATCTATAAAGCGTTGGACAAGCTGGAAGCCCTGATCCAGCACAATGAATCCGATATTAAAACCTGGATTCCGTTGGAGTATGATCTGCAGATGACTTACGGAAATGAGCAGGTGAAATTCTCAGAATATCTGACAGAGCTTCGCGCAAAGGTTCGGGAAGATAGTGTACAGAAAATTCAGAAAAAACATTGATGAAGATGAAAAACTCCTGTATACTAATATGTATAGAATAAGTCCAAAAGGCTTATAAAAGGGGGAAAAAGTAATGAAAAAAGCAGTAAAGAGATTATTGGTGTTATTTCTGGCACTTACATTTATCGTGACAGATCTTGCAGTAGCACCGGTCACAGCACAGGCGGCGGGTACGCTCAAATTTCATAAGACTATTGCTCTTATGAAAGGTGAGGAAATCGGATATGGAATCATAAACTCCGTCAGATCCGACAAAGTTCTGGGACTGAAATCCAGTAATACCAATGTGGTATCAGTAAGAAAGATGCCGTTTCTGGGTGATTATACCATTACGCTGAAGGCAAAAAAAACAGGAACTTCTATTGTATCCTTCAAAGTAAAAAGAAAGAATGGAAAAACATATTCTTTTAAATCTAAAGTTACGGTACATAATTATAAAAATCCGTTAAATGTGTGCAAATTCGGAAGAAAAGATTATAAAAAATCCTTTGATAAAAAGACCATGGTCCCGGTTGCAAAAGGTTATCCCAGAAAGGCAAAAGTATGTATCACTGCAAAGAAGGGCTACAAGATAGTTGCAATATATTACAGTGAACACGGAACCGGAAGACAGAGAAAGATCAAAAACGGAAGTACAGTCACTATGGATGGATCACATTATCTGCAGATATTGTATAAGAATACCAGCAAAAATTATGTATCATCGGTATATCTGGATGGATATAGTATGTAGAGATGACGAAAAAAGGAACCGGGAGACCGGTTCCTTTTTTGGTGATTTCCTGCTAAATTGAAAACTTTTTAATTTCATCCTGTGTAAGATCGATAAGTTTTTTTCTATGTTTTTTTGCATATCTTGATAATTCGAGTAAATTTACATGGCAGGATGGGGCATTCATGTAGGGGTTAGGTTTTTTAAAGTATTCTGGATTGAGGGCTGATTTTTTTAAAAATTTAGGTTTCGTTCCATTCATAATGATACACCTCCAATAGATTCTTTGCCTGTTCTTCATCAATGAAAAACTGATATTGATGAAGCATTCCCAAATATTCTGCATGGAATACATTTATATAATGTTGTAACAGTTCTTCATTAGCAGCAAATCCATGAACAGCACCTTCATATCCCCATTCCATAGATTTATCTGCAGCTATAGCAAAAAGATGTCCGCCTACACCAACATATTTCTGCTTATCGTATTCATGTTTATTGTTATGTGGAGCAGTACAGGCCCAATGGATATAAGCTGCATTGGAATCTTTATCATTTTTTATGCCTATGAGCCCTTGAATAGAATTATCTTCTTTTAGTGCAAGAGCGTAAACATCAACATTTCTGGGGAGTTCATTCCAATTAATGTGCCAGCCATTAGATTTCTGAAATTCCTTCAGGTATGCACGACTTTGGATTTTAAAAACAACCGTTTCTTTAATTTCTCCAGTTTTTGTGTTCTTTAAACAAGGAACAATTTCATCTATCCATATGTTAATACAGCCTTGTTCTAATAAGATCATGGAATCCTCCCAATAAAGAAATGTAGTGATGTGAAATAAATAAAGAAATTTCCATACGTTGGAAATCGAGAAGAATTTGTAATACTTAAGAATTTATTTATATAAGTATACTATTTTGGGCACGATTTTTCAATTAAAATATTTCGACAATTTATGACATATTAGTTAAGATCACTTGCAAAGTTGCACACTAATTTGCACATATTCATCAAAAAAGAGGGAACCATTTTGAATGATTCCCTCTCGCAAAGATCCTTATTTTATGCGGCTTTATTATTTGCCGAAGTATCTCTTAAGAAGACCAGCGAATGCTTTGCCGTGTCTCGCCTCATCCTTAGCCATCTCATGAACTGTGTCATGGATTGCGTCAAGGTCAGCTGCTTTCGCACGTTTTGCAAGGTCGAATTTACCTGCTGTAGCGCCGTTTTCAGCCTCTACACGCATCTGAAGGTTCTTCTCTGTGCTGTCTGTTACAACCTCACCAAGGAGCTCTGCGAATTTAGCTGCATGCTCTGCTTCCTCGTAAGCTGCTTTCTCATAGTACATTCCAACTTCCGGATATCCCTCTCTGTGAGCTACTCTAGCCATTGCAAGATACATACCAACCTCAGAGCACTCGCCCTCGAAGTTAGCTCTCAGATCTGCAAGGATGTCCTCGCTGACGCCTTTAGCAACGCCTACAACATGCTCAGCTGCCCATGAGAGCTCGCCTTCCTGTTTCTGGAATTTAGAAGCTGGTGCTTTACATACTGGACAGGCTTCCGGTGCCTGCTCGCCTTCATAAACATATCCACATACTGTACATACCCATTTAGCCATAGTAATGATCTCCTTTTCTTTTTTGAAATATATTGTTTATTTTTGTTTCTATTGAAATGATAATAGTAATTATTACTATTTCATGATACCATGTGATCTTTATTTTGTCAAGCTTGTTTTTCTTCTTTTTTCAGGCATTCCTTGCAGATTCCATAGAAGCTTGCGTCTACGTCAAAGACTTTTCCGTGGATAAATTCTGCAGCTGCCTGTTCAAGAATTCCGTTAAGGCTGTCTGACTGCATATCGATCACCCGGTTGCATCTGGTACACATGAAATGTGAGTGTGGTGCGATCCTTCCATCGTAGCGATCCGCGCTTCCGAAATTGGTCAGCTTCCGGATCTCACCGATGTCACTGAGAAGAGAAAGATTACGGTAGACAGTTCCGAGGCTGATGTTCGGGTAGATCTGTCGAAGATTCTCGTATACTGTATCTGCCGTTGGATGATCTGTTCTGGATCTCAGAAATTCCTTGATGGATTCTCGCTGACGGCTGTATTTAAGTGCTGCCATAATGTCCTCTCCTTTCAGTAATAGTAATTATTACTGATATTATAATACATGACAGAGGGAGGTTTGTCAAGAGGTTTTGATCTGATTATCCTGAAATATTTTCATTTTATGAGCTGGATGTAAATAAGTATTTTTACGCTGCAGGTGTAGTGGATATTTGCAACCATGCAGGGGACTTACCTGATTCGGTTAAATGGTGAGAACTGGCAGTCGGATGTCTGATAGAGTGTTTGTTATAAGGAATATTGTGCCTTTAATGATGGTATTTTATCAATAAAAATTCCTAATGAAAATTTTTAAAAAATAAGTTGACAGAGGCTAACTATGGTAGTATATTTACAATAGTTAGACAAATCTAACTAACATGTAAAGGAGAATGCAAATGACTTGTGAAAAATTTGAATCTGTCATGGGTTATCATTGTTCCCCTGTATTAATGGGAATGAAACCGGCGAATCTTGTTTCCTTTTCCAAGGAAAAAATTCCGGAACTGCCGGAGATCATTTCGGATTATGAGGAGAGTCTTGAACGGGAAGGTATCCGTATGGAGATCATCTGTGGATGCAGGAAGCATTATCTTCTTCTGGTGTACCGTCCGGATATGCTGCAGGAATATCTTAAGCAGGATGAAGCCAGGAAACTTTTGCTCCAGGATGGGTATAATATAGATGGTTCTTTGGATGAGATGATCGCCCGTCTGAAGGAGAGATTTTTTTATAAGACGGAGTTTCCTCATGAGATCGGACTTTTCCTGGGGTATCCCATTGAAGACGTGAAGGGTTTCCGGAAATTCGGAGGCAGTGGCTGCAAGATGTGTGGTTACTGGAAGGTTTATGATGATGTGGAGCAGGCTCGCAGGATTTTTGACAGCTATGATAAGTGCCGGGAGTTTACTGCGGCGCATATCCGTGCGGGGTATTCGATTTTGCAGGTTGTTGGTATGAAGCATCTCTGTACATCTCAGATGTGCGTATAATATAAAGTTTAAAAACAGGAGGTTTTTGAGATGAGCAAGGTAGGAATTATTTACTGGTCTTCTACAGGTAACACAGAGGCTATGGCGCAGGCTGTTGAGGAAGGTGCCAAGGCTGCCGGTGCGGATGTTGAGATTATGGAAGTGGCTGATGCGGATGTGGATAAAGCGCTTTCTTTTGATGTTCTGGCTCTTGGTTGTCCGGCTATGGGGGATGAGGAGCTTGAGGAGGGTGAGTTTGAGCCGTTCTTTTCTGAGCTGGAAGGCAAACTTTCCGGTAAAAAAGTTGCACTTTTCGGTTCCTATGACTGGGGCGACGGAGAGTGGATGAGAACATGGTGCGGCAGAGCAAAAGACGCAGGCGCAGAGCTTGTTGAGGATGAGGGTCTCATTGTAAACAACACTCCTGATGATGAAGGACTTGCAGCTTGCCGTGAACTTGGCGGAAAACTCGCATAAGATTTGTTAGATTTCAGATAAATAAAAACTGAGCAGAGCATTGGATTTTCAAACACCAACACCATCCGGACAGAAGAGATAGACATCTTTTTTGTCCGGGTGGTGTTTTATTTTGAACAAAAATATCTGCTTATTACTTTGAGGAAATATAGAAGAAATGAATATTAAGACAAAAAATCCTTGTTGATTTTAATATTTACGTGTCCTAAAATAGATAAAAATGAAATAAAGCAGGAAAGTGAGGGATGCCGGATGACGCGGGAGGAAGCGGAACAGTATTTATATTATGCGATGACAATTGGTGAACAGCTTCTTTGCTGCGGAGCAGAGGTTGGACGTGTGGAAGATACCATACGGCGGATCTGCCTGGCATATGGAGCCACCCGGGCAGATGTTTTTTCTATCACATCCAGTATTGTGACGACTATTTATGGAGAGGATTTCGGTATTTGCACCCAGACGCGGCGTGTGCCGGGAATGTCCAATGATCTGGGACGGCTGGATGACCTGAACCAGCTTTCCAGATACATCTGTGAGTATCGGCCGAAGCCGGAGGAGATCCAGAAGGGGCTGGAAAAGATCCGGGATAAACAAGGATATTCTTTTAAAACGCAGATTTTGATCTATGCTGTAATTTCAGGTTCTTTTTCAGTGTTTTTCGGAGGAGATGTCAACGATATGATTGCTTCTGCGCTGATTGGTATCGCCCTGAAGCTGTTTGAGGCTTTTGTAAAAAAAGGTGCATTAAACTCGCTGCTGACAGTGCTTCTTTGCTGCGGAGCCGGCGGAGTACTTTCCAATCTTACAGTTCTGATCGGGCTTGGACATCATGCGGATCTGATCAGTATCGGAAATATCATGCTTCTGATACCGGGAATTGCATTTACCAATTCATTGCGCGATATGTTTTCAGGAGATACCATTACAGGTTTGATCCGATGTATGGAGGCACTTTTGCTGGCATTGGTCGTGGGCCTTGGTTTTACGGTGGCGAATCTGTTGTTTTAACCGAATCAGGGAAGTTCTCTTGAAGGTTGCGAAAAGCAATAAGCAGTGAATGAGGAGTTTAGATACTGCATCAATTGCGGAGTAGCGAAATGCAGCAGATGATGGGAGTATTTGAGAGTAGTTATGATTTTATTCAGGAGGAAAACATGCGGGAAATCATACAGCTGGTCGTATCCTTCACAGGATCCCTCGGCTTTGCGGCATTATTTAATATCCATGGAAAAAAACTCTGGTTTGCGGCATTGGGTGGATGTCTGTCCTGGGCTGTATATCTGGCAGTAGAGTTCATAACGCCAAGTCCGTATGTGTGCGGTTTCTGGTCAACAGTAGCTATTACTTTGTATGCAGAATGTATGGCAAGAATTCATAAAACGCCGGTAACTGTATTTCTGGTTTCTGCGACAATTCCGTTGATTCCGGGAGCAGCACTTTACCGGACAATGAACTGGATGTTGATGAAGGACTGGGCAAAATTCCAGAAAGACGGAATCTATACGATCCTTTTTGCGGTGAGCATGGCAGCAGGAATGACGCTGACAACCATTGCGTTCCGGATGGCGTGGCGGTGGATGTACAGGCAGAGGAGAATGTAATACAGTATCGAAATTCCCCGTTTACAAACCATCGGAAATGTGTTACGATTTTCCCATATGGAAAACTCATGGAAGAAGAGAGTACATGTGTACACCGTACTACAGGGAAATCCCCGGAGGACTTTTTAGATGCAGGCTGTGATGTAGTTGAGGTCATAGATCTGCAGCAGGGTGAATGGTGAAGGTTCACTTTATGCAGGAGTTCCGAGACTGAGAGGGATGTGCAGGCGCAGATGGAAGATGGCTTCGGAGAGGCATTGCTGAACCGGTTTAAACGCGATAAGCGAAGTGTGAATGTCCGATTTAACGGACACCGGCAGGCAGTGACAGGACCGCCTGTTATAGCGGAAGGGTATAGAGCTTGCTGTACCTGATGAGGTTTTTGCCGCGAGGCAGGAACGAAAAGAAGTGGTAACACGGGTAATAACTCGTCTTCTCATATCGTTATGGTATGAGAAGGCGTTTTTTTATGTCGCTGAGAATTACTTGGTAATCTTCCAATGTCCCCGGACAGGAATTTTCCTGTTCTGACGGAATATATTTTCAGTCCGTTATGAGTAAGTACACAATTTATTTTTATATTTATGGAGGAAAGAAAAGATGGAAAAGCAGAGATATTATATCAGCACTGCCATTGCGTACACATCCGGTAAACCGCATATCGGAAATACCTATGAGGTCGTTCTTGCGGATGCGATCGCACGTTTTAAAAGACAGCAGGGTTATGACGTATATTTTCAGACAGGTACTGACGAGCATGGTCAGAAGATCGAGCTGAAGGCTGAAGAGGCTGGTGTTACACCGAAGGAATTCGTAGATAACGTTTCCGGCGAGATCAAACGTATCTGGGATCTGATGAATACATCCTATGATAAATTCATCCGTACAACAGATAAAGACCATGAAGAGCAGGTCAAAAAAATCTTCAAAAAAATGTATGCAAAAGGAGATATCTACAAGGGTCATTATGAAGGAATGTACTGTACACCATGTGAGTCCTTCTTTACAGAGTCCCAGCTTGTAGACGGCAAATGTCCGGACTGCGGACGCCCATGCGTACCTGCTAAGGAAGAGGCATATTTCTTCAAAATGAGTAAGTATGCAGACAAGCTTATTGACTACATCAACACACATCCGGATTTCATCCAGCCGGAGTCTCGTAAAAACGAGATGATGAATAACTTCCTTCTTCCGGGACTTCAGGATCTTTGTGTATCCAGAACATCCTTTAAATGGGGAATCCCGGTAGATTTTGATCCGAAGCATGTTGTATATGTATGGCTGGATGCTCTGACAAACTATATCACAGGTATTGGTTATGACTGTGACGGAAACAGCAGTGATACATTCAACAAATACTGGCCGGCAGATCTTCACCTGATCGGAAAAGATATCATCCGTTTCCATACCATTTACTGGCCGATTTTCCTGATGTCTCTGGATCTTCCGCTTCCGAAACAGGTATTCGGACATCCATGGCTGCTTCAGGGTGATGGAAAAATGAGTAAATCAAAAGGAAATGTAATCTATGCAGATGAGCTGGTTGAGTTCTTCGGTGTAGATGCTGTCCGTTATTTCGTACTCCACGAGATGCCATTTGAGAATGACGGTGTGATCACATGGGAGCTGATGGTTGAGAGACTGAATTCCGACCTTGCAAACACACTTGGAAATCTTGTAAACCGTACAATTTCCATGTCCAACAAATATTTTAACGGAGTCGTTGAGAACAAGAATGTTACTGAGCCGGTTGATGAGGATCTTAAGAACTTCATCCTTCAGGTTCCGAAGAACGTTTCCGCAAAAATGGACAAGCTTCGTGTTGCAGATGCTATCACAGAGGTATTCTCTCTGTTCAAACGCTGCAACAAATATATCGACGAGACAATGCCATGGGCACTTGCAAAGGATGAGACAAAGCAGGATCGTCTTGCAACAGTTCTCTACAACCTGGTTGAGGGTATCTGCATCGGCGCATCTCTTCTGAAATCCTTTATGCCGCGTACAACAGAGCGTATTCTTGTACAGCTCAACGTAAACGAGAGAACTCTTGAGGAGATGGAGCAGTTCGGTCTTTATCCTTCAGGAAACCGCGTAACCGACAAACCGGAGATCCTTTTTGCGAGACTTGATCTGAAAGAGGTTCTTGAGAAGGTTGAGAAGCTTCATCCGAAGAAAGAAGAGCCGAAGGAAGAGGCAGAAGAGGAGAAAACAGAGAACGTGATCGATATCGAGGCAAAGCCGGAGATCACTTTCGATGATTTTGAGAAGCTGCAGTTCCAGGTTGGTGAGATCATCGCCTGTGAGGAGGTTAAAAAATCCAGAAAACTTCTCTGCTCTCAGGTTAAGATCGGAAGTCAGGTTCGTCAGATCGTATCCGGAATCAAGGCTCATTACTCTGCAGAGGAAATGGTGGGCAAAAAGGTTATGGTCGTTACAAACCTGAAACCTGCCAAGCTTGCCGGAATCCTCAGCGAGGGTATGATCCTCTGTGCAGAGGATGCAGACGGAAATCTTTCCCTGATGGTACCGGAGAAAGAGATGCCTGCAGGCGCTGAGATCTGCTAAGTATAGACAGATATGGAATTGAATCATTTTGATAAAAATGGAAATGCTGTTATGGTGGATGTGTCCGACAAACCGGTCACTCACCGTACGGCAACAGCCACGGGTTCCATTCAGGTAAGCCCGGAGATCATGGCCGCGGTAAAAAGCGGAAATGTGAAAAAGGGTGATGTACTTGGTGTGGCTCGTGTGGCAGGTATCATGGGTGTGAAGCGTACTTCTGAGCTGATTCCCATGTGCCATCCACTTCCCATCCAGAAATGTTCCGTGGATTTTGAGACCGATGAGGATGCGGGAGTGATCCGTGTATTCTGCACGGTAAAAACAGAGGGAAAAACAGGCGTGGAGATGGAGGCCCTGACAGGTGTTCAGGTGACGCTTCTGACTATTTATGATATGTGCAAGGCAATTGACAAGCACATGGTCATGTCTGATATCCATCTGGAAGAAAAAACAGGAGGCAAAAGCGGAGATTTCCGTTTTGAGGAAAAATAATGATAGACAGGTGCGGAAGAAATATTGATTATCTCAGGATTTCCGTAACTGACAGATGTAATTTGCGGTGTATTTATTGTATGCCGGAGGAGGGAGTGCAGCATGTGGAGCGCTCCCTCATTTTGCAGGAAGAGGAAATTTTGAGGATCTGCCGGGTGATGGCAGAGCTGGGTATCCGGAAGATCAAGCTGACCGGCGGGGAACCGCTTGTGCGGCCGCGGATGCCTCAGCTGGTGGAAAAACTGAAAAATATGCCGGGGATCGAGAAGGTGACTCTGACTACAAATGGTGTGCTTCTGAAAGATCAGATGAGTGATTTTGCCCGGGCGGGGCTGGACGGATTGAATATCAGCCTGGATACACTGGATGAAGCCTGTAGCAGGAGGATCACGCGGCGGGATGAACTTGGGCGGACGCTGGAAGGGATTTCGGAGGCAATGAAGTATCCGGAGATTTCACTGAAGATCAATTGTGTGCCTCTTGGGATCCCGGAGCAGGATCTTTGCCGGGTGGCGCTTTTTGCCAGGGATCATAGGGTGCATGTGCGGTTTATTGAGATGATGCCCATTGGGATGGGAAAAGAATTTCATGGGGTGTCGGAAAAGGAACTGCTTGGGATCCTTGGGGAAAAGCTTCCGCGGTTTTCGCCGTATGTTGGGGAGCCCCTTGGGAATGGACCGTGTCATTATTATGATGTGGATGGGTTTTCCGGAAAGATCGGGTTTATCAGCGCGGTGAGTCATAAGTTCTGTGGGGAGTGTAACCGGATACGGCTGACTTCACAGGGCTTTTTGAAGACCTGTCTGCAGTATGCGGCGGGAAGGGATCTTCGGGAGGTGATCCGCGGTGGTGGTTCGGATGAGATGCTGAAGGCTGTGATCCTGGAGGCTCTGGCGGAGAAACCGGACGGGCATGCTTTTGGCGGAAGTCTGGAGAAACAGAAGGATGATAAGACGGAGAAGCTTTGTATGGCACAGATCGGAGGTTGAGTGATGAAGAGAGTTGCTGTGATCACTTCTAGTGATAAGGGTTACAGAGGGGAGCGTGAGGATCTTAGTGGTCCTGCTGTGAAGGAGATTATGGAGGCGGCCGGGTATGAGGTTGTTTCTGTGGATGTTTTGCCGGATGACCGTGGGATGCTTGGAAGCCGGATGGCTGAGATCGCAGATCTGGGGCTTGCGGAGCTGATTTTGACTACGGGTGGTACCGGGTTTTCTCAGAGGGATGTGACACCGGAGGCTACGGAGGATGTGATCGAGCGGCGTGTGCCGGGGATTCCGGAGGCGATGAGGGCGTTTAGCATGACGATCACGAAGCGGGCGATGCTGAGCCGGGCTACGGCTGGGATCCGGAAGGGAACGTTGATCGTTAATCTGCCGGGGAGTCCTAAGGCTGTCAGGGAATGCCTGGAGGTTATTATTGAGGCGTTGGGGCATGGGATTGAGATTTTGACTGGAGATGTGGGGGAGTGTGGTCGGTAGAACGGGGGTGTTAACGAACGGACGGTCCGCGCAGCCGGGGCCGTCCTGCAGACACGCTTCGTGCCCTGTTCGGCTGCGGCGCCGGTTTGCTGCCAGTCGCGCCAACTCGCCTGCGGCTCAAACAGGGCGCTTGGTGGCAGCAGCTATCCTCGCCTCTCGACGGGCACTTCGCTGACGTCTGCAGGACGGCCCCGGCTGCGCGGGCCTGACGTTTGGGGATGTTAGGTTCTACCGGACATAGAGAGAAGTGTGGCTGCGCGGGCCTGGTGTTTGAGGATAGTAGGTTTTAGCGGACATGGAGAGAAATGAGAGAGGTGTGGGCGGGTATACTAACGGACGCTCAACGGAGGCAGGGCCAGTTCGATGACACGCTACGCGGCTTGTTTTTTTACGGGTGTTGAGCTCTGCTGGTGATGATGGTTAAATGGTGTGAGAGATAGAGAGAAATAAATTTGGTAATGATGTGTAATTAATAGGAGTTATTATTATGGGAAAAGTACTTGCGGTTTGTATCAGTGAGAAGAAAGGAACACAGAAGAAGAATGTTGGTTCGGCGGTTTTTGTGGAGGACTGGGGGCTTGAGGGGGATGCTCATGCCGGAAAGTGGCATCGACAGGTGAGTCTTCTTTCCGGTGAAAAGATCGATGCGTTTCGTGCGAAGGGCGCAGAGGTCGAGGATGGTGCTTTTGGTGAGAACCTGGTTGTGGAAGGGATTGATTTTGCAAAGCTTCCGGTTGGCACCAGATTCCGTTGTGGTGAGGTTGTGCTGGAGCTGACTCAGATCGGAAAGGAGTGCCACAATGGCTGTGCCATTTTTCAGAAGATGGGTGAATGCATCATGCCACGGGAAGGTGTGTTTACAAGAGTGCTGAAAGGTGGAAAAGTTTCCGTCGGTGACGAGATGACTGTGGATAAAGCTATGATTTTTGATACCCATGCACATTACGATGATGAGGCTTTTGATGAGGATCGTTCTGACATACTGGATAGTATGCAGGAGAACGGGATCGGGCATATTGTGGATGTGTGTGCTTCTGTGGGACATTTTGACCGGGTTTATGATTTGGTGGAGAAGTATCCTTTTATTTATGGCGCAGTGGGTGTTCATCCGGATGATGCGGATAAAGTGGATGCGGCAGTTCTGGATGAGATCCGCAGGTATTGTGATAAGGAAAAGACAGTAGCCGTGGGTGAGATCGGCCTGGATTATTACTGGCATAAGGAGAAGGAAGAGCACCTTCTCCAGCAGAAGGTATTCCGCCAGCAAATGGACATTGCCCGTGAGAAAAAGCTTCCGTTTATCATTCATAGCCGAGACGCTGCGGAGGATACGCTGAATATCGTGAAAGAATATATGAAGGACGGGATGTATGGTGGAGTTATCCATTGCTTTTCCTATAGCAAAGAAATTGCAAGAGAGTATCTGAATATGGGACTTTATCTCGGAATCGGCGGAGTGGTTACTTTTAAGAATTCCCGGAAGCTGAAGGAAGTGGCAGAGTATGCACCGCTGAATCAGATTCTGCTGGAAACCGACTGCCCGTACATGGCACCTGTGCCGAACCGTGGAAAAAGAAACAGCTCCCTGTATCTGCCGGAGGTTGTGAAGACGATTGCGGAGATTAAGGGTGTCAGCTGCGAGGAGGTTGTGGCTGTGACGGAGAGTAATGCGGTGAAGGTGTTTGGGGTGATTTGAGAATAAAAATATTGAAAATACACAAAGAGACTTCTCAAAAGCTACTTGACCCTTTGGTTAGTTCCGAGCGCATAGCCCCGGGAGTAATTATTAAGGAGATGAGATTTTATATTGAATGTGATTAAGTAAAGAGCAATCATTTCGATTGTCTTCAGAAATTATAATGATTTCTACCTTTGGGTGATTTACGATTTCAGGCCAGAAAGATTCTGCAGGTTCTTGTAATACCCCTAAAATGGGAGTCTGCCCATCCAAAAGGTTTAGGATTTTTCTCCGAAATAAAGCTGCGTCTGCTTCATGTGGACCAAGCTCATCCATAACAATTAAAGAGCAGTCAGAACACATGGAAAGAATATTGCATCCAAGGCGATCAAAGGTATCGGCAGTGTGTTCATCTGTTTTTCCGCATAAAAACAAAAGATTAGATTCGTTTGGGAGCTCCTTCTCTTTTAGATGGTACATATGAACTGAATACTGATCCTTCAGATAGTTTTTTGTGCGGACAGTCAGGAATCCATCAGAGGTTTTCTTATAATCATCTAATATCTTTTGGATCAATGTAGATTTTCCAATGTGTTTTTTACCAGTTAAAAATATATGTTGAGTCATAGTAAAGTCCCATTTCATTTTATAATAGTTCCATAGTCAGGTCGTATTGTTTTGTTTCGAACATCCCAGAGAATTCTTCCATAAGTGGAATCAGTTATTTCCTTGATCTGCCCATCTTTGTTTAAGTGAGATTGAATCCATTGCATGATTTTATTTGCGTTTTCCTGTGTATATTCTTCAGAAGGAAGCATGTGCTCCATGAGGGAATCAATATATTGTTCATCCGGAGTTACCCAGGTTTCACGATGGAGTTTTTCATAGCTTGTTTCAGGATTATATCCAAGCAGAAATAATATATTGAAAAGAGAGAAAAACCATCGCCCATTCCATTGGGGTGCTGTTTGTTTGCCAAATACTTCCTGTAAGATCTGTTCCCTGAGTGAATTTCGTCTGTCAAGATGCGTGATATTACAGCACCATGCCCTGCTCATTTCCATAGATTTTATCAGTCCGTCCATATTGTGGATTGCAGGTGTCATGGAACTGAATACCAAATCAAATGCATGCGTATACCCCGATTTATCAATATCTAATGTCTGAAAATTACATGTATAGAGTATAGCGTTATTTAAGCCTTCATTTTGGATATGTTCCATTCCGTGTTTAACCATTTTATCAGAAATATCCAGCCCCACTACTTTGTGTACATATTTGGCAAATGCAGCAGCAAACCGTCCGGGACCGCATCCAATATCTGCGACATCATAATTTTTTTCAAGAAGTCCTTTGGAATCCAGGTAGTTTATTGCGCTGATGACACGTTCATCACCTTTTTCTTTCTTTTTGCGTGCGTCTTCCCAAAAGTCTGCACGTTTATTCCATCTTTCTATAGCCCGCTCAGGTAATTCTGCAGGCTCAGATTCCTGCAGAGAAATAAAATAATCCAATATAGAGTCCATGTATCATTTCTCCTAAAATGCTTTTGTTGAGCTATTTACCGGTAAACAGATAGTTCGTTCACGGCCATAGCGGTCGTGTGTAGTTATCACATCCATTTCAATATCGTAAACAGATTGTAAGGTTTCAGATGTAATGATTTCTTTGGGAGAGCCGAATCCCATAACCTTTCCGGATTTCATGAGAAGAACTTTGTTTCCCACGGAAAAGGGATGCTCAGGACTATGTGTTGACATAATAATGCAATAGCCCTGATTGGCCAGCCCTGAAATTACTTCCATGAGAAGCTGATGATTGGCATAATCCAGATTGGCGGCTGGCTCGTCCATGATGAAGATTTTTGCAGACTGACAGATTGCACGGGCAATTAAAACCAATTGCCTTTGTCCTCCGCTTAAGGAAGTATATTTCCTGTTGGCAAGAGGCAGGGCATTTACTTTCTCCAAGGCAGCAAAAGCTGCTTCCTGATCAGGCTCTTTTGGGGTTTCAAATGCGGAGAAATGAGAAGCACGCCCCATAATTACCATATCAAGAACTGTATAGGCAAATACAGGGGAATGATATTGGGGAATATATGCAATCATATTTGCCAGTGTTTTGGTTGTAAAGTCACTAATATTTTTTCCGGCTATCTTTATTTTTCCATTAGAAACAGGAAGGGAACCTAATATCATGCGGAACAGAGTGGTCTTTCCGCAACCATTAGGGCCAAGCAGACAAAGCACATCACCATAGTCTGCGCTGCAGCTGATACCCTTTAAAATATCACCATTGCCGTAACCGCCAAAAACATTTTCAATTTCCAGAAGCATATAATTACGCGCGCTCCTTTCGTTTGATGATAAGATAGATAAAGAAGGGGGCGCCCATGATACTTGTGACAACGCCAAGTGGAAGTTCCATGGACAAAAGGGAACGGGAAATATCATCAACAAGTATCAGGTATCCGCCGCCAAGGATCGCACTTGCAGGTATCAGCCTTCTGTAATCAACGCCAACCAGTGCACGTGCCAGATGGGGGATCATCAGCCCGACCCATCCGATCAATCCTCCAAGACAGACTGCAGCGGCGCTGAGTAATGTGGAAGCGACTATAAAAATCAGACGATATTTACGCACATTGATTCCTAAACTTTTGGCTTCTTCTTCATCCAAAGTCAGCAGATTGATCTGCCATCGAAAAATAAAAATCAGACTTAATCCAATGATCATTGGAAGAACACTCCAGCAAAAGGATTTGGTTGTGGTTTTGGTTAAGCTGCCCATAAGCCAGAAAGTAATTTGCTGGAGAACATCATTGGGGTCTGCCACATATTTGATCATTGTGACACCGGCATTGCAGAGTGACATGATCATAGTTCCGGTCAGAACAAGACTGAGGGTCTGGGAATGTGCGGATTTTCGGCTGATAAGATAGGATGCGGCTACTGCGGCCACACCACCTGCAAAAGCAGAAAGCTGAATCATCCAGTTGGAAGCTCCGTTTAAAATTGCAAAAGCAGCTCCGAGACTTGCACCGGAAGAAACTCCAAGGATATCCGGAGATACCAGTGGATTGCGAAACATTCCCTGATAGGTTGCACCTGCTACCGAGAGGGAAGCACCAATAAATAAAGCAGACAGAATACGGGGCAGACGGATATTCCAGAATATGGTAACTGCCTGGGGTAAAATATCTCCTTTAAAACCAAATTTTGATAAAAATGCATTTAGTACCTGCACTGGTGTAAGCGGATAATATCCCACCCAGAATGAGAGTACTATAATGATAAACAAAAGTACCAGCATAACCGCCAACAGCAGAACATATCGTCTTTGTCGGGCAGCGGCGGCATTTTTTTCATTATCTGTCAGATTCATAATCCTTCATCCTTGTAACTTGACTAATCAAATTTACGGTGTTATACTCAGAAAAACCGAATTGTTTTTAAAAACTATTCGCATATATATTATAATACTTAAAAATTGTATAGTCAATTTCAATAAGCGTCAATTATGAGTAATGCGGAGAAAAGAAAGGAGAGATTCTATGAAAAAGCACAGACAACTTTTGGCTCTGTTTATATGTCTGGTGATGTCAGTCAGTCTTTTAACAGGATATTCTGAGACGAAAGCTGCTACTGAAGAGCCGACGCAGAGTGCGGAGCAGGATGCCACGCAGGAAACTGCTGAAACCCGTGAGATCACAGACATGGCAGGAAGAAAAGTAACTGTCCCAACAGCAGAAAATATTGAATCTGTTTTTTCAGCGGGTCCTGTAGCTGCAATTTTTCTGTATATGGTTGCACCGGATAAGCTTCTTGGGTGGAATTATGAACTGAATGATGTTGAGAAATCTATTATTCTGGACAAATATCAGGATCTTCCTAATTTTGGAATGGGTGATGCTGTCAATTATGAAGCAGTAATTGCTGCCAATCCTACAATTGCTATTAATAGTGGAAAGATTAATGATGCAATGGTTTCTGATTGCGATGCGTTATCAGAAAGCCTTGGAATTCCGGTTGTTGCAGTAGACAACGAGCTTAATAATTCTGCGGAAGCTTTTCGTTTTATGGGCGAACTTCTTGGTGTAGAAGATCATGCAGAAGAGCTTGCCCAGTATGCGGAGCAGGTATTTACTGATATTAATGCACTTTCAGATATTCCAGAAGAAAAGAAAGTCAGTGTATACTTCGGTAATGGAGAGGATTCACTGGAAACTGCACCCAGGGGATCCCAGCATGCACAGATTTTTGATGTCATCAATGCAGTCAATGTTGCAGATCTGGAATTGGGAGATGGATCTCGTGTTCAGATTTCAGCAGAACAGCTTCTTGCATGGGATCCGGATGTGATTGTTGTAAATGGTGAACCAAAGGCAGATAAAAGCGGAAGTTCTGCAGCAGAAGATATCCTGAGCAATCCTGATTATGCTTCATTAAAAGCAGTACAGGACCAAAAGGTTTATGGAACTCCGAATGCACCGTTTAGCTGGGTGGATCGTCCGGCAGGACCAAATCGTCTGATCGGTATGCGATGGTTCTCAGCATTGATTTATCCGGAATATATTAAATGTGATATCAATGAAGAAATACATAAATTTTTCGATCTTTTTTATCATGTTGATCTGTCCGATGAACAGTTGGAAAATGTTCTGAAAGGAACTTTATAAAGGTTAGGCATGGACGTGAAAAAGGGCTATACAATAAATAAACGAAAAAGAAACGCTGGTTCCGGTAAATACCGGTTCCGGCGTTTCTTTTTATAATTTTCGGATTATTGCGCTTCCATGCAGATCGCATACAGGATCTGCAAACAGATGGTTTTTCAGACAGAATTCCCCAACCGCTTTTCGGCATCCGGAAAACTGTGTACTGTACACATCGTGAACCAAGAGAACTCCTCCGGTGGCCAGGCGTTCATAGAACAGAGGAAGTGCAGCAGCAGTTGGAGCATAAAGATCCGCGTCCAGAGATACAAAACAAAAAGTTTCATCTCTAACATCGGAAAAGGTATCTGGAAACCATCCTTTGTGGATCACAGTACGTGTAGGATCTGGCATAACATGAAGAACAGAGTCAATATCAGTAGAAGAAAAATCACCTGTTTTGGCGCGGGACAGATTACCGGAGGCTTCTATTGTGATATCCTTTTCTGAAAAGCCCTCAAAAGTATCAAAAAGATGGATTTTTCGGTCTGGAAAGGCTGCACTGATCAGGGAAGAAAATTCACCTCGGAAAACACCCAGTTCTGCAACATTTCCCGGAATATCCAATTGATAGATCTGCTCAGATAAAAGACGCATAACAGCAACCCGTGCGTCAAACATGCGAAGGACGGAGGGATCACGAAAAGGTCCGTGATAACCCAGGTTTTCCATCTGTTTTATCATAGAATTACGCCGTTCTTCATCCAGAACTCCCAGGATGACCAGATCCGGGAGAAGTGCTACTGCAGCATCCGGAGAACAGACTGGAATATTCCCAATATAGGATCCGTGTTTATGGGGGTCATTATCAGCAAAGCACAGGAGCTGACAGGGACTGTTGAGAAGTCTTGCTGTCATTTGTCCAATTTGTCCGGCACCAAATATTACAGCTTTATATACGGATTTTGCCATCATTTTGATGTAGCCTTTCTGTCAGCACGAACCTGGATCATCTGTCCTGTGATGGAAATGGCGATTTCAGCCGGTGTTTCTGCTTTGATCTCCAGTCCTATAGGTGAGATGATACGGTTTAAATCTTGTTCATTAATGTTGTATTCTTCAATCAGACGGCGAAATACAGCAGCTTTTTTTGCGCGGCTTCCAATGACGCCTATATAGCATGCAGGTGTAGCAAGAAGCTGTGCCTGTACAATGGTATC
Source organism: Blautia sp. NSJ-140 (assembly GCF_022868965.1). Lineage (NCBI taxonomy): Bacteria > Bacillati > Bacillota > Clostridia > Lachnospirales > Lachnospiraceae > Blautia > Blautia sp. NSJ-140. Next base: position 32,166 of record NZ_JALIFS010000017.1, on the reverse strand, counting down.
ATAGGAATGTCCGCGTGTCATGACGCAGCAATAATCAGCAGCTGTGATAGAAACATACTGCTTTAGATGGTTGAAATCACAAAGTATTGTTTCAACTGCTCCCGGGAAAAGAGCAGGATCTGTAAATTCCGGCCGGTCATCCAGGACAACACAGCGAAAATCAACGCTTGCAAGGATTGGGACAAGCTTTTGTGAGACATGTCCGCCGCCGAATACATAGACAGTTCCTGAGGTTCCAATCTGTTCAGAAAACAGATCATAATCTTCACTATGATATCGGTGTGGCTTTGCAGATAAAGAAGATAATACAGAAGAAGGAACATTGGCAGTTCCGATGAGACCGCATGCAGGACTGTAGAGGCTCACACCGGAGGTGGTGAGAAGATCGCAGATCAGCCAGAAATCTTTTCGCTCTTCATAGAATTTTTCCGCAGTTTCCGTGATTTCCATAATAATCGGATCGTTATGATCAAGATACTGGAAAAAGGCCGTAACATCACCACCACAGATCATACCAATATTTTCAACATCTTTATGATTCAGCCGGAATTCATGCTGGCAGGATTCCTTTTTTTCAAGAATATCCAATGCCATACATTCAGCACGATATTCTACAGCTCCACCTCCGATGGTTCCGGAAATTCTGCCGCTTTTTCCGACCAGCATGCGGGAACCGGCACCTCTTGGTGTAGACCCTGAGGATGCTGTAACGGAAACAAGTACAAGATCGTTTTCCTCTAGGAATTGTTGTTTTATTGTCTGAAATAATGTTCTCATATAATAAAATACCTCCTAACTAAATTAAGTGATTTTTTTGCTCCAGTTGTGTATGTCTGCCTGGACTAAAGCGTGATATGGCAGAGCGACTGTATCATGTCCTGCAGTTTGCGGGCTTGTTCTAACTGCTGCTCATGAGCTTTGCAAGCTTCCGGACTTTTGCATTTACTCATGCTGTCGGCAAATCTTTTTTCTATGGTTACACGTTGTGTTTCCTGAATCAGTTTATCAGCCAGAAATACAATAGCTGCTTCATCCAGCTTGGTTTCCAGCAGACCATGGTGCTGTGAAATAATCTGGCTGATCTCAGGATAACCTAACTGTAAGAAAAGTTCACCGCCTGTTTTGGTGTGATGCCTCTGAAGTCTGGCAATATCATGCAGAAGTGCACCGGAGCGAACAAGCTTCTGATCAAAGATATAACCATTGGATTCCAACATATTGCATAAACAACAGGCAAGTTCAGTAACAGCATCACTGTGAGCCTGTACATGACGGGGCAGAGAAACCGCATTGCGAAGCCTGAAGCATAGCCCGTCATTTAATTCAGGATGAGGCAGTATATAACTGGGATCAGAGAAAGAAATATTATTTCTTTCATTCACTTCCAGATGATAGTAAGAGCCACAGGGAAGACGAAACCGCTGCCTGCTGTACATACCGGAATGTAATGCATATATATAAGAAGAGATTACATCTGTATGAGCTACCACTGCAATATCACCTTCAGAAGCGCAAAGAATCTTATGAACTGCCTGCGAAAAGCGAAAACCAGATGCAGCAGGAGTTTCTGCTCCCGGGATCGGATGATCAGGGTTATTTTCACGGGCTTTATAAATGTCCGGCCATCTCTGGCGTATTTTATCAAAAGAAAGGCCATCCCATTCTCCCAGATTTCGTTCTGACAGATCAGAAACAATTATATGTGGAAGCTCAGGTGCCATATGGCCTGCTGTCTCAACAGCTCTTAACAAAGGACTGCAGTATATCCTTGATATTTTATCGGACAATTCTTCATTAAGAAGGACTGCCTGCAAGTGTCCAAGCATGGATAGAGAGAAATCTGTCTGTCCCACACAGTAAGAATGTTCATCCGGATACTGTGGTTTTCCATGCCGGACCAGATAAAGGCTACGCATTTAAAAATCCTCCGAAACATTCTTCAAATATTTTTTTTGAACAGGAACGTGTTTCTTCTGAAAAACGGGCATATCGTTTCAGAAATTCTTCGCCGTATGGTGTCAGTTCGCTATGGCTTCCCCTTGTACCGCCCTGGCTTCTGATGATCAGAGGTTCATGAAGCTGTGATTCCAGGGTATGGATCAGGTTCCAGCTGGTAGAATAGGAAATGTGCATGCGCTCACAGGCATCACGGACAGATCCTGTTTCATGGATCAGTGTAAGCAGCGAATAGAGCTTTTCATCAAAAAAAACTTTTTCCCGGGCTAGCTGAATATGGATTTCAGAACGGATCAGGCTCTGGTTGTGTATACGGAGGAGTTCATCGTAATCCTCTGGTGTATCAGCATCATGAATAATACCGGGATCCTCTACATTAAGATAATACATGGGTTCCCCGCAATTATCCACAGCACCTTTAAGTCCTGATTTTCCGTCATCACTTAGAATGGAATCAATCAGTGTGGAACGAATCAGAATGGGATGACCGGGATTGCCATTACAGACCGGAGTTACAAGGGGACGCCCCAGAGAGAGCATTTGCGTGACTGTCTGGGCTGTGAACAGCGGAACATCAACAGGTGTAAAGAGTACCGTATCCACTTTGTCTTTCAGATACTCAAGTCCAATCCTAACAGAATCAAACATATGAGTGTTTGCATAGTTCTCATTTCGAAGAAAGACTACATTATTGGAAGCCAGGTGGCATTCCAGAACATCTGCATGATATCCGGTTACCACTACTACTTTGGAGATTCCGGCCTGCCGGAAATTATTGATCACGCGCTGTGCGATGGAAATGGAGCCAAGCTGAAGCATGGGTTTAAAGTCTCCCATTCGTGATGATTTCCCCGCAGCCACGATGAGGGCGCCTGTCTGCATTCAGATACCTCCTTCTTTCAATGACATTATACAAATTTGATATTATTATAACATATAAAAGAATAAAAATAGTTAAAATTTTAAATACAACAAAATAAAATTGTCTGGAATATATAAAATAGCCAACTATTAATTATTTGTAATTTGTATAATTGTGCAAAATCATGGTAGTATGGATATATAAAATAACGTGGACAGGAGAACTTTTTTATGGATAAGATTTTTGAGATTACCGCAAAAGAAGTTACTGTACAGGTAAAAGATGAGCGTACAGGGGTTGTATACAGCCGGACGCTTCCCATCGATTATTATGAGAATGCAAATGTTTTAAAGCTCAGCGGTGAGAATCTGGACGGAAGCAGTTCTTCCATTGTTTTCTATTCCGCCAGAGGAATAGAGAGACTGAAAGATCTGACAGGCAGAGGAGCTGACCATGATCCGTGCGGAACGCATAAGCCTGAAGATCAGTAAGATGGAAACGAATATTTTTAAAAGGAGGAATGGGACATGATTAAAAAGACATTGAAGATTAATGGTGTTGAGAGAATACTTATTCTTGATAAGGATGAGACACTGGCGCAGGTACTCCGTAATCACCTTCTTCTTACAGGATGTAAGATCGGCTGCGGTGAAGGTCACTGTGGAGCCTGTAATGTTATTATGAACGGAAAAGTTACAAGATCCTGTATCTATAAGATGAGTCGTGTTCCCGATCATGCAGAGATCACAACCATTGAAGGTGTGGGAACAATTTCTGATATGCACCCGATCCAAGTTGCGTGGATGGCATATGGATGTGCACAGTGCGGTTTCTGTTCACCGGGATTTATTATTTCCGCAAAAGTACTTCTGGATAATAATCCAAGTCCTACCCGTGAGGAGGTAAGAGACTGGTTTAATAAACAGCGTAATCTCTGCCGTTGTACAGGTTATAAGCCGCTGATTGATGCTACTATGGCAGCAGCAGCAGTTATGCGCGGTGAGATGACAAAGGAAGACCTTGTGTTCAAACAGACAGGGGATTCTATTGTTGGAACAAATTATATCCGTCCGTCAGCAGCACAGAAGGTAACAGGTACCTGGGACTTTGGTGCAGATGATGCGTTAAAGATGCCATCAGGAACACTTCGTCTTGCTCTTACACAGGCAAAGGTTTCTCATGCAAATATCCTCAGCATTGACACAACAGAAGCAGAGAGCATGCCTGGTGTTGTCCGTGTTATCACAGCAAAAGATATTAAGGCAGCAGGCGGAACCAATAAGATCAATGGTCTTGTAATGCTTCCAAAACACAACAAAACAGACGGATTCGAACGTCCTGTACTCTGCGATGAAAAAATCTTCCAGTTTGGTGATGCGATTGCCATTGTAGCTGCTGATACAGAAGAGCATGCACGGGCAGCAGCAGAAGCAGTTAAAGTTGAGATTGAAGAGCTTCCTGCATACATGAATGCAATGGATGCCATCGCACCGGATGCAGCGGAGATTCATCCCGGTACTCCGAACGCATTCTTTGAGACAAACTGTATCAAGGGTCCTGATTTTGACTGGGACAGCATTTCGGATTCACAGCAGGTTGAGATAGAATCTTACTGTTCACGTCAGCCTCATCTTCATCTTGAGCCGGACTGCGGTTATGGTTATATTGACGAAGACGGTATGATAACTGTTCATTCCAAATCCATTGGTATCCATCTGCATATGCCTATGATCGCTGATGGTATCGGTGTGCCAATGGAGAACTTACGAATTGTTCAGAACCATGCAGGAGGAACCTTTGGTTATAAGTTCTCTCCTACAAATGAGGCTTTGATCGGTGCTGCTGTTAAGATTCTTGAACGTCCGGTATCTCTGGTATTTAATCAGTTCCAGAATATTACATATACGGGAAAGAGATCTCCTGCATTTATGAATATCAAGCTTGCAGCAGATGAAAACGGTAAGCTTCTTGCACTCTGGGGCAATAACTATGTGGATCATGGTCCATACTCAGAATTCGGTGACCTGCTTACAATGAGACTTTCCCAGTTTACAGGTGCAGGTTATGGAATCAATTCTATCCGCAATAAATCTACAACAGTATTTACAAACCACGCATGGGGTTCCGCATTCCGTGCTTACGGTTCTCCGCAGTCTTACATGGGATCTGAGATCGCGATAGATGTTCTGGCAGCAAAGATGGGAATCGACCCGTTCGATATCCGTGAAATGAACTGTTACAAAGAATCCGAAGGCAGTACAATCCCTACAGGTTATCCGCCTGAAGTATACTGTGAAGAAGATTTGTTCAAGACAGCACGTCCACTGTATGAAGCAGCTAAGAAACGTGTGGCTGAAAAGAATGCAGCTTCTGATGGCAAGATCAAATATGGCATCGGTGTATCTCTCGGTGTATATGGCTGTGGCCTTGACGGTGTTGATACATCAAACGCATTCGCAGAGCTGAATCCGGATGGAACAGTTACAATGTATGCTGCATGGGAAGATCACGGACAGGGCGCTGATATGGGTGTTCTTGTATCATCTCATGAAACACTTCGTCAGGCAGGAATCAGACCGGAACAGATCAAACTTGTTATGAATGACACCAAGACATGTCCTAATGCAGGTCCTGCAGGTGGATCACGTTCACAGGTTATGTCAGGTAATGCATGTCGTCTGGCAGCAGAAAACCTTGTGGCAGCTATGAAGAAAGAAGACGGAACCTTCCGTACTTATGATGAGATGGTGGCTGAAGGTCTTGCAACAAAATATGAAGGTAACTGGGTGACAACCTTCTGTGCAGATCATCCGATCGATCAGGATACAGCACAGGGTGATCCGTTTGCAACCTACATGTACACGATCTTCCTTCCGGAAGTTGCTGTTAATACAGAAACAGGTAAAGTTAAAGTTGAAAAATTCACCTGTGTGGCTGACGTAGGTACGATCATGAACAGACTTCTTGTAGAAGGCAACTTCTACGGTGGTCTTGTACAGGGTATCGGTCTTGCTCTTACAGAAGATTTCGAGGATCTGAACCATGATACTTCTCTGAAGAACTGTGGTATTCCGTATCCAAATGATGCGCCGGATGATATTGAACTTCATTTCAATGAAACATATCGCCCAAGCGGTCCTTACGGTGCTGCCGGCTGTGGTGAGGCTCCGCTGGATGCTCCTCATCCTGCGATCCTGAATGCAATCTACAATGCTACAGGCGCACGTATCACACGTGTTCCTGCCCGTCCGGAAAAGGTTCTTGCAGCATTAAAGGAACTTGAGAAATAATTCTCAGTATAATTTTATCATATGATATAATAAGGGGAGACGGGAGACTGTCTCCCCTTTGGAAATGAAAGGAGTATCGGGTTATGACATATATACAGGAGAGAGGTTCCACTCATGTTTATCACGTAAATCGAATGTCAAAGGAAGAGATGGATCATATGATCAGCCTCTGTGTTCATGAACAGCCGGCGTACTGTGTTGCAGCCTGTCCTTTCAAAGCAGATACAAAAGAAATGCTGTTTTATGCTGCAAAAGGAAATTTTAAGAAAGCTCTGGGGATCTATGAGAAGATCACACCATTTCCCATGATCCTCTGTAGCGGCTGTACTGCACCCTGTGAGGAGAAATGCAGGCTTTGTGAGCTGGGTGATGGCATATCCATACGTGAAGTAGAGCGTGCCATTGTCCGATATGGGGAACCTGGAAAACGGAGCAGTGTATTTCGTATCAGAAAGAAAAAAAAGGCTGTGATTTTTGGCTCAGGATTATTCCCGCTGTTTCTTGCAGGGGAGCTGGAAAAGAAGATGTATCCTGCAACCATTTACTGTCAGGAGAAAGATTATGAAGCCTATATTGCAGCAGCAGCACCAAAGCTTTCGGAATCAGATTGTAGGAATGAAGCAAAACGTCTCAGTTCCATGGATCTTTCCTTTGAATTCGGATGCAGTCTTGACCTTCCGTTTATCAGAGAGAAAATGAAGGAGGCAGATGTGGTCTGTGCTTCAGAGGAGGTGGCCAAAAAGCTGGCTCCTGAAGAAACAGCAGATGCAGAGATCATGCTGAGAGAACAGGCGGGAATTGTCAGCGGTCTGGCCCAGTCTGTGATGGATGCGGCTTTTGCTGCAAAGAGAGCTGCCCTGACTGTAGATCTCCTTGTACAGAATCTTTCGCCCCACAGCAACAGAGGCAGTGAAGGAGCAGTTACTACCAGGCTCTATACAAATATGGAAGGGATGAAAGGTTCCAAAAAGATTCCCTGCAGCATAGATGGATATTCAAAAGAAGAAGCTATGGAGGAAGCAAAGCGATGCATTCAGTGCCACTGTGATGAGTGTATGAAAAGCTGTGTCTATTTAAGTGAATATAAAAAGCACCCTGGTCTTCTTGCACGTGAGATTTATAATAATACCCAGATCATTATGGGAGATCACCAGATGAATAAACCGATGAATTCCTGTTCGCTCTGCGGACAGTGCACTGTAACCTGTCCAAATGGGTTTGATATGAGCCAGGTCTGCAAATCTGCAAGAGAAAATATGGTATCTACAGACAAGATGCCTCTGGCACCTCATGAATTTGCACTGATGGATATGCTGTTCTCCAATTCGGAGGCTTTCTTATGCAGACCTCAGCCGGGATATGAAACCTGCAGATATGTATTTTTTCCGGGATGTCAGGCAGGAGCCATAGCGCCGGATGTTGTCACAGAGGCATATGAGGATCTTTGCAGGAGGACAGAGGGCGGTGTTGCCCTGATGCTGGGATGCTGTGGTGCTATCAGTGAATGGGCAGGACGCTATGAAATGACAGAAAAGGTAAATGAACAGCTGAAGCAGGAGCTTGCAAAGCTGGGAGATCCCATGATCATAGCAGGCTGTCCAAGCTGTATGAAACAGTTAAAAGAGAGTCTTGGCGTCAGAGTCACAGGAATCTGGGAGATCTTAAAGGAAATCGGACTTCCCGCACAGGCAAAAGGGCTGGAGATACCTGTTGCAATACATGATGCCTGCGGAGCCAGGGGTGATGCGCAGACACAGGACATAATAAGAGAGCTTCTTGCAGATATGGGGTGCACTGTTGTAAACACAGAATATTCCAGAGATCTGTCTCCCTGTTGCGGATACGGCGGACTGACTTCCTACGCTAATAAAGAGATGGCAGATAAAATGACAGAAAAGTGTCTGGAACGATCCGATGCCCCATATATAACGTACTGCATGGCATGCAGGGACCGATTTGTCAGGGAAGGCAGGGAATCCAGACATATCCTTGAACTTCTGTATGGCACAAATGCCGTCAATATGCCGGATATCAGTGAAAAACGCTACAACCGGCTTGGGCTAAAAGAGAAGCTTTTAAAAAATATATGGAATGAGGAACTGATGATGGAGAAAAAAGATTATACCGTTGCATATACAGAAGATGCTATCAGTATGATGGATGAACGCATGATACTGAAAAGTGATGTGGAGCGTGTATTATCAGATTACAGAGAAAACCAGGAAGCGATTTTTGATGAAGAGACAAAAGAACTGGTGACAAGGAGCAGACTTGGAAATGTGACATTCTGGGTGCGATTTGTGGAAACAGAAGATGGGTATCTGGTACGCAGAGCATACAGTCACAGAATGAATATTATGAAAAGGGTGGGACAGTAATGGCAGCAGAGAGAACATATTATACCATTGATCCTGAGGGAAAGCTGACCTGCATGAAATGCAAGGTTCCTCTTGTAAAAGGAAAAGCAAAATTTATGTATCTGGAGAACGGTTTTCCTGTTGAGATGCCGGTTTGTCCCAAATGTGGTTTTGTCTATGTTCCGGAAGAACTGGCTCTTGGAAAGGTTCTGGCAGTGGAACGTGCACTGGAGGATAAATAGATGAACAGACATCCCGGAGGGGAAGAGCAGACACTTCATCTTCTGAAAAGCATAGAACTGAAAAAAGGAATGAAAGCTCTGGATCTGGGAGCAGGAGAGGGAGAGACAGTGCGGATCATGAAAGCATTTGGTCTGAATGTGCAGGGGGTGGATCTTGCTCCGCGAAGCAGTGAGGTGCAGAGGGGAGATTTTCTGAACCTTCAGTATGCAGCTGACAGTATGGATCTCTGTATCAGCCAGTGTGCATTTTTTGTCAGCAGAGATCAGAAAAAGGCAGTTTCTGAATGCTGGCGTGTACTGAAAAAGGGAGGATTTCTTTTACTGTCAGATCTGGATCCGGGCAATCTTTTGGAAATTGTGAAAGAAACAGGGTTTACGATTCTCTGTCAGGAGGATCAGACTGCTCTCTGGAGAGAATATTATCTGGAAGCAATCTGGAATGATTCATTCTGCTGCGAGGATCATAAGCTTTTGCAGAATGAATATAAAGGCAGAAAAATAGGCTATACCATGGTGGTTGGCAGAAAGGAGTAATGTATGGATCTTTACGAAAGAATAATGGAATTAGGCAGCATGGGATATCATTGTTCACAGATCATTATGATCATGACTCTGGAAACCATAGGAGAGGAAAATCCACAGCTTGTAAAGGCAATGGGAGGCCTTGGAGGAGGAATTGGTTACTGTGGAGATACCTGTGGGTGTTTGACAGGAAGTGCCTGTGCCATCGGATATTTTCTCGGCAATCTGGCTCCTGAAGAGAAGGAAGATACACAGATGAAGCCGGCTGTACAGGAATTATATCAGTGGTTCCGCCAAAAGACAGAAGAAGAATTTGGAGCTTTTTACTGTAAGGATATCACTCATCTGGACTGGGGCATAATTATGGAGAAATGTCCCGGACTTATTGCAGATACTTATACAAAAGTTATGGAAATACTGACAGAACGGGAGGTGCTGGAGCTTTGATCACCATTGGCAAAACAAAAAGTGTCTGTCCGGAATGTATGAAGGTAGTTCCTGCCAAAAAGTGTATTGGTGAAGACGGGATTTATCTGGTAAAAGAATGTAATGCGCATGGGAAATTTCAGACTCTGATCTGGGAGGGAAATGTAACAGATTATCTTTCCTGGGGAAGAGAAAATCTCTCAGCGGAAACTCCTGTAAATCCGAAGGTTAAAGAAAAATCCTGTCCGGATAATTGCGGACTCTGTGAGGAACATGAAAGAAAAGGGTGCTGTATGATCCTGGAAGTCACAAAACGCTGTAATATGCATTGCCCTGTCTGCTTTGCTTCAGCAGGAGAAGGCGGGGAAAACGGAGATATTCCTATCAGTGAAATAGAAAAACAGTATGATTTTCTGATGGCTCACGGAGGTCCTTTTAATATACAGCTCTCAGGAGGAGAGCCAACCATGAGAGATGATCTGCCTGAGATCATACATATGGGAAGAAAAAAAGGATTTACATTTTTTCAGTTAAATACCAATGGGATCCGGCTTGCCAGGGAGGATGGATATGCCAGAAAGCTGAAAAAAGCAGGACTGAATACAGTATTTCTTCAGTTTGACGGTGTGACAGATCAGGTTTATGAGACTTTGCGTGGGCAGGCTATGATGGAACTGAAGAAAAAGGCGATCTTAAACTGTTCAGAAGCAGAGCTTGGTATTGCTCTTGTGCCGGTCATAGCGCCGGGAGTAAATGATATGCAGATAGGGGATATCCTGAAATTTGGTCTGAATCATATGCCCTTTGTCCGTGGCGTACATTTTCAGCCTATCAGTTATTTTGGCAGATGTTCCCAGAAGCGCCCCACAAATCCCATCACCATACCAAAGATGCTGAGACTTATGGAAGAACAGACAGAGGGACTGATGAAAATTGAGGATTTTGCAGGCGGCGGAGCAGAGAATCCCTACTGCTCCTTCCATGCAAGTTATCTGAGAAAAGGGGAGCGGGAACTGAAGCTTCTTGAAAAAAAATCAGGAAAAGGATGCTGCTGTACTACCAGTGATGATTCCAGACAGTATGTGGAAAATCAGTGGAGCTACAGTACAAAAAACTATGATGAAGGAGAAATGACACAGACAGATGCGTTGGATGAGTTTCTGATCCGGATACATAATGAAACCTTTGCAGTATCAGGCATGATCTTTCAGGATGCCTGGAATCTGGATCTTGACCGTCTGAAACGCTGTTATATCTGTGAAGTGGATCCTGATTATGGAATGGTGCCGTTCTGTGCATATAATCTGACTAATCTGAAAGGAACCTATTTATACAGAAAGTGAAACGATCCAATATAGATGCAATGATCTGTAAGCAGGAAGAAATTACAGATATTACAAGGGAAGCAATAAACAAAATACAGCTGGATAAACTGAATGCTGTTTTGAAAAAAGAAAAAGAAAGGCAGGGGTTTTACAGAGATCTGCCAGAAAGGCTGGAAAGCCTTGCTGATCTGAAAAACCTTCCCTTTACAACGGAATCCGACCTTGCTCAGAAAGGGGGCAGGATGTTACTGTGCTCCCAGGGAGAAATACAGAGGATCATTTCAGAACAGACAAGTGGAACAACCGGTGCAGGTAAACGTGTATTTTATACAGAAGGAGATTGTGAACATACCATAGAACTTTTTATGGCCGGACTTGGTGAGTTTATTTATCCGGGAAGCCGGACTATGGTTGCTATGCCGTTTTCCGGTCCTTTTGGACTGGGAGAGCTGATCGCAGAGGCAATCAGACGTATAGGTGCACACCCCCTTTTAACCGGGAACAATAAAACCTATGGTGAGTTAAAAACAATTCTGGAAGAGGAACAGTCGGACACTTATGTAGGTATGCCGACAGCACTGCTTTCCATGCTTAGAATGTGTGGAAAAGGAAGTATAAAGAGAGCACTGATATCAGGGGATGCCTATTCGGAAACAGTAATGAAAGAAATAGAAAAAATTCTGGGAACACCTCTCTGGCCTCATTATGGTTCCAGAGAGATGGGACTTGGGGGCGCGATCTGCTGTCAGGCTCATGAGGGCATGCACATGCGAGAGAATCACTGTATCATAGAGATCATAGATAAAGAGGGAAATGTTCTGCCTGACGGTCAATGGGGAGAACTGGTGATCACAACCATTGGGATGGAGGCACAGCCTTTGATCAGATACAGGACCGGCGACCATACACGTATTATCCCCGGAAAATGTATCTGTGGAAGTGAGATAAAGCGTCTGGATTTTGTAAGGCGCATCGACCAGTCAAAAAGTATGAGAGAAATGGATGAATTACTGTTTCAGATTCCGGAACTGGTAGATTGCTGTGTAAGGAGTGTTGGAGAGACGAAAGAAATCACAGCACTTTTTACATCAGACAACGGAGAAGAACTGATCAGAAATGTCTGTGCAGAGAAAAATATTATTTCTTTGGACTGCAGAAAAGCAGAATGGAGCGATAGGGCATTGTATCCTGCGAAACGTATTATTTTATAGAGAAACTATTAGAAAACAGAACGAAATCCACAGACTGTCAGCCGGATTTCGTTCTGTTTATTGTTTTATGAATAGTTATTTGTTCACATTTGTATTATCCATAAAAATCAGCATTTCTCAGCAATATCATAAATCAGCCGTTCTGTATCTTCCCATCCGAGGCAAGGATCTGTGATGGAACAGCCAGGAGTCATATGATCACTGATATCCTGACGGCCCTCCAGAAGATAGCTTTCAATCATAACACCCTTCACCAGCTTTTTAAGTTCCGGATTATAATTACGACTGTGAAGTACTTCTGAGACAATTCGGCTACATAAGCTTTAGATTTGCCTCTGAGTGGTATGCAGGGGGAGTTGGAGAAAGCAGAGAATATGGCTTAACATATCGTCTTAAAGACGGAAAGAAGTTGGCGGTTCAAGATGTTGCGTCTGGAAAAAAAGTAATGTAAAGAAAAATATAGCAACAGCATATTCGAAAAAACTTTCCGGCCAGGGGTATTCTTATGTTATGAAAATGAAGTATTCAGACTTTCAGTTTTATATTAAACCCGGAAAAAAAGTCGTTGTATGTTTTGGTCCATATGGAGCATTGGGAGCACATGGAAAAGTTGTGGTTGAAATAAAAGGCAAATTATAAGGATTGATCAGCTGCAAATTCTGCTTGAACGGTACGCCTATTCTGAAATCGGCGGTACATTCATTCTGATTTAGCGGTATGCGTTTTCTCTTTAGAGCTGACAGCACCAAACAAAAATATCCTGACAGTTACAGAGCTTTCTGGCTCTGCAACCTACAAAGTCTATGAAAAAATCTTCCCCAGTACTTTCTCATCCACCATCTCGCAAACCCAGCTAAACCCAATCCCCACCAAATACATAAGCAGAAAACAGACCACTGCATAAACATAAGCATTTGCTCCAATGGTGGTATGCTGCAGCAGGGCCATAGGCAGTCTCTGCATAATATACAATCCGAACAGATGCTTTCCGGTGAATTCCAGGAGTGAATTTCCAAGCTGCATTTTCATGGTAAACATCACAACCACCAGTGCGAATACAACAGCGCCGATGGCATACATACAGATCTGCTGGCGGGTTTTGTAAACTACGAGGAGCAGGGCCAGGAGTATAAGGGCTGCAAGGATGTAATTCTTTGTGGCCTTTAATTTTACATCAATTTTTTCCTTAAAGAATCCGTACCACATGCCGGCGGGGTAGCAGAGCATGGTGTTGTACCAGTAGTCGGTTTTGTGGAGGAACAGGATGTACATGCTTATCACGGTCAGAACTGTGATGAAAAGCAGAGAGGGTACAGGGCTGTTTTTTAAGATCCGGAATGCGAACCAGGTGATGAGGTACAGGATCAACATGACAAAAATGTACCAGTTGCTGTTGCCGAGGCTTTCCCAGCCCAGCAGTGCCAGGAAAATTTTTTGCATGGAAAAGGTTCTTCCCATGAAAGAATAGGCTGCCAGATAAAGCAGTACGGCCAGATCAAAATGCACCAGTGTCCGCAGAACTCGGTGAACTGGGATGCGGCGGACGTAGGGCGTGCCTTTTTTCATGATGGAGACGAAGACACCGTATCCGGAATAAAGCAGGAACAGGGTGACTACCAGCTGGCCGGAGTGGGTGCGCCAGAACTGGAAGATTCGGTCTGTGGGGCCGTTCATCTGGATGTACTGGCAGAAGTGGATCATGAATACCAGCAGCAGAAAAAATCCGCGGATGATGTTGGTCTGTTTCATCGAGATATATTTCGGATTGAATTCCACAGGCCTGGATGGAATGAGCAGCAGAAGGATCGCTGCCAGAATGAAAAAGTCCATAAAATAAATTCTCCTTGAGGTGTTTTTGGAGTGCTGCCCCGTTTGTATACGCAGGTTATACAGAAAAACTTTGAGGACTACAGCGATTTCAGCACTTTAACAAGCCGTGAATTATCCTCCGGCATCATAATACAGAATCGCACAAATTCCCCGTCCAGGCACTGGAAGGAAGAACAGTCACGGATCATCATGCCTTGTCTGATGCAGGCTTCAAATACGTCATAGGAGGTCAGTCCGTTTTTTAGGATCCTGAGCAGGATAAAGTTTGCATAGGCGGGATAGATTTTGTAGGTGTCTGTATCCTTCAGTTCCCGGATCATCCGGTCGCGTTCGGAAAGGATCAGATTTCTGGTTTCTTTAATATAATCTTCATCCTGCAGCATGATCTCTCCTGCAAAGGCACCAAGGCTGTTAAGTGACCATGGTGTCTGTTTTTCGCGCATTTTTGCAAGAAATTCCATATTTCCGGTGATGCCGTAGCCCAGGCGCATTCCGGGAGCGGCGAAGAATTTGGATACGCCGCGGAGTACCATGAGATTGGTGAATTCCCGTGTCAGCGGAACTGCGGTGATGGCGTTGATATCCGGGGCAAATTCTGCATAGGTTTCGTCGATCATCACGAAGATATTTTTTTCAGCACAGAAACCGATGAGTCTGCGAAGCTCTTCCTGGGTGATGGCGGAGGAGGTTGGATTGTTGGGGTTGCAGAGAATGAGAAAATCATAGCCCTGCTCCAGCTTCCGGCAGAGATCCGGAATGTCTGGCTCGAAATCATTGCTTTCCTGAAGGTGGTAATATTCCTGGGTACTTCCGGAGAAAGAGAGCTCTCTGGAGTATTCAGAATAGGTAGGCCCAAGGATCAGAGTGTGCTTCGGGGCACGCTCCTGGATCAGAAGGGAGATCAATTCGCTGGAGCCGTTTCCCGGAAGAATGAAATCAGCGGGAATATTGCAGTAGCTGGAAATCGTATTCCGAAGGGATGTGTATTCTCTGTCCGGGTAGGAGGAAAGAATATCTACGTGTTCTGCAATGGCTCTGCCGGCTTTTGGGGAAAGGCCCAGAGGATTGACATTTGCACCGAATTTGACGATGTTTTCTTTTTTCAGATTGTAGTAGCTGCAGATCTTTTCTATATCACTTCCGTGAAAAACGGGTTTGGTATCCATTTTTGTCACCTCACATTTTTATTTTTTTCGTAAAAAATTTATATCCAGTATACACCAGAATACGGGACAAAAAAAGACGGGATAAAAAGTTTCTGTATTTTTTTGAACAGGATATTACTGAAAATTGCTTTCTGGAAATGTATGGGAATATTTGATACAATGAGCAGATAGCGAATATGGATTGCGAATATCCATGCTGTTTGCCAATGTGGATCGTGAATATCCACATTTTTTCCGGGGAGGGTAAGTTCTCAGGGGAAAACAGCAGGAAAGGAAACAGAAAATATGAATATAGAAGAGAAAAAAATCGCAGTGATCGGAATTGGTGGTGTTGGTGGTTACATAGCAGGGTTGCTGGCGAAGGCGTATCCGCATGTGACGATGGTTGCACGTGGCGCCAGAGCAGAGAGCATCCGGAAAAAAGGCCTGGTGCTCCACAGTGATTATAAGGGTGAGATCGTGGCAGAGCCAGAGCGGGTAGTACCAATTCAAGATATGGGACAGCAGGATTATATTTTTATCTGTGTAAAAAACTATTCACTGGCTGAGGTGTGCGAAAGTATCCGGGACATGGTCACGGATGACACAGTGATCATTCCGGTGATGAATGGTGTGGACCCGGGAGAAAACATCCGCCGTCTGGTTGGTAAGGGAACTGTTGTGGATTCGCTGATCTATACGGTGGCTTTTGCCAATGAGGATTTTTCCATTGCCCAGCAGGATACGTTTACGTGGCTTTGTATTGGAATCAAAGATGCGGATGAACGGCAGCAGAAGAAAGTTACAGAAGTGGCAGAGATCCTGAAAGGTGCGGATATTGACTATAAGGATCAGGGGGATATCGAGGTGGAGATATGGAGAAAGTACATCCTCAACTGTGCCTTTAATGTGATGACTGCTTTTTATGATAACACGATCGGGGAGCTCCGCAGAGATCCGGTGAAAGCGCAGCAATATGAGAAGCTTGTATGGGAAGCTGCCAGTGTAGGTCGGGCAAAGGGTGTTGCGCTGACGGATGAGCATATCAATGCGGTGATCCATAAATTCCGCCATGTACATGCGGATAATGCAACCAGTTCCCTGCAGAGGGATTTTCGCATCCGGAGAAAACAGACGGAGCTGGAAACCTTCAGCGGCTATATTGTGAAAGAAGCGAAGAAACTGGGTGTTTCCATTCCGCTTTCCGAAAAAATATATCAGGGACTTATGGAAATGGCAGAAAAATTCTGACTGAAAAAGGTGAGTTTTTCTGGTGGAATCCCGTATGCTCTGGTACAATGGGGATATAAAAAATCCTGTATCGCATATTGAAAGATTATCTGTGATACCGGAAGGGAGGAAAAGAGATGAAGAAAGTATTTTTTGCTGTTATTGCAGTGATCGTGATCCTTGCCGGAGGACTTATACTCAGTTACAACGGGCTTGCCGGAGGTAAAGAAGCTGTGGAAACTGCAGAGGCTGATGTGGATACCATGCTGCAGAGACGGGCAGATCTGATCCCGAATCTCGTCAGCACGGTAAAAAGTTACACGAAGCATGAGACGGAGATTATTGACAAGGTTCTGGCGGCGAGGGACCAGCTGATGAATGCGGATACTGTAGAAGAGAAATCTGAGGCAGATCAACAGATGGACAGTGCACTTTCCGGTCTGAAGGTTGTAGTGGAAAATTATCCGGAACTGAAAAGTGATACTACTTATGTGGGCCTGATGGATGAACTGTCCGGAAGCGAAAACCGGATCTCTGTAGCGAGAAAAGATTATAATGAGGCTGTGAAAGCTTATAACACAAGGCTTGTGAAATTCCCCGGGAATGTATTTGGTTCCATGCTTGGCTTTGAGAAGGCGTCATATTTTGAGGCCGATGATTCAGCAGCAGATACGCCGGATGTAGGGGATATGCTGGCAGAGTGATAAGATCAGACCATTGTTCTGATGAAATGAAAGAACGGATAGAGGGAGAATATCCTATGAAAAAATGGATCGGACGGATGGCTGTGTTGCTGGCTTTTGTATTGACGCTGTCCGGAAGTACGCTGGCAGTTTTAGGGGAGATCCCGTCTGCCACAAAAGAATTCTATGTTAATGATTATGCAGGGGTTTTCAGCGATGCCTGGAAGGAAGAGCTTTGCAAGGCTGGTGAGCAGCTGTATGATGATACCACAGCGCAGCTGGTTGTCCTTACCGTGGATACCACCGATGGGGAAGACATCAGTGATTATGCAGTGGAAACCGGTCGCAAATGGGGAATTGGTTCAAAGAAGAAAAATAATGGTGTCCTGATCGTCCTTTCGGTTTCGGACCGTAAAGTCTGGGTATCTGTCGGCTACGGTCTTGAGGGAAAGCTGCCTGATTCGAAGACCGGACGACTTCTGGATGAATATGCAGTTCCTTCCTATAAAGACAATCAGTTTGAAAAAGGTACCGTGGAGCTTTATTATGCAATGTTAAATGAGATCCGTGAGGAATACGGTCTGGAGAAGATAACAGCTCCCAGATATGAGAAGGTGCAGCCGGATGTGGACGATGATGAGGATGAGGATGATGGAACTGTCTGGGAGATCGCGCTGGGGCTTGTGATGATCGTTTTGATCATGGTGGGCGCATATCTACTGTGCGTGATGCTTCCTGTATTTCTTATCGTAACTATGGTTCTGGTTCTGAAGGGCCTGATAATGAAATTGTCGGGAAAGGATACCGCAGACTACTGGAAAAAGAATTTTAACCGTATGAGTGTACTGCACCGGCTCTTTAATTCCCTGTTTCCGCTGAGCTGGATTCTGGGAAGAGGAGGAAAAAGCAGCGGTGGAAGTTCCGGCAATGACGATGACAGAGACGATGATTATGACAGCTACGACAGCGGAAGCTCCGGAGACGGAGGAAGCTTCGGCGGTGGCGGCGCCGGCAGGGATTTCTGATGCTCTTGACAAAATTTCTCAACTTTGCTACAATGACGAAAATCAATTCCGTGAGGGAGTAATTCGCGTGTAGACGTGGTTTGTCAACATACTGGTGCATGCACCTGGCAAATCTTAAAGAATGAGACTCATGTATATTTTATTTCTGTTACAGAGATAGAATATACGTGGGTCTTTTTTTATGGCTCCGGAGCGGATGAATATGCAAAGGAGAAGAAAAATGCTGTTATTTATGAAAGTGCTTTTTACCCAGTTTATTGCGGAAATGGGTGACAAAACACAGTTGATGCTGGTGGCAATGACTTCCAGATTCAAGCTGAAGGATATTCTGCTTGGAACCGGTGTTGCGATCCTAGTGCTCAACGGACTGGCAGTGCTTGCAGGAGGTATTATCAGTACCGTGGTCCCTACCTGGCTGATCCGTCTGATCGCAGGTGCAGCGTTCCTGTTTTTTGCGGCGACAACGCTGAAGGGTGACGATGATGAGGAAGAGAATGTTAAGGATCGTAAGATCAAATTTGCACCGCTGTCTGTATTCTGCACATTTTTTGTTGCGGAGCTGGGGGATAAGACACAGCTTACTGCAATTACATTTGGTGCCAATGAGGGGCTGAGTTCAGCAGTTGTGGTATGGTTTGCCTGTTCACTGGGGCTTTTTGCGGCGGATGTGATCGGACTTCTGATCGGGTATCTTCTGAAAAGCAAGGCACCGGAGGGAATCCTCAATACAGTTGCATTTGTTATTTTTTCCATCTTTGGAATCCTGACGCTGAGACAGGGATTTGGCCTTCTGCTCGGAGCGGGATCTTCTATGATCCTTCCGCTTACCTTAGCGGTTACGGTTGTGTTTGTGATCGTCTGTCTTATGCTTTATAAGCAGGCGAAAAAGAATTAAATTATTATAAGGAGCTTTGCACAGAATAAGGCTCATACCGGAAAAAGCCTTCGCATACACTGTAAAAAAGCGTCTTCGGGGGCTTGGCAGTGAAGGATTATATTGAAGAACGTGCAGTTGAGATCGCAGGATATATTGTTGAAACAAAGGCTACGGTGCGGCAGGCGGCGAAGAAATTCGGGATCAGTAAGAGTACGGTACATAAGGATTGCGCAGAACGCCTGAAAGTGATCAATCCGGCTCTGGCCATAGAAGTTCGCAAGGTACTGGATGTAAACAAGCAGGAGCGACATATCCGGGGAGGTATCGCTACCCGGGAAAAATATCTCCATGCTCATATCCGATGAACAGGCGGTCCGGATTAAATGCTGATCATAAAATATGAATGTCTGTGTTATTATCCGGCTTGCTTTGGTTGACATACCTGATAAGATGTGCGAAGATTTATCATACGATAGAAATAGCAAAATACAGCACATAGGAAAGAGAGGATTTTATCATGCTGAAACAGTTATCCATCTATGCAGAAAATAAAAAGGGTGTTATGCAGAACATTACCGGTATCCTGAAGGACGAGGATATCAACATTCTGGGCTCTGTAACCAATGACAGCGCAGAGTACGGAATCGTACGAATGGTAGTTTCGGAGCCGGATAAGGCAATGGAGGCTCTGATCGCTGCCGGATATCTCTGCCACGTGATCGAGGTGATCGGAGTGGAGGTTGAGGATAAGACCGGAAATCTGAACGATCTGCTTCTTACACTGAAGGACAGTAATGTGAGCGTGGATTATCTGTACCTCTCCTTTAACCGTGATTCCGGCAAGCCGATCATGGTATTCCATACCGAGGATATTATGGAAGTGAGAGCCTGCCTGAAATCCAGAGGCTATACCGTTTTATAAAAACAGGATTTCACTGTGTGGCAGATACTTTTATCCATCTGGTAAATATTAAAAAGTCCTATATTATAAACACGAAATATTAATTTTACAAATGTATATGACCATGCTATCATATACCCATAATAGTTCTTAACCTGTAAACAGCCACCTCAGGATATGTGAATATCCGTATCATACAGGCCGGGAACTAAAAAACTCATCACATAAAGTTAATAATTACACCCATGAAGAAATCTGTGGATCAGCGTACACAGATTCCTTCAGAAAGAAGCTGTTACATCGGCGGAGTTTCTGTGTCTCCAAGGATGTGGCAGCTTTTTTCTTTTACTCTGAAAAAATTCGCAGTAATTTCACAAAAACATGATACAGTAGGAAACATGTTATGATCTGTTTTGTAAAAATGCTCAGGTTTATGAGCATGTGATAAAGTAAGACGCAGATGTTCGATTTACAGAATACAGAGGATCAGAAAAAACGACGGAAAAGAAATGCCTGAAGCTGCTGCAGACAGACGAGGAAATGAAATGAGACCAATAAGAATACAGAAAGCGGAAAAAAATAAAAAAAGGGGAAACAGAGGGGGAATCTATCTCCTGGCATTTCTATTTCCGGTGCTGATCTTTACGCTGGGCTTTGCACTGAAGGGTGTTTATCCTTTTGGAGAAAATTCGGCGCTGGTAGTAGATGGAGTCCATCAGTATACAGTCTTTTACAGGGAACTTTCAGAGCAGCTTGGAAAGGGAGCGGGCTGGACCTGGTCCGCACATGCCATGGGATATAATTTTTATGGATTGTTTTGCTATTATCTCTGCAGTCCGTTCAGCTTCCTGGTACTGCTGTTTATGAAATTCATGTATGTAAACGAGGCTGTCACTGCGGTGATCCTGATCAAGGTAGGGATTTGCAGCGTATCCATGGCATGGTATTCCGGGAAAAAATATCCGGGTAAAGACTGCATGGCAGTTTCTGTGGGGTGTATGTATGCACTGTCCAATTTTCTGATGGGATATTACAGCAATGTGATGTGGCTGGACTGTATCATGCTCCTGCCGGTTCTGGCATATCTTATTGAACGGCTGGTAAATACCGGAAAGTGGAAAGGGTACTGCCTTGTTCTGGGGTATGGTATCCTGACAAGCTATTACATGGGATTTATGCTGTGCACCTTTGCGGCTCTGTATTATGTGGTACAAATGATTATTCTGGAAAAGGAGAAACGCCCGGAGAAGATCCCACATTCTCTGCTGAAATTTGCCGGAGCCTCCATTGGCGGAGCCGGCCTTGCAGGAATCACGCTGATCCCGGGAATCGTTGCAGTATCCCGGACACCGGCTGCGGCAGAAGCGGGAACCGGCCTTCAGGGTGTCTACGGAGATATCTGGAAACAGCTTGGCGCATTGATGGAAGATTCCATGTCTTTTGTAAAATCCGGGGAGCAGGGAGATGTAAACCTTTACTGCGGATGTGCGGTGCTTCTTTTTGCAGGAATCTATTTCCTGAACAAAGAGATCCGCAGGACAGCAAAGATCATGTTAGGGGCAATGGCTCTTCTGTATTTTGCAGGCTTTCATATCACAGCGCTGAATCTGTTGTTTCACGGAATGCACAAACCGGTGGGGATTCCCAATCGTTTTGCGTTTATTCTCATCTTTCTGCTTTTGAAAATAAGCTGTGATGCCTGGGGAAAACTGGAGAAGGAAAGCGGGAAGAGGATTTTGGCAGGATTTATCCTGGCAGAGATATTTTGTACTGTTGTAGAGCTGAAAAGCGGAAAAGGGCTGGGAACCCTTCTTACAGACGGAGTGATCGCGGCATTTTTTCTTCCGGTGTGGACGGGCAGTTTTCTTTGTGGAAAACTTCCGTCACATCCGTTGGGACGTGTGGAAATCAGGAAGATCGTATCTCTGGTCCTGGCCGTAATGATACTTGCGGAAACCGGAATCCATGGTGTTTTCAGTATCACAGACAACGGAACTGCCAACCGTGATGTTTATGCGGAAAGTGACAGGGAAGTGACCAGTCTTATGAAAAAGACAGGGGCGGATCAGGTAAACTACCGGTCGGCCATTGTAAATCCCCTTGTTCGAAATGAGGAAATGCTGTACCAGCTGAACGGAATCTCCATGTATTCTTCCACGAATACAGAAGAAATGTGGGATTTTGTCCGAAACATGGGATTTGAAAATCTGGAAAATCGTTATCAGTATGCGGGAGCTACCGAGGTGATGGACATGTTGCTGGGAATCCGGTATCTTCTTTGTAGAAATACAAGAACGCTGCATACGGCATATGAAAAGATCGGCGAAAGTGCATCCTTTGATCTGTATGAGAATCCCCGGGCATTGAAAGGGGCATATATGATAAACAATTCTGTAGCGGATTATGCCATGGAAGGAACGGATCCGCTGGAAGTGCAAAACCGGCTTCTCAGCGGGATCGTGGGAAAAAGACTGTACAAAATGCAGACGATAAATTCAGATTCCCTGCTGGCCGGAAGAGCGGTTTTTACAGTGCGGTTGAAAAAAGGAGAGCATGGATATCTCTATATTCCGGGGACGGAGCCGGAGAATGTGACCATTAACGGGCAGAGCCAGACATCGGATTACTGGAACAATAATTTTCTGGATCTTGGAACCTGTCAGTCGGATACCACAGTGCGGGTAACGGCAGACTGTGGCATGGAAGAGGCAGTTCTGGGAACCTATCAGGAATCGGATCTGGATGAGATCTACCGGAAGCTTTCGTCCCAGCAGACAGATCTTTCCGACGGGAAAGGCAGTATATCTGTGAAACAGGATGGGATATTGCTGATACGAAGCTTTTATGATCCGGATATGCAGATATTTGTGGATGGAAAAAAAGTACAGGCAGTAAGTATTCAGGGACTTACAGGCATAAAGCTTTCCAAAGGCAGTCATGAGATCGTTATGAGATATAGCACCCCGGGATTAAAACAGGGAGCAGTTCTTTCTATATTAATGGTTATGATCCTGGGAATTTCCCAGATTGTAGTGGAAAGGCGGAAAAAGACGTGCTATACTTCCAGGAAGGAGCGGAGGCCATAACCGGATAAAAAGGCCGTTTCCGGCTTGCGGGAGCCGGCGGCTTTGAACCTGCAGGAGATGCTGCAGTACAGAAAGGAAAGGCCATGGAAAAACTGTGGAAAAAACTGGAAGCGCAGATGATACAGTCTTACGAAAGTATGGTGCGGGATGATGGAGATGTGACGGCGTGGAATCAGGCGTTTGATACTTTGATGAAAATCGTTGAGAGCGGACGCAGGGAAAAGCACAATTTTGCACCGGAGCTTTTTTGCCTCAGCGGCATGGAAGGGTTTTCTTTTGATCTGAAAATATGGATCAATGATTATCTGGAAACACTGGAACAGGAAGAGGACCAGGCTCAGATGGAAAAAGTCTGCAGAAAGCTTCTGGATCTTTTTGCGTGGAAAGAGGAAGCTCCGGCGGATCTGAGATTTCGTCTGGCGTCATCGATGCTGTCCCTGGACAAAAAAGAAGAGGCCGGTGATTTCTGCCGGGAATGGTACCTGCAGGATGAAGATGATCCTACAGCTGCAACGGCGCTGATCTATACCTGGATCGCAGGAGGAAGGCTGAAGGAAGCCCAGAAGATCGTGGACCGCTGGATGGAAAAAGAAGAAGGATATACGGAAGAGAATGCGGAGATTTTCGGAGCGGCGTCTCTTTTAAGGACAGTTTCCGGGAATATATCCGTGGAGAGAAACTGAAAGTTACAGAGGATCGTTGTAAAGAGATCGTGATCAGGCAGGATAGAGATGACGGAGCTGTAAAAATGGGGGATGGGATTTATGAAGATCACAATGGTGCATGGGCAGAACCATAAAGGTTCTACTTATCATATAGGAAAAATGCTGGCAGACAAGCTGGGTGGAGAAGTGACAGAGTTTTTTCTGCCAAAAGATTTCGGGCATTTCTGCATTGGATGTAACCAGTGTATTGTGAAGGATGAGAAGCTTTGCCCATATTATAAAGAACTGAAACCGCTGACAGATGCCATTGACAGCGCAGATGTGATCATTCTTACAAGTCCGGTATATGTTTATCACTGTACCGGTTCCATGAAAGCATGGCTGGATCACTATGGCTACCGATGGATGCTGCACAGGCCAACCCCGGATATGTTTTCCAAACAGGGAGTCTGTATTTCTACCGCAGCAGGTGACGGAACGAAATGGACCAACAAAGATATGGCAGACAGTATGTTTTTCTGGGGAATGGGAAAGATATACAGGTACGGTACTGCCGTTCATGCCATAAATTATAAATCAATTTCTCCGGAAAAGATGGCGGAGATTGAGAAAGCGACCGATAAGCTGGCAGAAAAAATCCGTAAGAACTATGGCCATGTAAAACCGGTGTTGAAGACCAAAACATATTTCGAGGTGATGCGTAAGCTTGTAAAAAGTGGATGGAATGAAGTGGATGTGGCTTACTGGAAGGAACACGGGTGGACAGAAAAGGCCAGACCCTGGAGGTAAAACCGTCATTTTCGCAGGGTTGTGACATCTATGGAGAAAACCGTGTAAAACCCCTGTAAAATCAGCAAAAATTCTTTATAAAACACCTTGACAAGCTCTGTATTTACGGTCTATAATGAGCAAGCGTGCGAATGAAACGTTATATTTCCGCATGCCGTAATTTGTAAATAGCAACCGCAAGGCCCCATGGGAAAGCCCATGGAGAAATAAATCGGGAGGTGAAATGGAATGCCAACATTCAACCAGTTAGTAAGAAAGGGCCGTCAGACAGCTGTTAAGAAATCTACAGCACCGGCTCTGCAGAAAACATACAACTCTTTAAGAAAGAAAGCAGTTGATCAGGCTGCTCCACAGAAACGTGGTGTTTGTACTGCTGTTAAAACAGCTACTCCTAAAAAGCCTAACTCAGCTCTTAGAAAGATCGCCAGAGTTCGTCTTTCCAACGGTATCGAGGTAACAAGTTATATTCCAGGAGAGGGTCACAACCTTCAGGAGCATAGCGTTGTTCTTATCCGTGGAGGAAGAGTTAAGGACTTACCTGGTACAAGATACCACATCATCAGAGGTACTCTTGATACAGCAGGTGTCGCTAACAGAAAACAGGCTCGTTCCAAATACGGAGCTAAGAGACCTAAAGTTAAAAAATAATTTAAGTAGATCAGAAATCTACACCGCTTCCTGATTGCAGATAATCAGGAGGATTACAAAGATATTATTCATCTAATGTATTACAGCGGAAGACTATAAGGATTTGTACGGTATTCCATATACCCTGTCGGTTGCGGGTTAAATATAGGACCTTACCAGTGCGAACATGCAATAGTTTTACTGCGTGAGTACCGATGATATAATCAATATGATTAAGGAGGGAAGTAACGTGCCACGTAAAGGACATACTCAGAAAAGAGACGTTCTGGCTGACCCGATGTACAATAACAAAGTGGTTACCAAACTTATCAATAACATCATGTTAGACGGTAAGAAAGGTGTTGCTCAGAAAATTGTATACGGTGCATTCGCCAGAGTAGAGGAAAAAGCTGGTAAACCAGCAATTGAAGTATTTGAAGAGGCTATGAACAACATCATGCCAGTTCTCGAGGTAAAAGCAAGACGTATCGGTGGTGCTACTTATCAGGTTCCGATCGAGGTAAGAGCAGACAGACGTCAGGCACTTGCTCTTCGTTGGCTTACAATGTTCTCACGTAAGAGAGGCGAGAAGACAATGGAAGAAAGACTGGCTAATGAGCTTCTGGACGCAATGAACAACACAGGTGCATCCGTTAAGAGAAAAGAAGACATGCATAAGATGGCTGAGGCAAATAAAGCATTTGCTCACTATCGCTTCTAATTCGAGGAGGAAAATTCATTGGCTGGAAAAGAAGGAAGAGAATATCCGTTAGAGAGAACCAGAAATATCGGTATCATGGCGCATATCGATGCTGGTAAAACAACTCTTACAGAGCGTATTCTTTATTATACAGGTGTTAACTACAAGATCGGTGATACTCATGAAGGTACAGCAACAATGGACTGGATGGAGCAGGAGCAGGAGCGTGGTATCACAATCACATCCGCTGCTACAACATGTCACTGGACTCTTGAGGAGAACTGCAAACCAAAGCCAGGTGCTCTTGAGCATCGTATCAACATCATTGATACACCAGGACACGTAGACTTCACTGTTGAGGTTGAGCGTTCCCTTCGTGTACTTGATGGTGCTGTCGGCGTTTTCTGTGCTAAGGGTGGTGTTGAGCCGCAGTCAGAGAACGTATGGCGTCAGGCTGATACCTACAATGTACCTCGTATGGCATTCATCAACAAGATGGATATCCTTGGTGCAAACTTCTACGGTGCAGTAGAGCAGATCAAGACTCGTCTTGGTAAAAATGCTATCTGCCTTCAGCTTCCAATCGGAAAAGAGGATGACTTCAAAGGAATCATCGACCTTTTCGAGATGAAAGCATACATCTACAATGATGACAAGGGCGACGATATCTCTATCGTTGATATCCCGGAGGATATGCAGGAAGACGCAGAACTTTATCATACAGAGCTGGTCGAGAAGATCTGCGAGCTGGATGATGACCTCATGATGGAGTATCTTGAGGGAGATGAGCCTTCTGTAGACAGACTGAAAGCTGTCCTCAGAAAAGCTACATGTGAGTGTACAGCAGTACCGGTTTGCTGCGGTTCCGCTTACAGAAACAAGGGTGTTCAGAAACTTCTGGATGCAATCCTTGAGTACATGCCGGCTCCTACAGATATCCCGGCTATCAAGGGCGTTGACCTTGACGGCAACGAAGTTGAGAGACATTCATCTGATGATGAGCCGTTCTCCGCTCTTGCATTCAAGATCATGACTGACCCATTCGTAGGAAAACTTGCTTATTTCCGTGTTTATTCAGGAACAATGAACTCCGGTTCTTATGTACTGAATGCCACAAAAGATAAAAAAGAGCGTGTTGGACGTATCCTTCAGATGCACGCTAACAAACGTATGGAGCTGGACAAAGTTTACTCCGGAGATATCGCTGCAGCGATCGGATTCAAATTCACTACAACAGGTGATACAATCTGCGACGAGCAGCATCCGGTAATCCTTGAGTCCATGGAGTTCCCGGAGCCGGTTATCGAGCTCGCTATCGAGCCTAAGACAAAAGCTGGACAGGGCAAACTTGGTGAGGCACTTGCTAAGCTTGCTGAGGAGGACCCAACATTCCGTGCTCATACAGATCAGGAAACAGGACAGACCATCATCGCTGGTATGGGTGAGCTTCACCTGGATATCATCGTTGACCGTCTTCTTCGTGAGTTCAAGGTTGAGGCTAACGTAGGTGCACCTCAGGTTGCTTACAAAGAGACAATCACCAAACCTGTTGATGTAGACAGCAAGTATGCAAAACAGTCTGGTGGTCGTGGACAGTATGGTCACTGTAAAGTTAAATTCGAGCCTATGGATGCCAACGGAGAAGAGCTGTACAAGTTCGAGTCCACAGTTGTTGGTGGTGCTATTCCGAAGGAATACATCCCGGCAGTTGGCGAAGGTATCGAGGAAGCTATGAAAGCTGGTATCCTCGGAGGATTCCCGGTAGTTGGTGTACATGCTAATGTATACGATGGTTCTTACCATGAAGTCGATTCTTCTGAGATGGCATTCCACATTGCAGGTTCTCTTGCATTTAAGGATGCTATGCAGAAAGCAGCTCCGGTACTTCTTGAGCCAATCATGAAGGTCGAAGTTACTACACCAGAGGATTACATGGGTGACGTTATCGGTGATATCAACTCCCGTCGTGGACGTATCGAGGGTATGGAAGATATCGGTGGCGGTAAGATGATCCGTGGATATGTTCCGCTTTCCGAGATGTTCGGATATGCTACAGACCTTCGTTCCAGAACACAGGGACGTGGTAACTACTCTATGTTCTTCGAGAAATATGAGCAGGTTCCGAAGTCTGTACAGGAGAAGATTCTTTCTAAGAAGGACTGATCCGCTATAAAATAATAAAATGCTTGCAAATAACCTTGGTTTGCAATATAATCAAGGTTAGCAAGTTTAAATCTGAAAAAATGCTCTGATTACAGAGTCAAGTTTTTTAAGGAGGACATTTTAAAATGGCAAAGGCTAAGTTTGAGAGAACAAAACCGCATTGTAACATTGGTACCATCGGACACGTTGACCATGGTAAAACAACTTTAACAGCAGCTATCACAAAAGTTCTGTCTGAGAGAGTAGCAGGTAACACAGCTACAGATTTCGCTAATATCGATAAAGCTCCAGAGGAAAGAGAGCGTGGTATCACAATTTCTACAGCACACGTTGAGTATGAGACAGAGCATAGACACTATGCACACGTTGACTGCCCAGGACATGCTGACTACGTTAAGAACATGATCACAGGTGCAGCTCAGATGGATGGTGCTATCCTTGTTGTTGCTGCTACAGATGGTGTTATGGCTCAGACTAAAGAGCATATCCTTCTTTCCCGTCAGGTAGGTGTTCCTTACATCGTTGTATTCATGAACAAATGTGATATGGTAGACGATGAGGAGCTTCTTGAGCTCGTAGAGATGGAGATCCGTGAGCTTCTTTCCGAGTATGACTTCCCAGGAGATGACATCCCGGTTATCCAGGGTTCTGCTCTTAAAGCACTTGAGGATCCGAGCAGCGAGTGGGGCGACAAGATCATGGAGCTTATGGATGCTGTTGACAGCTACATTCCAGACCCACAGCGTGACACAGATAAGCCATTCGTTATGCCTGTAGAGGATGTATTCTCTATCACAGGACGTGGTACAGTTGCAACTGGTAGAGTTGAGGCTGGTGTTCTTCACGTATCTGATGAGGTTGAGATCGTTGGTATCAAAGAGGAGACTCGTAAAGTTGTTGTAACTGGTATCGAGATGTTCCGTAAACTTCTTGATGAGGCTCAGGCTGGTGATAACATCGGAGCACTTCTTCGTGGTGTTCAGAGAAACGAGATCGAGCGTGGACAGGTTCTTGCTAAACCAGGAACACTTACATGCCATACAAAATTCACAGCTCAGGTTTACGTTCTGACTAAAGACGAGGGTGGCCGTCATACACCATTCTTCAACAACTATCGTCCGCAGTTCTACTTCAGAACAACAGACGTAACAGGTGTTTGCAACCTTCCAGAGGGAACAGAGATGTGCATGCCTGGAGATAACATCGAGATGACAATCGAGCTGATTCATCCGATCGCTATGAGCCAGGGTCTTACATTCGCTATCCGCGAGGGTGGACGTACTGTAGGATCAGGACGTGTTGCTACAATCATCGAGTAATTTTAGCATAACATCTTAATTTTATAAATAGAGTACCGCAAGGTACATTGTGTCCAAACGTAAGATACCCCGGAACCGCAAGGTTTCCGGGGTTTTTCTGTTATGTGAAAGATTTGAATACGGCTATAAGGAATAGCGAACTAATTAAAACAGGCAGGTATGTGAAGAATTTTTTTCTTCGCATATTGGCAAGGGAATGGTATCTGGCAGGAACACCGTACTGTGGAGATCTGGAATATATCCAGGCGAGAATAAAGGAATAGGATATGCGGATACATACCGCAGGAAGAAGGTCTCCGCACAAAAAATGTAAGACTTCTTCAACTGTGAAGTCTAAAGGAGTGTGATTTTATGAAAAAGTTGATAGCATTGGTTCTAGCATTGGTTTGTGTGTTTGGTCTGGGCGGTTGCAACACCAAGAGTATGAATTATATTATTGAGAACAAACCAAGTGTAACGGGTATTGTAGAAGAGGTGCATAACGATTATATCATAATGTACTCTGATACAGCAGATGGGTATCCGAATGGGTCAAGGTGGTCAATATCTTTGAGTGTAGAAAACAAGGACAGTTATACCAACCTTTCTGTTGGTGACGAAATTGTTGTATATCACGACGGAAAGGTTATGGAGACAGACCCATTAAAAGTGGGGACAGTTTATGCCATTACATTGAAAACTCCTGCTGACAGAACAGAGAACAACAAAGGCTGACTAATTTCAGTTTGTATAATTGAAAAAATAAAAAACGCATAGACAACTGTGTCTATTAGTGAAAATACGACATTTCTCGCTTTGTGTCGTGTTATTTGCAGATAACAGATTCTATATTTGATGATGAAAGGAGGAGTTGAGGTGGACCAAGTAAAAATCGGGAATTTTTTAAAAAAACTTCGCAAAGAAAAAGGCATTACACAGGAGCAGTTGGCAGAAATATTAAATGTCTCTGGAAGGACCGTATCCAGATGGGAAAACGGAAACAATATGCCGGATATCAGTATTCTTGTGGATATTGCAGATTATTATGATATCAGCATTCCTGAGATTATCAGTGGGGAAAGGAAAAGCGAGATGATGAACGAAGAAGAAAGAAAAATTGCTAAAACAATGTCAGATTATGCAACTACAGAGAAAGAGAAGATTTTTAAGGAAATGAAGCTCCAAAGTGTCATGGGAGTTTGTGCATTGGTTCTATACTGGATTCTGCATGAAACAGGTGCATATATGTATAATGATGTATTAGGAAAGCTTGCCGGCTATTGTGAGACCTTGGTATCTGTGTCAGTCATAATGATGGCAGCATTTACGACAGGATCTTTAAGCAAGGTGCGGAGCAAGAGTAGGAAAGTTTTTATGTTCGAAAATTTCTCAAAACCTATGCAATTAGTTGTAACTGCAGTTGTTGCTTTTGGTGGAGCTTCTGTGCTCAAGCTGGTACTGGTGCATTTTTTCGGCTTATAAGTATTTTCAAAGTTACTGTTCACTGGTAATGTTCCGCGAGGTGTTTTTTGTGAGCGAAGGTCACAGAAAACCAGAGACATACTGCGCGAATTTATGCGATCAGCATAAATTCTGTGCATCGCGAAGCGTGTTACTGAGAACGGAGTGAACAGTAACTTTTTAAATTCGTATTACATACTATGGAAAAAGAACTTTTTGATATTTTCACAGATGCGTGATAATATGATTATAGAAGTAGAGTGCTACCGATAGACGGTTAGTCCGTTTTACTATTAAGATATCAAAGATAACCGCTTAGTTTGCAGGCTGGGGCGGTTATTTTTGTGATTTATTATTATCTTTGCCAAAGGTATATCCAAGACCAAAGCAGGTTAAGCCGAAGCTAACCACAGCTATGAAGTCAATAATACTCATGGCTTAGCCCTCCTTTCCAGTGGATTCCCTTTCGGGTTTCTATGTAATCAGAGGGGTGCTGAGTGCCGGTGGCACTCGTTTAGCACCGACCGTAACGGAGTGTAGACCATAGTCCCTCTGGAGAAGAACTAACCGCCTACCGTTATGGTAGCACCCATGTTCAGATTATAATAATAAAAAATTACGGGCGCAATAAGAAAATGGCAGAGGAAGTAGTAGGCGTTGGCAATAAAGAATTTAGGACAACCTTATTCCAGTAAACGAAAAAATGGCAGATTCCAGGATCATGATTCTATCATCCAGGGTCATTGATAAGGTAAAGAGCCTTGAGGAAGAGAATGTTCTGGTAGTAGCAGGCCGTGGAGTGCGAAATGAAAAGGATGTGGAAATTAAAATTTTATCAGAACTGAAAAAAATCCCGGAGTAGAAATACTTTGGGATTTTTTTGAAAGGTTGACTTTTACACGGTAAAGTGCAATACTTATTGTAAGTGACGAATGTGAGGAGTGTTTTTTATGCCGGATGATAAAGTACTGCAGGTAGCGATACTTATATGGGGATGTGCATTTTGTGCCATAGCTACATTATGTATATTTCTGAGCAGTAATTATGACAGGGAAAAGCGTCGGTATCTTATCCTGATGGAGAGTTTTGCTTCTCTGTTATTGCTGATGGATGCTATGGCGCATATTTTCAGCGGATATCCCGGAGTTCCGGGCAGTGTGATGGTTCGGATTTCGAGTTTTCTCGTATTCGTTTTAACAAATGTAGCAAGAATTCTCCCACCTCTTCAGGTGGTGAGATGAATTGCACATCTGATCATATCTGCTCAAAAAAATCTCTATAGTATAAAAGAAACACTTGTTCTCCCTTCCCTGATGTAGTATACTGAAAAAAGAACAATTAGTTCATAAATACATATCTGTCGGTATAAGAAAAAGGATGATAAATATAATGGAGTTAGACCATGAAAGATGCATTCTGGAGTCAGATCTTCTGTCTGCTCAGTGCAGGCGGAGCAACGATTGAAACGATACGGCAGTATATAGAAAGCCAGGGT
>NZ_JALIFS010000016.1:0-80966 GCF_022868965.1 Blautia sp. NSJ-140 | reverse complement strand
TGGCGCTACGCCGGTCGCATTTTCAATGCGGTAAGTGCGAGGGAAGGCGATCTCAGAGTTCCGTAGCCCGAACGCCCTCCCTCGCGCTCCCACCCCGTTGGGCACGGAAGGAGTTCTTCGTTGTTGTGTGTGCTGCGTTGTTGACTTTTGTCTGTATGCTGCGGTACTCAGAGTGGAACGCTGGGCCGATCTGGTTCCTGTATTCTTCGATATTTATAGTGATACGCTGGGCCGATCTGATTCCGGGGATTCTTCGGTACTTATAGGAATATTCTGTACCGGTCCAACATTTCAGGACAGGACGCCCAGTCCGCTTCCGTCCCCCGCATGTTTTTCCTGTCGGCTGGAAGTGTCAGCCAGAGGAAGGTGGCATCGGGCCGGGTTGCTGCGGAGGAGGGGTGATTACTACTTGGACTGCGGGAGACGGCGTTATTGCGGCAGGGGCTGCTGTCTGAGCCGAAGGCGAGTTCTGGCCCTGCCGCAATGCTTTTAGCCGTCTCACGGAGTCCTAGTAGTATCCCCCGACGGAGTCCCTGCCCGGACCGATGCCACCTTCCTCTGGCGTCCCTCGTCCACATCCAATACTGAAAACCTCAAAAACATCCTCGACTGCATCCACCCCCGAACCGATGCCACCTTCCTCTGGTGTCCCTCTCTCCATCCCCCACACAGACCGATTCCATCTTTCTCTAGCGTCCCTCTATATCTCCAACAAAACAAAAAATCCCCGGCGCCTAGCAAATACAACACTACCAGACACCAGAGAAAAAAGAACAAATGTCAAGCGGATATTCACAATCCACTTCGCTACTTGCTCATAACCGAATAACAGCTCAGCGCTTTTCGCAGACCCGCAACGGATTTACTTGATTCAGTTAAACCTCATTCACTTCCCATACACTGCATTAGGCTTACATCCCGAAATACAAGCTTCATAATTCATAGAAAAATTCGCCTGGAACCGATAACTCAGTCTGTCAAGGCAATCCCTTCCAACCGTAACCAATGTCAGAAAATTCATCAGATAATCCCCTGCCAAATATAAAGCAGCCATATTTAATTACTGCTTATTATCCTGATTTTCTTCCTGATTCTTTTCTTTTTTCTGAGCAGTACCATCGGACTCTGCAGAATCTCCCTGCATGATCTTATTCAGTTCCTGGATCATCTCTTCATCCTTCAGACGGAATTTTACCTCTACACGTCTGGACGCGTCTTTATCTACATTTCCATCTGCATCCAGAACCGGATCTGACATGGAATGCCCATTCACTGTCAGACAATCCTTCAGTTCCTGAACCTGTGAATCCTTCAGAAAATCACTCTTAATATCCAAAAGATACTGCGCTACCGCCAGAGACCTCTTCTGTGACAGCTCCAGGTTATAACTGTAATCTCCATCTGTATCCGTATAACCATCAATAATGATCTCGCCAAGATATTTCTTATAGGAATCATCCAGCAATACCTTACAATATGTCGGCAACACCATAGACAATGTCATCTTACCGGAATCGGTAAGCTCTGCCTGATCATAATCAAACATAACATTGGCATTCAATGTCAGCGCACCTGTCTGTGGATCAATATCCACATTGAGGTTCTTTTTCTCAAATTCCTTCTGCAAAGCTTCCACAACCTCAGCTTTCACGCCGATGATCTTATCGATCTTCTCCTGCTGCTCTTCCAGAAGCTCTGTTTTTTCATCCAGCGCAGACTGCTGCTCTTTCAATGTATTCTGCTGGCTGGAAAGCTTCTTTTTCTGAGAGGCCAGCTTTTTCTGCTGTTCTTTCAGCTTCTTCTGCTGCGCCTCAAGCGTTTCCTGCTGTTTGGCAAGCTTCTCCGCCAGAGAAGACAGTTCTTCATCCTGAGATTTGATCTGCTTGTCCTTGGACTTGATCTGCTCATCCTGGCTCTTTAATGTCCCTGCCTGCTCATCCAGCGCATTCTGTTTTTCCAGAAGCTCTTCTGTATATTTTTCCTGAAGAGCAATTTTTTCATCCCGTTCCTTCAGACTGTCCTGATAGCTCTTCTGTGCCTGAAAAAGTGTCACACACATGATCAGAACAAAAAGCAGCAAAACTCCTGCCATCATATCCGAATAAGAACGCCAGACATTAAATCCATGCTCCTCCGGCTTTCTTTTTTTGCGCATTGACAATTCCTCTCTTATTTAAATAAACCAAAACGGCTTTTCTGTGCTGCCTTCGTTGCCTCACGGATACTGCGCTCGATCTCATCCAGCAATGCTTCCTGTCTTGCACCCTGTCCTTCCAGAAGATCCTCCAGACCCGTCAGCTTATCCTTAAGTTCCTGGATACCGGCATTGCTTCCATAGCCCCAGGGCTGTCCGGCGATCAGATGGATATCACGGTTATTTTTTGCCGTCTTGATCTCAGAAAGAAGCCTGCGCACCTCATCCAGAACACTGTTGACCATCTTCTGGCTCTCAGTAAATTCTTTCACTCTGGCTTCAAAATCTTCAATCATCTTTTTATCTTCACGAAGCAGCTCCTCGCTGATCCTATTGGAATCCGCAACTGCTTTCATCCCTTCTGCAGCACTGTCCACATACTGGCGCATAGATGCATTGCAGTTTTTCCAGAGATCTGCGGATTCTTTTTCATTTTCATGCATATGCCGGGCAAGCTTTTCGTAATCCCGTTTCTGCAGCTGCTGGATCGTCTGATTATCCCGGATAATACGGTCTGCAGTCTTCATATAACTACTCTGCATCTCGTCGATTTCCTTAATGGCTTCCTTCATGGCACGTTCCTGCTTCGTAAAGGTTTCACTCAGCTGACTGCTCATGGTCTTGTACAATTCTGATGTATATTCTGTATTCTCCTTCTGCACCTTCTTAAGTTCTGCCAGGGCATCATTAAAATCTTCAAACTGCATCTGAAAGGACCCATGCATCTCGCTTAAAAACGTATCCAGAATCTCGCGGATCGCATCCTGCTGCCCTTTTGTCACAGATGCAGTAAGAACGTCCAGAGAATCATTCATTTTCTGAAAAGTAGGTGTGATCACTTTCTCAAAGCTGTCTGCCATCTGCACAGAAAACTGTTCCGCCATCTGTTTCATGGCTTCTGTCTGCGTCTTCTGGCTGGAAACAAGGAGATTCCAGGACTCATTCTCCGCAGTAGGGAGCACCAGTGCGTGAAAACGATCCAGAAAATCCTGCATTGCCTGGGACATCGCAGAATATCCGCTTTTCATCCCAAATGTGTACACAACAGAAAGTGCAACTCCATAAATGGAGGTCAGAAACGCAACTTTGATGCCATCCACAAGAGCGGATACCGAGCTTGTCATCACTTCATAATCCGTGGGCTGGAAATTCTTAAGTCCCCACACAAGACCGATAAATGTTCCAAGGATACCAAGGCTTGTAAAAATGTCCGGAGCCATCTCAAGGAGTCTCTTGTGGATATGTACATCTACATCCTCAATATTCACAAAATCCTCTACTTCAGCGATTCCTTCTTCCGTTCTGCTGATACTATCAACAAAATCATCCATCTTTTTGTCGAGATAGCGGTCACCAAAAATCCCTCGCAGCTGTCCAATCTCTTCTTTTCTGGCTCTTCCCGGAAGCTGAAACACTTCTGTGATCTCACCAGCGCCATGCTTCAGTGCTCTTGACAGGTTATCCATCCGATATAAACCTGCAAAAAGCCCCACTGCGTATATGATCAGCATAAGTCCCAGAAATGTAAAATTATAAAGCAACACATTCCCGGAGCCTTTTCCCACATAAGCGGTCAGGGTTGCCGCGGCCACTGTTACTGCCAGAAACAGCACTGTATTCATAAACTTTTTTCCCATAATATGCCTCCCCTGTCTTTACTTTTGAAAAAAGTTATTCTTTTGTCCCCATACTACCATAACCTCTTCCCTAAAACAACCAGAAAGGACAATTCCTTCGCCAAAAGAATTGTCCTTTCGTCTTTTTTCTATTTTATACTTTTATTTAGACTTTTATACGGCAGGCTGCATCATCGCTGATCAGGATCCTGCGTCCGCAAACACCTACGATCACTCCGCCAAGTATCCTACTTATGATCTGTACGGTCTTTCCTTCACTGACATCATATTGCCTGATCTGTTCCATAGTCTCCGGCATTCCGGTCATCCACTTGATCGTGTAGCTTTCCCCTGCTTTTGTCTCATTTAATGACTGCATACACTCACCCCATTCCACATATCACATCACTATCAGTAATCATCCTCTATCCGTAGGCGGATATTCGCAATCCACACTCAGTTAAATGATTTCATATAATTTCAACACAATTCTGTATTTTTATATAATTAGTAAAGTTTAACTTTTTATTTTTCTGAACTATTTATTTCTTTTGTATATTTTATCTCATTTTATCTCGATTAGTCAATCATAACCTGTAAAATTCCACCAATAAAAACAGACAAAAAAAGAAACGCGGAACAGCCATTACGGTTATTCTGCGTTTCTCATTATTTTTTATGCATAAACTTTATCTTCTTCCAGAAGTGTTGTCATTCCATTCTTTACTTCCACAAGATTAATACAGCAGTTAGGCGGCACGGAGCCTCTCCAGAAATTCTTCGGATCAGGATCTACATTTTGAAGAAGAGCACGGACTGCACATCCATGAGAGGCAACAAGAATTGTTTTATCCGCAAGAGTCGGATCTGATGTTTTTTCATCCCAGAAATCCTTTGTCCTGGCGATCACATCAAAAATATCCTCGCCCTTTTCCGGTCGTTTAAAATTTACCGGATCACGGAAAAAAGTCTCAATCTGCGGATCGATATAATTGCCATCTGCATCTCTTACCTGATCACCCTCCAGCACGCCAAAATCGATCTCCTGAATCCGCTTATCCGGTATGATCGGAACATCTCGTTTCCCCAGAACATATTCTGCTGTCTGTTTTGCCCTTGAGAGCGGACTTGTAAAACAGATATCAAACATCACATTACGGAGAGCTTCTCCTGTTTTTTCCGCAAGAAGAACCCCTTCCTTCGCAAGAGGTACATCCGCTGCACCCTGAAGTTTTTTTAATTTATTCCACTCGGTCAGGCCATGTCTTACAATGTAGATCAGCATCAGCTTCTCAGCTCGATTCCAAGTCCGTTAAGACCATTCATGATCTTTTTCATTGCTGCGGAGATCTCGTTTTCACCAAGAGTCTTGTCATGAGCACGGAATACCAGAGAATAAGCCATGGATTTGAAACCTTTCTCAATCTGTGCACCCTCGTAGATATCGAACAGCTGATAGCTCTCAAGAATATTTCCGCCTCTCTGGTCAAAAATCTCCTCAATCTGTCCTGCAAGAACTGCATGAGGAACTACGAGGCTCAGGTCACGAGTTACAGCCGGATATTTGGCAATTCCTGTATATTTGTGGTTGAAACCAGCAAATTCCAGAACATCCAGAATGTCGATCACTGCGATATATGCTTTTTCTCCGATAGAGTAATTATCTGCAACAGCCGGATGAACCTCCCCTAAGTATCCAACCACCTTACCCTCGTAGATCATGTTAGCCTGTCTTCCTGGATGAAGGAATGGTTTTCCGCTGTTTGGATCGTAGGTAACCTTTTTCTTCATTCCGATCTTCTCGAAGAACTCCTCACATACACCCTTCATATCAAAGAAATCGCCTTTTCCGTACATTCCAAGTGTAAACATGGTACGCTCATCCGGAAGCTCTGTGACCGGAAGGGACTTTGGAAGATAAATATTTCCAAGCTCGTAAAGACGAACATCTTTATTACGTCTGTTATAGTTTGTAGAAAGGGATGCCAACATACCGTTCAG
Source organism: Blautia sp. NSJ-140 (assembly GCF_022868965.1). NCBI lineage: Bacteria > Bacillati > Bacillota > Clostridia > Lachnospirales > Lachnospiraceae > Blautia > Blautia sp. NSJ-140. The sequence continues at coordinate 75,155 of NZ_JALIFS010000016.1, read as the reverse complement.
TGTGCTTGTACGCATGATACTGTAGTCCTCTCCAAGAGGATTGCTGATGGTGATGACTTTACGAAGCTCACTGTCCTCAGGAATACAAAGCTTGTCAAATACCTTCGGGCTTTCGAAAGAATAGGACATTCCCTCTGAGAATCCGCAGTATTCTGCAATATCTCTTGCAACCTCCTGGATACGAAGCTTAAATGGCAGCTTACCTGTAGTAGCCTCTCCTGTAGGAAGTGTCATCGGAATCTTATCATAGCCATAGAATCTTGCAACCTCCTCTGCAACATCTGCATTGCAGTGGATATCCTGACGGAATGTCGGTGCAACGATCTCGTCTGTTTTTTCATCATAAGCCAGTTCTACACGTCCAAGATAATCGATCATCTCTTCTTTTGTAAGGCTGGTTCCAAGAAGCTTGTTGATCTTCTCAGGCTCAAATTTTACTCTGGATGGTTCTCTTGTCTCGCTGCAGACATCAACCATTCCGCCTACAACCTCACCTGCACCAAGTTCTTCCATCAGCTGGCATGCACGGTCAATTGCAGCCTGTGCATTGTTCGGGTCAAGACCCTTCTCAAATTTACCGGATGCATCTGTACGAAGTCCGATTCTCTTGGAAGAAAGACGGATGCTGGTTCCATCGAAGCACGCTGCCTCAAAAAGAACAGTTTTTACATCGTCTGTGATCATGGAATTCTCTCCACCCATGATACCTGCGATGCCGACAGCCTTCTCACCGTCACAGATCATCAGAACGTTCTCATCCATGATACGCTCCTGGCCATCCAGTGTAACGAATTTCTCATCTTTTCCTGCACGGCGTACAATGATCTCCTGATTTGCGATGGTATCCAGATCATATGCATGCATTGGCTGTCCAAATTCTTCCATTACATAGTTTGTGATGTCAACCAGGTTGTTGATCGGACGGATTCCATTGGAAGCCAGACATCTCTGCATCCACTTCGGAGACGGACCGATCTTGACATTTTTTACAACCCTTGCACAGTAACGCGGGCAAAGCTCCGGATCCTCTACAGTAACCTTTACATAATCGGAAGCTTTCTCATCATTTTCCTTAACCTCTACAATCGGCGGGCAGAATTTCTTCTGGAAGGTTGCTGCTGCCTCTCTTGCGATTCCAAGAACGCCGTAGCAGTCTACACGGTTAGAAGTGATCTCATACTCAAATACCACATCGTCAAGGCCAAGTGCCTTAACAGCGCTCTCCCCCACAACTGCATCCTCAGGAAAAATATAGATTCCGTATTCCGGTGCTTCCGGATACATTTCTCTGGTACTTCCAAGTTCCTCGATAGAGCACATCATACCAAAGGACTCCACGCCACGGAGTTTGCCTTTTTTGATCTTGATACCTCCGGGAGTCATTTTTCCATCGTGGCCGCCTGCAACACGTCCACCATCAAGAACAACTGGAACCTTATCTCCTTCTTTTACATTTGGAGCGCCTGTTACGATCTGCACACTCTCAGTTCCGATATTTACCTGGCAGATGATCAGCTTATCTGCATCCGGATGTTTCTCGATCTTATCGATCTGGCCGATCACGATCTTATCAAGATCTGCATCCAGCTCTGTAAAGCCCTCTACCTTTGTGCCTGTTAAGGTCATGGCATCTGTATATTCCTGTGCCGTTACATCCAGATCCGGCACATATGTTTTAATCCAAGATAATGAAGTATTCATTTTGGTTGTCCCTTCTTTTTTCTATATTTACTGTCAGACGGATACTCATGATCCGTGTTCACTGTTTTAGAACTGTTTCAGGAATCTGCTGTCGTTCTCATAGAGAAGACGCATATCATCGATCTCATATTTCAGAAGTGCGATACGCTCCAGACCTACACCAAAGGCAAATCCTGTATACTCATCCGGATCGATCCCGCACATACGGAGAACATTCGGGTGAACCATACCACAGCCAAGGATTTCGATCCAGCCGGAACCTTTACAGAAACGGCAGCCTTTTCCGCCGCATTTGAAGCAGGAAACATCAACCTCAGCGCTCGGCTCTGTGAACGGGAAATGATGCGGACGGAATTTGGTCTTTGTCTCCGGTCCGAACAGCTCTTTTGCGAACTCCTGAAGGGTTCCCTTAAGATCTGCAAACGTAACATTCTTATCAATAACAAGACCCTCGATCTGATGGAAGGAAGGTGAATGTGTTGCATCTACCTCATCAGAACGGAATACACGGCCAGGTGCGATCATACGGATCGGAAGCTTGCCTTTTTCCATCTCACGTGCCTGCACCGGTGATGTCTGGGAACGGAGCAGAATGGAATCATTGATAAAGAATGTATCCTGCTCATCTCTTGCCGGATGATCCTCCGGAATATTCAGCTTTGTAAAGTTGTAGTCCGCATACTCAATCTCCGGACCTTCCACAACCTCATAGCCCATTCCGATGAAAATACGCTCAACTTCTTCCAGAGCGATAGTATTCGGATGGCGATGACCGATCTTTGCTTTCTTTGCAGGAAGTGTTACGTCAATCACTTCTGCCTTCATTTTTTCCTCACGGACCTTCTCCTCGAAATCCTTTTTGGAGGCTTCCAGAAGTTCTTCGATCTTAGCTCTTGTCTCATTGACAAGCTGCCCAACCTTCGGACGCTCTTCCGGAGCAACATCCTTCATACCTTTTAAGATTGCAGTAAGCTCACCTTTTTTTCCAAGATATGCAACACGCACATCATTCAGCTTATCCAGGCCCTCGGATTCCTCGATCCGTTTTCTGGCATTTTCAGCCAGTTCCTGAAGTCTTTCTTTCATATCCATGGTCTATTTCTCCTTTAATTAAAATGATCAAATGATCCGCCGCCCACCCCGAAGATCCAGATATGGGCAATAAAAAAACCGCCCCTTATAAAAGGGACGGAATATCCGCGGTACCACCCAGTTTCCCATGAAAAGATCACGGGCACCTCTTGTCTGCTTAACGCGCAGCTTACGTCATCTCCTACTGTTACTTCAGAGAGGAAGCTCCGGTGGGAAATTCAAGAACCATCTGAACTCGGGGAAGCTTACAGCCGGTGACTTCCCTTCTCTGTGAGAAAACGATCCTCTATAAACACCTTCACAGCTTTTCTGTCTTTTAATACTATGCCACAAGGTCTGTCTTCTGTCAAGCGCAAAGTCAGGATTCTTTGGTACTGTTTTTTTCATTTTCTTTCTTGGAAAGAAGTGTTTTTACAGATCTCTGGGCCTTTCGGAATTCATTTTCGAAGTAGGCATTAATCTCCGCCCCGTAAAGAAGCAGGTTCATACACACATACAGCCACAGCATTACCATGATCAGCGCAGTCAGACTTCCGTACATATTTCCGAAATCCGGAAAAAATGCAAAATACAGGGAAAATCCGTAGGAAAATATCATCCACGCCACTGCGATCATAAATGCACCCGGAAGCTGGCTTTTAAAGGTTGCCTTTCGGTTTGGAAGTACTTTATAAAGAACCAGAAACACTGCAAACAGCACGGCAAATACAAGCAATGTCCTGGCCCCCATAACCTTGGCCAGCAGCCTCCCGAGAATCGGAATGGTTCTCTGTGCAGCTACCTGGATCCGGTTACCAAGAACCAGAACCAGAAGAGTGACAATGATCGCCAGCACAAACAACAGCATATAAAAAACCGAATAGATTCTGGTCATCAGCCAGTTTCGGGTTTCCTTTACATGATAAATGGTATTTAAACCATTGGTGATCGCCTGCATTCCCTTTCCGGACGCCCAGAGCGCCATCAGCGCAGACAACGGCACGATGGCTGTACTTCTTTTGTATACTTCTACCACAATGCTCAGCACAAAGGTCTGCAGATTTCCGGGCACAAACCCGATGATGGCATCCCTGACAACATTATAGCTTAACGGTGTATAACGGATCAGCGTTGTAAGAAACAGTATAAACGGGATAAAAGACATGATCAGAAAATACGCTGCCTGGGCCGCATATGCACTGACATGATCTCCGTTTGCCCTGCGCACAAATCCCAGCATGAGCTGGATTATATTTTTCTTTTCCTCGTCCATGCTGACCTCCCTCAGGTTTTTTTTTACCAGGAAAAACGTTCAAATCCGATCTTATCCTGGATTTCCGGAAAAAGCTTTACTTCCGGCTGCAGGCTCTTATGTTCGCCTATCATCTTTTCCATCCATACCATATTATACCAACGGTTAAACTTATAGCCGCATCTGTGGAACTCTCCCACACGCTTATAACCAAAATGTTTATGAAAATCCACACTGGCATTGGTCAGGTATTCATCTTCTTTTAGTGCAACTGCAATGCAGGCATTCAGGTTCAGAATTCCCATCTCTGCAAGAAGACTCTCCAGGGCTCGATAGAGTCTGCCTCCTGCACCGCTGCCCCGCCGGTCATGTCTCACATAAACAGACATCTCCGCACACCAGCCATAAGCAGCCCTCGGGTGAAACGCCGAACCATAGGCATACCCCAGGATCTCTCCCTTCTCTTCTGCCACAATGTACGGATATTTCACCTTTATATCATGGATTCGCTGCGTAAACTCTTCTATGGAAGGTGTTTCATATTCAAATGTGATCGCAGTTTTTTCTACGTAGTAGGAATAAATCTCTAAAAGTGTTGCTGCATCCCTCTCTTCTGCCACACGTATCTGCATTGCCTTCTCGCACCTCTTTTAATTCTGTTTATCTGTTATTTCACAAAGAAACGGTAAACCGTCTCAGAGCTGTACTCTTCACCGGGAAGCAGGATCGGAGAATGGAAATCCTCTACATTGACTGCATTTGGCTCCACCTGTGTCTCCAGGCAGAATCCATAACGTTCATGATAAACATGACCGTTCTTTCCCTTCTCATCCTTAACAAAATTGCCTGCATAGAACTGCACACACGGGCAATCGGAGGAAACCTCCATACCGATACCGGATTCCCTGCAGTATGCAGTCGCAATCGAACGGACATTGCCCTTTGCATAATTATCTGTTACATAGTTATGGTCATAACCGCCTGTAAACTTCAGCTGTTCAAAGTCCGCCTCAATGTCTCTGCCGATCGGTTTGGAAACATTGAAATCCATCGGCGTTCCCGCCACCGGTGCATATTCACCGGTAGGAATGGACTGGCTGTCTTTTACCGGAGTAAAATACTTCGCATGAATACACACTTCCTGGGCAAGCACATCCCCGCTGCCTTCTCCGTTCAGGTTAAAATAAGAATGGTTGGTCATATTGGCAACGGTAGCTGCATCAGAGCGTCCTCTGTAAAAAATCTTCAGTTCGTTTTCCTCTGTGAATTCATATTTCACAACAATGGAAAATTCTCCCGGAAATCCGTTTTCTCCATCCGGACTGATGCGGAAAAAATCCACGCTGTTCTTCTCCTGGGAAATTTCTTTTACTCCCCACAGCTTTTTCTCAAAGCCATCCGGACCGCTGTGAAGATTGTTATGATTCTCATTCTCTGCAAGAACCACTTCTTTATCATCAATAAAAAATCTGGAATTCTCGATACGGTTTCCGCTTCTTCCAATGATTGCACCGAAAAAGCATCCATTAACCTCATATCCCCGGATATCGTCATATCCAAGAACCACATCCTTCAGATCTCCGTTCTTATCCGGAACACATATCTTCACCAGGATCGCGCCATACTGAAGCACTTCCGCATAGGCACCTTTTTTATTCTCAAGATGATAGATCTTTACTTCTTCCCCTGTAGGAAGTGTCCCAAATTTCCTTTCAGAAACACTCATGTTTTAATTCCTCCTATATATGAAAAAAGAGCCACTAACCGGCTCCATGTCTTTAACCGATTAATCCCGGGATGCCGTTCCCTTATTTTTGACGCCTAGCAGATGCTAGGTGGGTATCCTCAACAGTGTCTTCTGCCTACCACGACGTGAGGTCTGACATCCAACCTGCGATTTTGGATTCCCAAAATGTCAATGTAGGTTCAAAAAGAAAAGGGGGATCGAACATTCCAGGATTCGGTTTTCGTTGTTTTTATTATAAACCAGTATTTGTGCTTTTTCAACAGAAAATACATTTTCTTACTGATTTTATTATCAATTATTATTTGATCTTAAGAATATCCTTTACTGCTGCCGGCATATCCACTGCATCTACCACCCTGTCATGAAGGACCGGCGCAGTACGGATTTCTTCAACTGCACGTGGAACAGGTACTCCGGAAAGCGCACTTAATGCGTCTACAAGGCCAAAATCATCCAGATCTTTATGCTCCTCGCCAAGTGCTTCCATAACACTTCTTGTGAATTTATACGGACTTGCAGTAGAAGCGATCACTGTCGGAAGATAATCCGCTGTCTCACTTACATACTTCTTATATACGCCGGCTGCAACCGCTGTATGCGTATCGATCACATAATTGCTGTCTTTGTAGATATCACTGATGGCCTGTGCAGTCTCATCTTCGCTGCAGAAATTGCCATAAAAATCACCAAGCTGTGCTTTCATCTCGTCAGTAATGGTATATTCGCCGCCCTCACTTAAAGATTTCATAAGCTCTGCACACTTTTCAGCATTTTCTCCGGTAAGACGATAGATCAGTCTTTCCAGATTGCTGGAGATCAGGATATCCATGGAAGGAGATGTCGTAAGGATGAAATCTCTCTTTCTGTCATAAGTTCCTGTGCGGAAGAAATCATAAAGAACACGGTTCTCATTCGATGCACAGATCAGCTTGTGGATCGGAAGTCCCATCTGTTTCGCATAGTACGCAGCAAGGATATTTCCGAAGTTTCCGGTAGGAACTACCACATTGATCTCCTGTCCGTCTTTGATCCTGCCGTCACGTACCAGTGATGCGTAGGCATATACATAATACACGATCTGAGGAACAAGACGACCTATGTTGATAGAGTTTGCAGAAGAAAACTGGAAGCCCGCCTGATCCAGCTCTGCTGCCAGCTCGTGATCATTGAACATCTTCTTAACTGCAGTCTGGGCATCATCAAAGTTACCGGTAATACCTACCACATAAGTGTTGGCACCCTTCTGAGTTACCATCTGTTTCTCCTGGATCGGGCTGACACCATGCTTCGGATAAAATACAATGATCTTCGTTCCAGGCACATCTGCAAAGCCTGCCATGGCAGCTTTACCGGTATCTCCTGATGTTGCGGTAAGGATCACGATCTCATTCTTAACATTATTCTTCTTCGCTGCAGTTGTCATCAGATGCGGAAGGATGGAAAGTGCCATATCCTTAAATGCGATGGTCGCGCCATGGAACAGTTCCAGAAAATATGCCCCATCCGCTTCATGAAGAGGTGCAATCTTTTCTGTATCAAATTTACTGTCGTATGCTTTGTTGATACAGTTCTTAAGCTCATCCTCAGTAAAATCTGTAAGGAAACGGCTCATTACCTCATATGCTGTCTCCTGGTAGGTCATCTGTGCCAGCTTGTCCATTGGTACATCCAGCTGTGGAATGCTTTCAGGCACGAACAGTCCGCCGTCCTCAGAAAGGCCCTTAAGTATGGCCATAGACGCTGTAACTGCCTGCTCTTTTCCTCTGGTGCTCTTGTACAATACCTGCATTGGTGTTCCGCCTTTCTATTGTAAGATATTCGTTTTCTTTTCAACGTTATCACATTATAGCATGGAATTATGGAAAATGCCACCACTTTTAAAAAAGAATCTGTCTTGCCCAATCCCACCCTGTGATCAGACAGATATTCACAGCTTTCGGACATAAAGAAACCGCCGGTCTGTTTCTGCCGGCGGTTGGTTCCTTCTGTACTGCATCAGTTCTTCCTATTTATATGTATAAAATTCATGGACCCCATATTTAAAGAGCCTCTTCAGGTCCTTTTCAAACCATTTCACATTGTGTTCCTCTGCTGCGGATTTCTGGATAAAGAACAGTGCACCTTCAGAATAATCAGCACCCTTCAGCGCCTGCTTGACCGCTTCCCTTGTTTCATCAGAAACTGCAACTTCATTGATCCTGCCATCATAGGTCGGTGAAAACTGCGGAACGCCGTCACTGTTATCCCAGACAACCTCTGTCACCGTATTCGGAAAATCTTCGCTTTTTACACGGTTCATGATGACATTGGCCACCAGAACACGGCCCTTGATATCTTCACTTCCTGCTTCTGCCTCCACGATCCTCAGAAGTGTATCATAGTCCTCATCTGACATCAGTGTGGGATTTTCTGCCAGTGTGATCGATCTTGCATCAAGCTCATTTACTTTGTTTTCCATAGAGGAGCTTACATTAAGATCTGCAGCAGTATTGGTCACTCTCTGTACTCTCTGGCCTACGATCACCTGCTCACAGGAGCTTCCGATCCTTGTAACCGTGCTTCCGGATAATGGCGTATCCGTAACTCCTGAAACCACACCTGCGATCCCGGTAGGAACAGCAACCTCTTCATAGGAAGAGCCCTCTCCTCCATCTGAAGCTGCATAAACCCTGCCTCCTTCACTTTCTGCAAATGTCCTTGTCCCCAGAGAAATAACCATCGCCAAAACTGCACATAATGTCAGCACTGCAAAACTGCGCGCGGAATTTCCTCCGGTTTTTCCATTTCTACGTTCATCCTGCACTCCGTCAGCCTCACGTAAATCTTTCTCAACTTTCATAATCTCATTCCTTGCGTTTCATTTTCTGTAACAGCCCATAATCCTCCGATGCGATATCACAACCCCCATTATCATCGCTTCCCGGATATTTACGGATCATTACGATTTCCTTTACATGTTTGTAACATTTTTGTAATGTATGGGAAAATTATATTTAATAATATTGAATATGTCAAGCTTTTTCCCGTATTTAACGCTTCAACGGCGGTATTTGTGTTTTATCCACACTTTATCCACATGTATTCCACATTAAATCCACATAAAATCTCAGAGTTATCCACACTCATACCATATTTCATTTCAGAAAAAAAGACAGATAGCGTCTCCATCTCCGTCCAATGTTGTACACCCACTTTCCGGAAATCGTACTTCTATCTGCCTGTTTATCCTTTTTCAGAACAGTTTTTTCTTCTGTTATTTACGGATTTGATTATAATATTTTGTTTTCATCCAGTCAAGGATTTTTGCTCGACCAGATCCGACACCTTATGCAAAACGGCACAATGCCTGCACGAAAAGTGTCGCATAAACGCACAGATCGATACTCCAGGCTCCCAGAAACAGCCCCCATGGTGTTTCCCCGGCTCCTTCGGCAAATCGTTTGGGCTTCAGCGCAAGGATCAGCGAAAAAAGAAGCGGCAGAAAATACCGTCCCTGAACGCCCAGGATCTTATCGTAGCCATAGGCTGTCCACTGTCCGTATAACGTGACAAAGATCAGCGCAAATACCAGGAGACTAACTCCTCCCAGAATACCCTTTGCCGGAAGATCCAGACGGATTCCCGACATATCATCATTCCCGGAAACCTGAAGGACCAGGATCAGAAGATATCCCATTGCCAGCAGGGCACAGACAGGAATGTTCAGCCATCCAAGATTACTTCCTATCATTTCTGTAAGATAGGTCACACCAAAGCTGTCCAGGCTCCGCACAAAAGTCAGGACAAAGGCAGCCGGATCCTTCAGAATCCCCACAAGCTGTGCAGCTGTATCCACACCCGGCTGTGACTCACAGAGATATCGGGACGCAATGGCCAGCCAGCCGAAGCTTAAGATCAGGATCACGGTTCCTGCGCAGACTACGTGGAACCAGTAATTTTTCCTGCTTCTAAACCGTTCTTTCGGAATCAGGAACAGGAGCAGGCAAAACGGCATGTAAACCACTTTGCAAAGACACAGAAATCCGGTCAGTACGTACATCCATATCAGCTGTCTTACACACATAACTTCTTTTTGTTTATATCGCATGGCCAATACAAAGGCAGCCAGAGCAACCGTCAGAGCCAGGGCCAGGGCATCTGCTGACATGGAATTTGCTGACTGGATATTCACAGGTACCAGCCCCAGAAGTACGAGGAAATTTTTCCCAACAGGCGTCAGACGAATGGCAAAGAAAAAGAACAGTCCAAACATAAGCATATTGGCGATCCTTCCCGCATAGGCAAGGACCATCGGCCGATCTGTAAACAGATCTGCAATGCGGATCCCCACTGCCTGGGGAAGATACGAAGTAGGTGCATACAAGGCTGTATTTCCAAATCCGTAAAACTGTGTTTTTTCCCGGTCGATACGCTGATCTGCATTCTCTCCGATATGCCATAATGATACATGATCCTTGGAGGTAAATTCCGGAACCAGGCCACTGTTAAACGTCCTTCCATATGAGAATAAGTCGTTTCCTCCGTTGCCTTCCGACGTCAGATATCCTCTGGAAACCTCATAGCTTCTCAGATAATGACTGTACTCATCCGGCGAATTAAAGGCCGGAACCGCCGCCAGCGTACAGATACTCATAAAAATATAAACAACGGCAAACACCACTTCTGCCCGGAGCTGTCTGCGTTTCAGAAATGCAAAGATCACCAGCATCACAGCTGCCGCCGCCCCAACCACCAGAAACACCAGTGATTTTGGAAATGGACTGGAAATAATACGATAGGCAAGTGTCTGTGTATCATCCTTCTGGCTCACCAGCCCTGCAGCCACTCCGGTATCCCCTTTTGCGCCATCTAAAACGATTCGAAATTTCTGCCCCCTACATTCCGTAAGCTTCTGGTCAAGCCTGAAATACGTGGTATCCCCCGACGATATGGTCAGTCTGCTGGCCTGCCAGCTCTGGATCTCCCTGTCATTCTGATACAGCGTTACCTGAAACGTTCCAGCAACCGATGCACTCTCTGTGGAAAGAAAAAGCTCCACACCTGACAGACGGTTCGTTTTGCAGGTAAACTCCTCTTCAAAGCATCCTCCCACACCGATCATCGACCAGGTATCCGGTCTTGCCTGCTGCTTTACATTTCCGAGAATCTCCGAATCACTTAGCAGATATGCGGAAAAGATCAGGATCATTCCCCATATCAGCAGATATTTCAGAGCGTTTTTCAGCTCTGCAGACAGACTGTACGAGCTCCTGTTTTTTTTCTTATTTTTCATAATATCCCTCTTACTCTCTGTTATTTTCACATTCCGCACTATTATAGCATCTGCACGGCAAAAAAAGAAGCTGCGTTTTATGGCAGCTTCTCATTTTTTGTAAGCCTGTTCTGAACCGGATGCTTATCGATTGTTGATCGCAGTTACCAGTGCATCAATGGAGGCACGGATGATATCCTGATCAACACCTGCTCCCCAGGCAAGCGTTCCATCTGGTTTGCGGATTCCCACATAAGCGATAGCCTTGGAGGAAGAGCTCTGCTCCAGAGCATGCTCCTGATAAGTCTCCAGTGTGTATTTCAGTTCGTAAGCTTTCTTCAGTGCATTGTTTACCGCATCCAGACGACCATTTCCGGAAGCCTCTGTAACGATGGTTTTTCCACGGAATGTAGAAGTAACCCGTGTTACGATGCCATCTTCTTTCTGCTGGAAATGAACATCACTGATGCTGTATGGTTCAACCACATTTTCGAAGGTAGATTTGAACAGACTGAAGATCTCGTCCGGATGAAGCTCTTTGTGCTTGTGATCGGACACTGCTTTGGCTGCATAGCCCATAGCCTCTCGCATTTTCGGAGGAAGGTTCAGTCCAAACTTTGTCTCCAGTATATAGCCTACGCCACCCTTTCCGGACTGGCTGTTGATACGGATAACATCTGCGTCGTAATTTCTTCCCACATCTGTCGGATCGATCGGCAGATACGGAACAGTCCAGTGCTCCAGATCTCCATTCTCTCTCCAGTGCATACCCTTTGCGATGGCATCCTGATGAGATCCGGAAAATGCAGCAAATACAAGAGCTCCACTGTACGGACTTCTTTCATAGATCTGCATTCCGGTACATTTCTCATAAACCTCACAGATATGCGGCATATCAGAGAAATCGATCTTCGGATCCACACCCTGGGAATACATATTCATACCAAGTGTTACAATATCCACATTGCCGGTACGCTCACCATTTCCGAACAAAGTTCCCTCAATTCGGTCAGCACCCGCAAGAAGACCCATCTCAGAATCTGCAACACCACATCCACGGTCATTGTGCGGATGAAGAGAAACAATCACGTTTTCACGGTATTTCAGATTATTACACATGTATTCCACCTGGCTTGCATACACATGCGGCATAGAATGCTCAACAGTAACAGGCAGGTTAATGATCGCTTTGTTATCTGCAGTGGGCTGCCATACATCCAGAACCGCATTGCACACCTCCAGCGCATACTCAGGCTCTGTTCCCGTAAAGCTCTCCGGGCTGTACTCAAACTGGAAATTGCCCTCTGTCTCATCAGCCAGTTTTTTCAGAAGTGCAGCGCCATCTACTGCAATCTTCAGGATCTCCTCTTTTGATTTTCTGAATACCTGCTCTCTTTGAGATACGGATGTGGAGTTGTATACATGAACGATTGCTTTTGGGGCGCCTTTAACAGCTTCAAAGGTCTTACGGATGATATGCTCTCTTGCCTGAGTCAGCACCTGGATCGTTACATCCTTCGGGATCAGATCCTGCTCGATCAGCGTACGGAGAAACTCATACTCTGTCTCAGAAGCAGCAGGAAATCCAACCTCGATCTCTTTAAAACCGATTTTTACAAGAAGCTTGAAAAATTCCACTTTCTGCTCCAGACTCATCGGGATCACAAGTGCCTGATTTCCGTCACGAAGGTCTACAGAGCACCAGATCGGGGCCTTATCCACATATTCTTTCTCCGCCCATTTCATACATTTCACCGGCGGCATGTAATACTGACGTTTGTACTTGGATGGTGTCATCATTTTGTTTTCCTCCACTTTCTTTTCTGTTTTTTGATATAAAGACATAAAAAAATCTTCCGACTCTGCAGATTCTGCAAGAGACGAAAGACAACTGCTGCCCTACGCGGTACCACTCTTATTTCATGAATAAAAATTCACACACTTGACAGATACGGAATGTATATACATCCTTATATCCTCTCCGGATAACGGCGGACACCGTCTGCGTCTACTCTCTTATATAATACATAAAGATTTCAGGCAGATGCTCCGAGGCGAGTTCCACAAATCCCTTCCGCTGCTTCTCACCGGCCAGCAGCTCTCTGTGTTCCGTTCCCTTGTGTACTATTCCTCATCTACGCATTTTCTTTTTGAAACTGGTATTAGGTTAACACGTTATGGAAGATTTGTCAACGAAATTTTAACGATGCACCGTACAAAATTTTAACGATGCACCGTGCAAAACAAGATTATGATTATATAAAAAACCAGAAATAGATATCTCTCGCCGCTCTGTCAATCGACCTGCATATCGTTTTTATATTCCTGGAAAATGTGAAGGTCATGCGGATATTCGCAATTGAAGCAGGGGACTTACTTGATTCGGCCAAACTGCAATATTTTTTTATTTTTAACAAATTTTTGTTATATTTTACCAGCAAAACATGCTATAGTTCATAGTAAGAAAAACATTTCGGAGGTATTTTTAATGAAACGTGATCTGAAAAAAATCGTAAGCCAGATGACACTGGAAGAAAAAGCCGGCATGTGCTCAGGTCTTGATTTCTGGCATCTGAAACATGTGGAGCGCTTAGGAATCCCGGAAGTAATGGTCAGCGACGGCCCTCACGGACTTCGTAAGCAAGATGACAAGGGCGATCATCTTGGAATGAATGACAGCATCAAAGCCGTCTGTTTCCCGCCGGCTGCTTTAAGTGCCTGCTCCTTTGACCGCAAGCTGATGGAAGAAATGGGCAAAACTATCGGAAAAGAAGCTCAGGCCAACGATGTATCCATAGTTCTCGGACCGGCCGTAAACATCAAACGTTCTCCTCTCTGCGGAAGAAACTTCGAATATTATTCCGAGGATCCATATCTTGCAGGTGAGATCGCAGCCGCTTTTATAAACGGAATACAGTCCCAACATGTAGGAACCTCTATCAAGCACTTTGCAGCAAACAACCAGGAATATCACCGCATGAGCAACTCTTCCGAGGCTGATGATCGCACTTTACGTGAAATCTATTTCCCTGCATTCGAAACTGCAGTAAAAAAAGCTCAGCCATACACCTTCATGTGCTCCTACAACCAGATCAACGGCACTTTCGCATCTGAGAATAAATGGCTTCTCACAGATGTTCTCCGCAGCGACTGGGGCTTCAAGGGCTATGTGATGTCTGACTGGGGCGCGGTCAATGACCGCGTTAAAGGCCTTGAGGCAGGACTTGATCTGGAAATGCCCTCCTCCAATGGAGTCAACGATTCCCTTATCGTACAGGCCGTAAAAGGCGGTTCCCTCAAGGAAGACATTCTTGACGAGGCTGTTGAACGTATTTTACGCATAATTTTTGAATATACAGACAACCGTGCACCGCAGGACTTCACTATGGAAAAAGACCATGAAGAAGCACGCCACATTGCGGAAGAATCTATGGTTCTTCTGAAAAACGATATGCAAATTCTCCCTCTGAAAGCATCTGAGAAAGTTGCTTTCATCGGTGGTTTTGCAAAGAAGCCTCGTTTCCAAGGCGGCGGAAGCTCTCATATCAACTGCTTCAAGATCACAAATGCACTGGATTCCGTTCCTTCCGATGCACAGGTTACTTATGCAGAAGGTTTTCCTGCAGACAAAGATCTCTACGATGACGCACTTGCAGCTGAAGCGATCAAAACTGCTGCCGCCGCTGACAAGGTTGTGATCTTCGCCGGACTTCCGGACAGCTTTGAATCTGAAGGATACGACCGTTCCCACATGAGGCTCCCTAAATGCCAGAACCGTCTCATTGCTGAGATCCTTAAAGTACAGCCGAATACCGTGATCGTCCTCCACAACGGTTCCCCCGTGGAGATGCCATGGCTCAATGATGTAAAAGGACTTCTGGAAGCATACCTCGGCGGTCAGGCAGGCGGTGCCGCTGTCGCAAACATCCTTTACGGAAAAGTAAATCCAAGCGGCAAGCTTGCCGAGACAATGCCGCTCAAGCTCTCCGACAATCCATCTTACCTGAACTTCGGCGGTGGTGAAAAGGTTGAATACCGTGAAGGGGTATTCGTAGGCTATCGCTACTACGATACAAAAGAAATGGCTGTAGCATATCCGTTTGGCTATGGACTCTCCTACACTACCTTTGCCTGCAGCAACCTGAAGATCTCCAATGAAAATCCTACAGACAAAGACACGATCACCATTTCGGTTGATATAACAAATACAGGAAACGTGGCAGGAAAAGAAGTCGTACAGCTCTACGTCAAAGACTGTACCCATTCCGCGATCCGTCCGGAAAAAGAGCTCAAAGGCTTCGAAAAGGTTTTTCTGAACCCAGGCGAAACCAAAACAGTAACCATGGAACTGAACAAGAGAAGCTTCGCATGGTACAATACAGAACTTCATGACTGGTTCGCAGCCAGCGGCGAATATAAGCTCCTTGTCGGTACTTCTTCCAGAGATATCCATCTTGAAAGCAGGATCCATCTGAACAGCAGTCAGGAGCTTCCGATGCATGTTCATATGAACACTACCCTGGGCGAACTGTTCCGCAACCCGAAAACAAGCGAAACAGCAAAAGAACTGACAGCAAAATATATCTCAGCCATGAACGTTGGTGAAGAGTCCTCTTCTGAAGCCGCTTCCGAAGCTGTCACCGAAGAAATGACAGAAGCCATGACTGACTCCATGCCATTACGTGCACTGGTAAGCTTCGGAGGGTATTCCAGAGAAGAACTTACAAAAATTATTGAAAAATTAAATAAACTGGTATAATTTCACAGAGCATTCTCTGCCACTCGAATTATACTTACATAAAAAAGCTGACAGAATAAAACCTGCTTTTACAATGACACAGGTTCGTACTTCTGTCAGCTTTTTGATTTTTTATCAGCAGTGCATCAATTTTTTTATATTGCTCGATCTGCGATGCACCCATATTTTACACACCACTTTTTTGCCTGTAGATTTCCTTAAGATCCTCCACCGCCATCTCCGGATCCATCGTGTGAAACATCAGGTAATTTACATTCATGGTTTTTGCCGGAGCCTGACGATAAATCTCTCTGCTTGATTCACCTGTTACATAATGCCAGTATCGATACACATATCCCGCCCAATACATAACTTCCTTATCATACTGTATACCATCTTTCTTTACTTCCGGGCATTCATCTGCAAACTCTTCCAATAAGTACTCTTCCGATTAGCCAAGGAAATACCTTGTTTTCGATTTCGGCCACTTACTTTCTTTAACGCCTGTCTTTCCATCCAAAGAAGCGGAATTTTCCTTTCAATCCGGATTGCATCACATGCTTTCTGTGTCACCGCATACTTAGCATATAATTCTGTCCCTGCTATTTCTTCCAGTTTTCCCCTGTGATAAGCAATCAACATGGCCCATTCGATATCTGCTGGTATTTCAATTTTTTTTAACTCATTTTCATCTATTGAAACTATATAGAATACCGATTCATCATAATCGCAAATCAAAGTCAATGGCTGCAATGGTTCTGTCCCCATATAAAACCCAGCTCCAAAATCACATCTGTCTCTGCTGGATGGTGTAATGAGGTACTCGCTATTTTGCGTTTACTTAATAACATCACATAACAGCTTACACTGCTTATCATATTTTTAATTTGACTCTTCTTATACTCTCCATTACGAACTCATCTTTCATAAGCAAGAGAAAGAGCCCATACAAAATAATTCCAACAAATATTTGTACACTTAAAGCTACCATTTTATTTGAAATTAATATTCCTATTCTCCAAACCATTATAGACATACACATAGCTGAAATAAAGTATTTGAAAAAGCACATCGAAAGCTTAGGAATTTTCAACTCAACTTTACTATATATAATAAACGCTACTAAAATAACACTTTCAGCAAAAACCGAAGCAATCGCTGCTCCACATGCTCCTAATTTAGGAATGAGTAAAATATTTGTCACAAAGTTTACAATTGCTCCTCCAATAACTCCAATATTATACTCTTTCTGTTTACCTGCTGAAATCAAACATTGTTTACCTATCGTATTGTCTAATCCAATAATTATAATTAAAAAACTAAAAATCCTTAATAAGAGTATACATTCTTCATAACCTTTACCTAGAAAAACAGGAATTAAATTCTCTGAAATTGCCATAGTACCAAAACATATCGGACATGCAATCAACATAATAAATTTCATTGTAATTCCCATTATACGTTTACGTTCTTCCTTATTATCATTTTCAAAAAAATATGCCATTCTAGGAAATGTAACAGTTCCAACAGTTGTTACAAAAACCAATAATATCTGTTCAATTTTATATGCCTGCTCATAATATCCGTTCTGAAATTCCGATCCTGTAATCCATCCTATCATACTTTTATCCAAAACCGTATACACCATAGTTGCAACCGTAGGAATAAAATATATCATACTTTTCTTCCAATGCTGTATAATATTCATATTTTTAAAGCTTTTAGGCTTAATATATTTAATTACTTGAGGCCACAAAGAAAAATTACCAATCAAGGTTATGCCATGAATTATTATTGCATATATATATAAATCATTATGTTCTCTTACCAAAGCAAAAATCAATACTATGTTTAATACTTTTATTATAATGTTTCTCATTGCAAGCATTTTGAACCATTCAAGTCCCTGTAAAATAAAAGACACATCATTCATTTGACCTAATATATAGAGACTTAACACACTATACAACAGTTTATATTGTTTTGATGCTTTTAAAATAACAACAAAGTAAATTAATAAACTTATCATTAATGTAACTAAACGCCCAAAAAATATTTCACTCACAGTTTTATGCAACAATTTCTTATTATCTCTATTTCTGGCAATTTCTAATTGTCCATATGTTGCAGTTCCAAGGCATCCAAATATTCCAAAGTATGTCACAATAGATAAAGCATAACTATATTTTCCGATTCCATCAGCTGACAAAACACGAGAAATATAAGGTGTCGTGAATATAGGTGTTATAACTGCAAGAATCTGATAGATCAAATTAAATAGAAAATTACTTTTCAAACTTGTTTGTTTCACTTATCAGTCACCCTCTTATTTTTACAGCTTGCTATTATATTCCATAAAATCTCATTGTTATATATATTAGTTTTACATAAAAAATCTATAATAATTTCATGTTTTTTTCTAATGTCTTCATACTTTCTTCCTGTACTTCCCGAAATACCCAAAAACAAAGGTCTTTCCATAAACATTTTATATTTGATTTTATATTTCTTTAGTGCTTCATAAAATACATGCTCTAAGTACTTTCCTTGAGAATCATATGTATTTTTATATACATTGAGCATATACTTTTTATAAGTATCTATAGATATACAATAAAATCTCGTATCAATTTCTTTTGAATAATGCTTTTTCATAAAACAATTTCTATCTTTTCGCAACAAGTTTTCTATATTTGAGATTCTTAGTCTTCCTGTTATTTTACAAAAAAAGTAATCACTGTCAGATATTATTTTACTATTATTCAAAACATATTTAATAATTTCTCCTTCACCATATCCTTTGCCATATGTATTCACTAAATCAGGGCTAGCCTGAAAACATAACCATTCAAATTTTTTAAACCTTATTTTTGCGAGATCTTGAATTTCTTTATCATCATATACATATCCACTATTATCGCAAAAAACAATTTTATCAAAAACTTCTGACTCTATTGCCCATTTAATTGTTGATATATAATCATCTAAGCGCAAGCGATCATCTCTTACTGCAACATATGGCGTATTATCATTTACTTTTATACATCCCGTTATTATTAATAACATTTATGTATCCCTTTCATTTCTAATTTATTGCATGAAACATATATATATTCAAACAATGCAATACATATAGCAAAACAAGGCATTCTTTGATAATTTACAATTATTAGCGTTGCACTTGTGACAATAATATAGCAAAACATTCCTATAAGCATAAGGTACTCTGAATACGAACTAATTTTACCTTTTACAGATTGTAAAACAAATAACATTCTCATAATAGGAATAATATATATAACAATAATCCCAACAATTCCAGCAATGCCTAAGAAACCAATAATTCCTATATCTTCATAATTATGATTCTGCCAATACGCAATTCCGTATTCATTCATAATTTTCTCCGGCGATATAATTCCAATACCAAGCAATTTGTTTTCAATAAAATGGCTCATATAAAATTGAATTTCATTCAATCTATAAAGTGTTGAATTACCATTATTTTGAATTGAAAATTTAGATAATATCTGGTCGATCATTCCACCAGCAATAGAAAAAAACCCTCCTAAAATCAAAAAAATCCATGTTAATATTTTAGAAAATTTGTTCTTTTTTGAAAAAAGTAACATTGCTATCAACATGAACAGCAACGCAATTGTTCCCATTCTTGTTTTTTCAACATATATTTGTCCTAATAATACTATGCACATCTTAAAAAAATCCAATTTTCTATTATGTACAACACTGTTAGAAAATAAATATGCTATAACTAATGGGGTAAAAACCGCACAATCAACAATTCGTATATATCCATTCTTTTGTGCTAGCGCATCTCCGCTTATTTTTAACAGCATAAATCCAAAATGATTATTCATAAATGCATTAATAATCAATGATATATATCCTATCACTGTTATGTTTGCAATCGTATCCAATACCTTTTCGCTATTACTATTTAACAGCAAATAAAACAATGGAATAATCCATATAAGAAAAAAATAATGCTGAGCAGCACTGTAGAAAGCACTTAATGATTGATTATATCTAGAGTGTGTGTACAAAAATTGTGGTATCACAAAACCTCCCGCTAATATAATCATGTACTTGTTTATATAATTATCTACTTTCTTTATACGTTTAAATAATATAAAAAAATATATCAATGATACAACTGAAAAAAAGCCAAAAATCTGCATATGAATATATTGATATTGTTGAGGTAAATAGAATCTATATCCTCTGCAGCTTACAATTACTATCACATACAACAGTAAACAAATTAATGTAGTTTTGTTGAGATGTATTGTTTTTTTATGAAGCATTATTTAATAATCTCCCGTTTTTTATATTTACGATAAATATCATCTATACTACTTACTATATTTCCAATCCAACTATTTTCAGATAATAGTAATTTGAAATATATATTTTTAATTTTTTGTGTCAATGATTTTGCATCAACCAATCCTAAGTCTTCCTTTATTTTCAACGTACCCAAATATGTTTTATATTTTTCTTGATTTGAGTAACCATTCATACTATAATCAGCGATTATCAAATCTACATATTTAAAAGTCCCGCCATTTAAATAAAGTCTAAGAAAAAAATTGTAATCTGCCACTCGATAAGCTAAATCAAAAAATTCTGTTTTCATAATACTTGTTTTTGTAATACTTGATTGATGGCAAAATGGCATATTCCATTTCATGAATTCAATAGGATCTGCTTTTGTCATCCATTTTTCATCTCTAGAAACTCTAACTGTATTTCCATATATAACATCATCGTCCAATTCTTGATTTGCCAAAAGTGTTTCTAATACTTCTGAATCATGAAATTTATCATCCGCATTCATAAAATTGATATATCTTCCTCTAGCCATTTGAATTCCTTTATTCATTGCATCAAAAATTCCTTGATCTTGCTCAGAAATATGACGGTACTGCACCCCTCTATTTTTAAACTTCTTATCATATGAACATACTATTTTGTAAGTATTATCTGTGGATTTCCCATCAATTAAAATATATTCATAATCTGTATATGTTTGCTTCAAAACTGATTCGATTGTACTCTTTATAGTTCTTTCAGCATTATAACAAACTGTCACTATACTTATTTTACACATGTTATTCTCTCTCTTTTTATAATTCGTAATTTGATTTTTGGGGGAATTTTTTTTCAAATGCTCTCAACACTTCTGATTTAGTTTTTTCAAAATTCGAAATTTTACTTGAATCGTTAATACAAATAGTTTTATGCTTATTCATTTCTATATCCTTTAATATTAAGGTCGTATCATCATTTATAATATACATTTTTCCAAAATCGGGAGAACGCGGTACAAAGTTTCCATTCGCAAGTTGCCAGTATCTCATCAACCATTGATTTACATCTTTGTCATCTCTGAATTTATGTTCACACACCTCTTCCAAATATTTTTCTTCTTTTTCCCAAACTTCTCTAAATGTTTCCTTTAAATAAGAATATGGTGTATGTAATTCATAAAATCCTGCAAATTCTTTCCATGGTAATAAGAATAATGTTCTTAGCATATATTTCCCATATCTCGGATTAATCCATTTAGTTAAATTTTTTTTAAATTGAAGTTTAAAATCAAAATAATCCGAAAGCACACATAAATTATTAACAATAATATGTGGAATTCCTTGTCTGTCCATTTTTATAGTATTTAGCACTGCACAATCTTTAGGTGTAGTTTCGGAAAAAAAATCCTCCGGTTTAACATAATCGTTCAAAAACATATCATCATTAAAATAAACAAATTTTTCAGTCAGATCTGGTATCCTATGTAAGTTAAGCTCAATTACATGTGAACTAAATGTGGGCAAATATTTTTCATCTATATAATCTTTATGGTCGACTAAGTTCAATTTAGGATGATTTATATTAAGCCATTCAGGTTTCTGACCACATGTTACAAAATGTATTTTCCTAACCCAAGGTGCATATTTTTCAACAGCTCTAAACCAATATTTCAAATTTTGCCAATCTCTATAACGCACTTCATTATTAGTATGATTTCCTTGTTGACCTTTATATTTATTTTTGTCCTCTATCCATATTGGATCCTGATCATCTACCCATAATATAACAAAATCAATATCCGCTTTTTCACTCATAATATTTCACCATTTATTATATATTTCTTTCATTTTTCCCAAATAGTTCTTTTCACTAAAATGTGATTGACATATTATACGATTATTATTACAAATTGCCTTTAAATCAGTGACAGAAACATAAAGCATTTCTTTATAAATCATTTTCTTATTTTGTTCATTAAATATCACAATTCCATTTACGCCATCCTCCACGATATCTGGAATACCAGCATGATCAGTTGTAATAATGAACATTCCATTTCCCATTGCCTCAAGAATACTAATAGGTTGACCTTCATTGGGATATCTGGTCGGCAATGCAAAAATATAGCATTTTTTTAGAAGTTCTCTCTTCTGTTCGCCACCTACAATCCCGTAATATGTAACATACTCTTCCAGCCCGTTTTCTTTTATATAGCTTTCAAAGTAATCTTTTTCACTGTCTTCAAAGAACTTGCCTGCAAAATCAAAATGGAATCTTTTCTCTCCACCAGCGTCTACACGCTCTTTTTCGGCTTTTGCCATTTCAAGAACGAATGAATATCCCTTACTTCTAATAAAGTTGCTCAGCCAAAGGACATGAAGAACTTTTTCATTTTCTAATGCTTTCAGCTTTTCTTCGATTTCTTGGTCTGTGAGCAAATACTGATCATCAACGCAGTTTTCTACGACAAAAATCCTGTCATCATCAATCATCCCCTCAAAAATCTTCTTCAGAGAGTTTGATAGAACAATCGCACCAGATAGTTTCTTGATAGCCTTATAATTTGCTTTGCGTTGCCAGCCAGCCATATCGTTATCGACTAACTGACGATAATATCCGCCATGGAGATGAATCAAGCATTTCTTGTGCTGCAATTCCAACAGCTTAAAAATGACCAAGTCCCGAAGATTTCCGCCTTTCGTTTGGCTGATTGTAAAATAAAACAAATCAGCCTTGCTACGGCTTATCTTCAGGAGATTCTTAATAAAGTTCTTGTTATTGGTAATATCCACCTTTTCAAATTCAAACTCCCCTTGCGAATCAATCTCAAAATTCAAATTTGAATTATAAAGAGTCTCAACTGCCTTGGATAAGCCATGCATTGGAGGAGGAAACTGAGCAATAAAACATATTTTCTTCATCAGCTATTGCCCTCCAACCTCTTAATAACTCTCGCCGGATTACCAGCAATCACACAGTTATCTTCGAATTTTCCGCATACCACAGCACCGGCACCGACAACGCAGCCATCCCCCAGCACTGTGCCTTTCAGGATTATACTGTTGCACCCGATGAAACAGTTCTTACCGATCTTGATTTCTCTGCTTGGCACCAGATCACTGTCACCACCATTTTCATCCCGGAGCAGTTTGTTTCTGGTTTCTGTTTCAATAGGATGGAAGTCATTATCCAGAATCTTGCAGTTACCACCAATGCAGGTATTCTCACCAATCGTGATCTTCTTGCGGGCGTAAATCGTAGCACCTGAAATTCCCACATTATCTCCGATTTCAATCTCTGCACCAGGTGCACGGGTAACGATGATTGTCCGGCTGTAAAGTCCAACCAGATTACTGAGGAAGCTGCTCTTAATCGTGGCGTTCTCACCGATCTTCAGCTTGGCACCACCTTTGTTGAAGATGATTGGTACGCCTTTCAGCAAGAGGTTCTTTCCATATTCAACTTTCGTCATCTTCATAACCAGCTTGAACCAGTTACTATTCATTCCCTCTCGCCTCCTTTACAGCTTCAGAATTTCTTCTGCATACTTCTGTACACTTACATTTCTGGTCAGATTTTTTTCAAGGTTTTCCCGGCTTCTGGCTCCCATGGCCTTCAGCTTTTCACTTCCAGCATTCTCAATAAACCAGCGGATGTTTTCTTCCACCTGGTCATACTCGCCCGGCTCGCAACACAGGCCACCCTTTGTGTCCTCAATAATGCAGCGAATCTCAGATCCAGATTCCAGCACTCCAATTACTGGCTTTGCAGCAGAAGCCAACCCGTAATATTTTGACGGACAGCTCACGCCTTTAATGCCTTTCGCATTCACACACCAGTGGACATCTCCAGCATTCAGACTGTAAATCAAGTCTGCCTTGTCCTGATATGGGATAAAAACTACATTCTCCATATGATGCTCGGTCACATAGTCTTCCAGTGTTTTCAACACAGAACCAGCACCGACAAAGGCAAAGACAACCTCTCGGCCATCTGCCGTCTTGGTATCAGCACCAAACTTCTCAACCACTTTGATCAGGTTCTCAAGGTCATAGTACAAACCGATATTGCCGGAGTACATGATGACAAACTTGCTATCTAGGCCGTACTTCTTCTTAAAAGCAACTACTCTCTCGTTGCCTGCTTCCAGCGGATAGATTTCATTTTCATCGATCCAGTTATTGATCATGACAGTCTTCGGGACTTTCTTGCCCTTGAATCTGCCTTCTACCGTCTCGACCAGATCCCGCCCAACTGTGATGATCAAGTCACTTCTCTTGCAGCTGAACTTGTCAAACCACATCATAACGTCCGTAACGAACTTGCTCTTGGTGTAGCCAACGGCTAGCACCTGCTCCGGATTGAAGTCCTGAATATTATAAATGTACTTGGCGTGTTTCATCCATTTGCCCCAAACGCCAAGGAGACCGCCGAGAATAGGAGGCTGAGAAATTGAGAACACATAATCCATCTTTCCAACCTTAAAGGTTGCTCCCATTGCTCCAAAGAAATAAGAAACGATGTTCTTTACACGACTCTTCTTATTGGTCTTGCTAAATTCCGGTACTCGGATCCGCAGTACTTTTACGCCGTTGATTTCTTCTTCATAATATTTTTTTGTTTTATATTTATCTTCAATCGTCCCTAAATAACTGGGCACTACACAAATGACTGTGATGTTAAATTTATCCAGCATACCCTCCGCCAGTTCACGGAGGATCTGCCCCGTTGACGCAGTATCTGGAATATAGTAATGAGCATAAATCAGAAGATTTTTCTTACCTGCTCTCTCTTTCTTCATCTGCTATATTCCTCCAAATTTACTTCATTCCTTATTAAGAAATGAAGTTTTTCAAAACTTATCTTCACACAAACTCCACGTTCCAGACATCCACTCCGGAATCCTGGAACACCTCTCTCAACCTCTGATGCAGCATCTCCTGTGTGATGCCTTTCTTCAGTATTACCTGAAGGAAACCGCCGCCTCCGGCTCCGGAGATGAATTTTCCGTCGATCATGTCTTCACATACACTGAAGATCTGGTCTATGCAGGTGTTGGTTGAGCCGGCATCCAGCTTTTTGGAGATTTCCCAGTGCTGGTTGAGAAGGTTCGCGAATTCGTCGATGTCTTCTTTTTCCAGGGCAAATTTCATGAGTGCTGCTACTTTCTGCATCTCATCCAGTGCCTCCAGAGATTCTTTTCGGCCGCCGATGTAATTTCCTACGACTTCTCTGAGAAGGTTTCGGGCAAGGCGCCGCTGGCCTGTATAGATCAGAGCGAATCGTTCCTGAAGCTCCTGTTTCGTTTTTTCCGAGATTTCTACCTTTTCTACCTTCAGCTGCTGCCGGATTCCGGGTCTTGATGTGATAAATTTGATTCCGAGTGTCAGGCCGCCAACCTGATCCTGCCAGCCGCCGCCTGTGCTCATGATCTGCTCCAGGTTGAGGACTGTATCATAGATCTGGCTGTCATCCCAGTTCTCCCCAAGAAACTCTGCAAAAGCTTTAACGCAGGCTCCTGCAAGAATACTGCTTGTTCCAAGGCCGGATCCTTTGGGAACGCCTTTGACGCAGGTGGAAAGGTAGAATCCGCCGCCCATTTTTTCCAAGACCTTTTTCAGATCGGCCTTTTCCTCCAGCGGAAGGATCCCGCAGGCGATAATGGCTGCCTTGTGCAGGGCAAAAGGATCGTATGGATTATGGCAGTCCTGGATCTCTTCTGCACTTTCTGCTGTTCCGTAAGCACCTGTGTCTGTACTTGCCAGCTCAATATGTAATTCCGGTATCTTCCGAATCTCTACCTCGATGGGTTCACAGCCTCTCAGCAGGATTGCTGCGTTAAGAACAGTTCCGCCGTGTTCGTTGCAGTATGGCGGTGTGTCTGACCAGCCACCGCCCCAGTTCACACGTACCGGCAGATTTACCTTTACCTGTTCTTTTGCGATCGTATAGCCGCTGTTTCCTGTCAGCTGTGTCTGAGATGCGATCTCTTTCTGGATCTGTGAAAAGCACTCCTGCTCCAACACATCGTATGTTTTTCCGTCAAAGCATTTTTTAGTGAATTTCATGGAGCGTGATACTGCATACAGGATCCGTATTTTCTGTGAAAAATCTGCTTTTTCAGCTTCTTTCATCAGCAGGTGGTAATGTCGTTCCTGAATTTCTTTTTCACCAAAGATCTTAAGTGCAGGAATGTAATGTCCGCCTTTTTTCAGTTCTCCCAGAAAAACTGCCACCAAGATCCTTGCTTCCAGATCTTTTTTCCAGGAAAGGATATTTTCTGTATTTCCATACCGGAAGGATTCTTCCAGACTCAGTCTCGGCTGTTTTTTCCAGCTCTCGATCTGCTGGGGTTCAGCAAGTCCTTCGCTCATTTTTACAAGAAGGTTTCCTGCCTGTGCTGCTTCCTGGAATGTTTTGCAGACCGGATACAGTTTTGCATTCCAGAGTGCGTGGGTTTCGCCGGTCCAGATATCTTCCAGCGCCAGTCCATTGGCCGAAAGAAAATCTGCCAGGTTTCCCCGCAGAAAGCTTCCTAGTTCTTCCAGCGTTTTCTTCGGATTATCCATGACTCCATATGTACGGATCACGCATCGTCCTGTCTGACCGCCGCAAAGCTCTGTGATCTCGTCCTTCAGCTTCACACCGTGAAATACTGTGTTCGCCGGTATATGTACATCCTTCAGGGAGAGTCCGGATACTACAGCGCCCTTTCCGACGTGGGTTCTTCCCTCAAGGCAGGTGTCTTCAATATAGGTTCCTTCCTCGATGTCAGCTTCCGGTCCGATCAGTGCTGTGTGCAAAGCTCCCTGGCAATTCAAGTCATTGGTGAATACGTGTTTTTTCCAGTCAAGGAACTCATAATCGGTTACTTCTTCTGTCATCAGAGCACGCAGTTCTCTCGTTGTTCCGAAATGGATAAATTCTGCAGGAGAAAGACAGATCAGCTTCATCTGAAAAGGACTTAATGCCTTCCATATTTTTTCTCTGCAGGTAAAAAGCTCTGTGCAGAATTCGCCTTCTGGTTTTTCTTTCTGATATTGTTCAAAGGTGGAATCTGCCGCCAGCGGATACAGAAAATCTCCGTAAAAGCTGACTCTTGCTTTTTCATTTACAAAGCTTTCGTATTTATCCGGATCTGCTTTTTTTCCTGATGCATCTGCGATCAGACTGAACAGTGTTTCCAGTATTTCGGCGTCCAAAAGTACGGCGCCTGTGTCAAGATCCACGCAGTCCTGTCCATTCACGGCTCCCAGCCTGCGAAGTGTTTCTGCCGGCTGTTTGTGAAGAAACATTTTTACATGGTCGCTTCCATCGTTTAAAAACACTCCATGATCGACTCCCACTTCTACCGGAGATTTCATGGAGATCGCCGCAGCTCCGCGGAACTGGGCATCTATCTGTAAAGGATTAAAAAGGAGGAGCACATCCCCGGAAAGTACCAGCATTCCTTCTTTGAACCTAGCCGGAACGCCTGCCATACTGATGAGAAATTCATCAAACAGTGTGGAGCCTCTTCCATCCGGAAGTTCCCTTGGTACTGGTGAAAAAAGCTTTCCGCACACAGAATACTGTGGGACTCTTTTGCTGTCTCCGCCGGAATGGATCACAAGGATTCTTTTGTTATGGAAATCTCCCCGGAGTCCTTCTTCCTCCGAAAGAAATCGGAGCACATTCAGGGTTGCTCCGCCGGAGCCTACTCTTTTGCCTTCCGGATCCGGGAGCACGAAATATTTTGTCCATCCCGGCAGTACGCCCTGTTCCAATCTGTCTGCGATCTGGCTGCGGAAGGATCTAGCCTGTTCTTCATTTGATGAGGTCAGGATCACATAGTCCCATCTGGGAAAATTTACTTTGCGGATGCTTCGTGCATAGTCTTCCCATGCATCCTGGCAGCTTTGCCGCAGAAAAAGATTTTTCAGTTTCCTGTATTCTGTGTTCATTGCTTTCCTTATCCTTTGCTTTTTCATACTTTCTTTTTTTACATAACTTCGAATACTCTTATCCGCTGTCACGGCTGTGCCGGAGCTTCTGGCGGAAATTCTTGGCCGACTCTTCCTTATGATAAGGGAGACACGACAGGCGGTATTCAACCTGTCAGCATCTGCCTGTAGCAGAAGCTGAGTTGTGCTCTCGCTCTATAAAACAGTGGTCATACCACTTGTTTCCCAAACTGAAGAATACATTTATGGCTCAGATTTCTGGCACTGTTCAGGCTTCGACTTCCTCGGTGCCCGTTCTCACAGGTATATTCATCTGTTTTGCGGTTTGCTGTCTTAACTGGCGCACCGCAGACAGAGCAGGTTTCGGATATCCCTTTTGCATAGGTTTCAATGACCAGAATGCCGTTTTTCCATGCTTTATAGGGCAGATTGCTCCTGATCCCGGAGCTTAGATGCATAGTGCTCCAGTTTCCTGATCCGATCATCACATAGTCTGTGTATTCTTTTTTGTATTTTGGAAGGACGATCAGCGAAACCTGCTTTTCCAGGCAGAAGCCTATGATCTGTGAACTGATCTCATGGGCATAATGCTCCGACAGATGCTTCAGATGCATCCAGTATTTCCTGTTTTCTCCGGGCTGTTTTTCCCCGCCGAGAGATTTCCGGGCTTTCTCGATTTTTTTCCTGATCTGATTGCAGCGGTGCGTATATTCTTTTCCGCCGCCCCAGAATTTCACATCTGTTTCCTTCCCCATGCCGTCACATACTGTCCCCACAGCAAAAACATCTCCATTTGTAAACTGGATGGCACAGATCTTCCGTCCTTCCTGGATACGCTGTTTTACTGTTGCAGTGTCTGCTGTAAATTCCTTTACGGGAACATGCAGCATGAGATATTTCTTCTCAAATGTTACTGAGGGTGACATCAGCTCTGCTTCTGCGGGAAATTCTCTGCCGTACAGCCTGCATCTCATCCATTTCCACTGTTCTCCTGTCCATACCTTCAGTGTGATCTCCTTATGGGAAAAATCTCTGTACATTCCTTTATAATAGGTAACTGCCGAATGAAGCTTTTCTGCTTTTCTCCCCGGAATGGACTTTTGCCTGGATATGTGACTCTTTGCTGCGGCTATGGCACTGTTTATCGCAGCACGCCTGAAATACAATGGGACTTTTTCCCAGGGAAGGGGATTCTGTGGAACCTGCTTATCTCTTCCCATAATGGTCAGGACTTCCAGGGCCCGAAGAGTTTTCTGGCTTCCTAGTTCTCCCAGTTCCTCATGAGCCAGCAGAAGATCATAATAAAAGCTTTCAATTTCATTATAGAAATCCTGGGTTTTCCTGAGCCATTCCGGATGTCCGCAGCAAAGTCGGAGTCTTCTGGTTGTTATGCTGTAGCCTGTATTGGACGGCATGTTCTCTTCCTTCCGTTTATTTATATAACTTATCCAATATTATTATCCTGTCGCTTAATGTTAGATTAAGCGACAGTAATTTTTTTGGATTATTCTGTTGTTTGATCCAAGATTTTGAACCATATGTAATGATAACATCCGCTTTAATGCTTGTCAAGCGATCTGAAACTGCCATAGCTGTCCAATTATGTCGTTTTTTGTGCCGTTTTACGCAACTTTTTATATATCAGAGAAAGAAAAATACATATCAATATATAAAAGTGGTCATGATAAGTGGTCAGATGTATAGTCCCAGGGACCTGTATTTTGCGGGAAATATCAGGCTTCTTGGTATAAGATTCATGGTCATAAGTGGTCAGCTTTTGTGGTCAGAAAAATGGCGAATTCCCTTATATACAGGTTTTTTCAGGTCCTGTCGCTTAATCTAACATTAAGCGGCAGTTTTCACATTCTCTTCATTTTCCTTTCACACAATGCACACATTTTTTTACTATATTATTAACCGTAGATAGCAAATGCAAATGCTAAATAATCTTTTTCTTTTTCATACTTTTTTGCCGGGAGTCTGCACAACTCCCGGCCTCCTTTTTTTGTTCTTCAGGCAGTTCGCCTGCATTTTCTATTATTATTAAAGATATAAAAATATGTCTTGTTTTTTCCTCTTTCATATATTATACTGATTAAGAACTTATTGTTCCTGTCCAGTTTGTTCTTTGATAATTTCATAGACTTCACACTCGAAACATGATACAATATCCGCACAGAGAAATATGCGGTACAGTTTTTATGGGAGGATGCGCATATGTTAGATCAGAAAGATTTGGAATTATTAGCTGGTATGATAAACCCGATCAATGTCCAGCTGGGCAATATAAATAACCGATTAGATGGTATCGACGCCAGACTGGATGCTGTGGATGCTCGTCTCGACGGTATCGACGCTCGTCTCGATGCTATGGATGCTCGTTTCGACGGTATCGACGCTCGTCTCGATGCTATGGATGTTCGTTTCGACGGTATCGACGCTCGTCTCGATGCTATGGATGTTCGTTTCGACGGTATCGACGCTCGTCTCGATGCTATGGATGTTCGCTTCGACGGTATCGACGCTCGTCTCGATGCTATGGATGTTCGCTTCGATGAAATAGATGCCCGCTTCAACCGGGTAGAAAACAGACTTGAAATGATCGATCTGAAATGTGATACCAACAGAAAACGCCTAGACGACCTTTCACTGGATGTTAAGCTTGCAGAACGGGATATCCGAAAAGATATCAAGAATTTACAGGACACAACAGAAACTCTTGTTGTTGTACTTCAGGGAAGAGGTATTTTACCTGACCCGGGTAACACAATACAGACAGCCTGAGCATACCATGTGAAGAGTGTGAAGCCTATGAAAGTATCAGTTACTGTTCACTGGTAATGTTCCGCGAGGTGTTTTTTGTGAGCGAAGGTCACAGAAAACCCGAGACATACCGCGCGAATTTATGCGATCAGCATAAATTCTGTGCATCGCGAAGCGTGTTACTGAGAACGGAGTGAACAGTAACAAGTATCAAGGGATCACACTCTTTCTCCTCAAAAAATGGTTGCATTTACAATTCGTTTATGTTATAGTTATATGCGTTGCGGGGTATGGCGTAGCTTGGTAGCGCGCACGGCTGGGGGCCGTGAGGTCGCAGGTTCAAATCCTGTTGCCCCGATTGAATATCATAGATATTATTACAGCTAAGGTTTCCGAGGTCTGATGACTTCGGATTTTTTATTACCTTTATTATCTTACTATTTTTCGAAAGGAAGGTTTTGCATGCAGGATAATCTGTCTCTTTATCATATTTTTTATACGGTAGCACGTACCGGCAGTATCTCCCACAGTTCCCGGGACCTTTATATCAGTCAGCCTGCTATCAGCAAGGCGATCCAGAAGCTGGAGCAGAATCTGGATACCGTTCTTTTTAAACGAAGTTCCCGGGGTGTCACGCTGACCCCGGACGGTGAGCTTCTTTTTGAAAAAGTAAAAGAAGCTCTTTCACTTCTGGATGAAGGAGAAAATTCTATTCGCCATAACCGTTCCCGGGACATTCCAAAGCTGCGTCTGGGTGCCAGTTCTACTCTTACCAGATATGTACTGCTCTCCCACCTGAAAAATTATATTGCTCGTTTTCCTCATGTACGTATCACAATTTCCTGCCAGTCTACTTATCAGACTCTGCAGCTTCTGGATGAGGAAAAAATCAATCTGGGACTCATCGGGCGGCCACAGAAGCTTCGGGGATATCATTTTCAACCTCTTTTGAAAATCCAGGATACCTTTGTCTGTACACAACAGTATCTGGAAAATCAGAAACAGCTCTATCCTGATGAACCTCTGATCCAGGCAGCAACTTTCATGATGCTGGATGAGGACAATATTACACGTCAGACTGTGAACACTCAGCTGAAAGAACATCATGTGGAATTAAGCCACATTCTGGAAGTAACAACTATGGATCTTCTGATCCAGTTTGCGGAAATTGGTCTTGGGGTTGCCTGTGTGATCCGCGATTTTGTAAAAAAAGAGCTGGAAGAAGGAACTCTGGTGGAAGTACCGGTAGGATTTTCTTTTCCGCTGCGTGAGATCGGGTTTGTATGCAGACAGAAAGATGCTGATTCGGCTTTAATCGCGCCGTTTTTTGATGATGAAACAGGGCATCCGGATAGATAAAGAATGTAAAAAAATCCCATCTGATCATTACGACCAGATGGGATTTTTAGATTTCAAAAAAGTTTCCTGCCACTGTATTACATATGTAACTTTTTTGACTCAAACTTCGCTGCGCTTCGTTCGAGTAGCGCAAAATTTATTGCACCTGCAATAAATTTTGCTTAGTTATTAATAAGCTTATCCTCGCCGTTCCAGCTGTAGAGTTTACGGATCTCCTCGCCAACTTTCTCAGACTGATGCTCAGAAGCTAATTTTCTCATAGCCTTGAAGTGTACCTGTGCACCTGCATCGGACATGTCGAGTAAGAACTCTTTTGCGAATGTACCATCCTGGATATCAGAAAGAACTTTCTTCATTGCTTTCTTTGTATCCTCTGTGATGATCTTCGGTCCTGTGATGTAATCACCATACTCAGCTGTATTGGAGATAGAATATCTCATTCCGGCGAATCCTGACTGATAGATCAGGTCAACGATCAGTTTCATCTCATGGATACACTCGAAGTATGCGTTTCTTGGGTCATAACCAGCTTCAACAAGTGTCTCGAAACCAGCCTGCATAAGTGCGCAAACACCACCGCAAAGTACAGCCTGCTCACCGAAGAGGTCTGTCTCTGTCTCTGTACGGAATGTTGTCTCAAGAACACCAGCTCTTGCTCCGCCGATTCCAAGTGCATATGCAAGTGCGATATCCTGAGCTTTACCTGTAGCATCCTGCTCTACAGCGATCAGACAAGGAACACCTTTGCCAGCCTGATACTCGCTTCTTACTGTGTGTCCAGGTCCTTTCGGAGCGATCATTGTAACATCGACATATGCCGGTGGTTTGATACATCCGAAATGAATGTTGAAACCATGAGCGAACATAAGCATGTTGCCTTCCTCAAGGTTCGGCTCGATATCGTTCTTGTAAAGTGCAGCCTGTTTCTCATCGTTGATCAGGATCATGATGATATCTGCTTTCTTAGCTGCTTCAGCAGCTGTATATACCTCAAAGCCCTGCTCCTCAGCTTTTTTCCAGGATTTGCTTCCTTTGTAAAGGCCGATGATTACATTACATCCGGACTCTTTAAGGTTCAATGCATGTGCATGTCCCTGGCTTCCGTATCCAATAATCGCAATTGTCTTACCATCTAATAATCCGAGATTACAGTCTTCCTGGTAAAAAATCTTATTTGCCATTTTACTTTCCTCCTCTGATGTTTACAACATCTTCTTCATAAAAATTATTTATCGTTAAGAGAGTATCTGCTCTCCTAGCAAACATATGTAAAAATTTTTACAGGTACCGGACATCGTCACTGCCTCGTGACAGACCTGTGATTCCTGTTCTTGCAAGCTCAAGGATCTCATAGTCAGCCATCAGCTCCACAAACGCTTTCAGCTTGTTCTGACTTCCGGTCATCTCCATAATAAGTGAATCCTTACTTACATCCACCACCTTGGCACGGAAGATATCTGCAACAGAAAGAGCTCCCTGTCTCTGTTCCGGCTTCACAGCAACTTTAACGAGCATCAGCTCACGGGCAACGCTGTCGTCCTGTTCAAGGACCTTAACATCCCGTACATCTTCCTGCTTCGCCAGCTGCTTAGTGATCTGCTGGAGCATCTGGTCATCTCCCTCACAAACAACTGTCATACGGGAATATCTCTGATCTGCAGTCACTCCTGCGGTAATGCTATCAATATTATAACCACGGCGACTGAAAAGGCCAGCCACACGGCTAAGGACTCCGGAGGTATTATCCACAAGGATGGATAGTATTCTCTTTTCCATAATACACCTGCTTTCAACACTTTTATGTATAGAAAACCGACTTCGTCAGTTAACGCTTTAATCTAATAAACCCTTGCTTTCTTACCATTATAACAACTTCGAAAATTTTGTCAATCAAAATTTCCTGCAAAATCCATTCAGGATGATAAGAAATGTTTTTATCCTCAGATCAGATATTTTTTCTTAAGCTCCTCGGATGCCTTTGATGTTAGGTAGAGTTTTTTCCGAAGGAATCTTTCAATTCCTCCGTTTTCTTTTTCGATGACATCAAAAACTGTATTGATATAAGACTCCTTCACCTGATAGAAGGCATTCAGATCTGCAAGCTTCCGGCTATTTTCCGGCCGGTCTGCCCGGTAAAGCCTGCGCATATACTTCAGTTCATCTTCCAGACATGGATTCGACCGCATATAATCCCTTCTTATCGTTTCCTTAGGTACACCCAAAGCAAAGAGCAAAAGTGCCGTTCCAACTCCTGTCCGGTCTTCTCCTGTGGCACTGTGAAAAACAACAGCTCCGTTCTTTACGTGAAGCAGGACATCCAGAAAACGTGCATACTGCTTCAAAGAATATTCATCCGTAATATAATTCCGGTACCAATCCTGCATATATCGGTCTACATCACCATAACAGGACATCACATGTTCAAAAAAACTGTTTCCACTGCTGTCTTCATCCCGAATCGGAATATGATAATATTCCACTCCTGCCATGATATCATCTGGTTTTTTCTTTACTTCTGCGGCTGACCGGAAATCGATCACTGTTTTTACATTATATTCTTCTGAAAGGATCCGGTTGTCTGCAGCAGAAGCATGATAGATTTCTCCGCTGCGCAAAAGCTTTCTGGGAAGAATATGCGAACCGTCTGCTGTCATCAATGCACCCAGATCTCTTGTATTCGGAAGATTCTGAAGCGGAAGCCTGCTTCCTTTTGGAAAGCCAACCGCAAGATCCGGATTCAGTACTTTAAGAAGCTGAAGACAATCCTGTACCTCCTGCTCTGTCATATCAAATTTATAACGCTTCTGACGTCTGGTTATGATTACCAGATAATTGATGATCAGCTGCTTTTCACCGGTTTTATCGGTTCCCTCACGGCGCATGTACGCCCAGAGAATATCTTTACACGGAAGACTGTTGAGCATCATATGTCTGGTAAACACAAAAAAGCCATCTTCAATCCGTATTTTTCCGTATCTCATTTTCTTTCCTTTCTCCTTCTCAACCCCTGTGCTGCTTTCTTCGCAACACTTTTTATCATACCAGAAATCTCCAGTCCCGTATACCTCGTTTGACAATTTTCGTAGTTTGGATATAATAAACAAAGAAATTTTACCACAGGGAGGCTTTCTTTTATGGACAATCTTATTTTCTGTCTGAATGTTACCGTGCCCATCTTTCTTACACTGCTCCTGGGATATTTTTTCCGGAGGATCGGACTGTTTGATGAAACATTTGTCAATCGTATGAACAAATTTGTGTTTGTCATCCCCCTGCCTGTGCTTCTGTTTCAGGACATCGCTAAAATCGATATCTATGAGGCCTGGGATCCCAAGATGGTTCTTTTCTGTTTTGCGATCACATCGCTCAGTATTATGATCTCCGTGCTCCTGTCCCGTTTTCTCCACCCTTCCGATATCCGGGGCGAGTTTATCCAGGCATCCTACCGCAGCAGCGCAGCGATCCTTGGTATCGCCATTATCCAGAACCTTTACGGAAATGCAGGTATGGCACCACTGATGATCATTGCCAGCGTCCCTCTTTACAATGTAATGGCTGTTGTAGTTCTCTCTGTCTTTAAACCAGGTCAGGGAAAAATAGATGGTACCGTTCTGAAGCGCACTTTAAAGGGAATTGTCACCAATCCTATCATTCTCGGCATTGCAGCCGGTACACTCTGGTCCCTTCTTCGTCTTCCATTTCCGAAGATCCTGGACTCTACGGCAGGCAATCTTGCAAAAACCGCCACTCCTCTTGGCCTCATGGCTATGGGCGGATCTCTGCACTTCGGAAAAGCCTTTTCCCGGCTGAAAGCATCTGTTGCCTGTACATTTATGAAACTTGTCGGTTATGAAGCACTTTTTCTTCCTCTTGCCATCCGTTGCGGTTTTACAAAGGACAAGCTGGTTTCCATCATTATCATGCTGGGGTCTGCCAGCACCGTTACCTGCTTTGTCATGGCAAAAAACATGGGACATGAGGGCTCTTTTTCTTCGGGAGTCGTGCTTCTTACCACATTATTCAGTTCCTTTACCCTGACACTCTGGCTGTTTATCTGCAAAGGTCTGGGACTGATCTGATATTGCAGCTTCTGCATATTATCTACCCGGAAAAATCTGTAACATAAAAAGCTGTAAGAACTATGATTTCTGGTTCTTACAGCATTTTTTTATAAAAGCATATTCACATAAAGCTATCATTTCTGATGTGGATGTTTCTGTTCTTACAATCTCATAGCCTACAAAACAAACGAAGCATTTTCTCAGATCAGCTTCAGATATTTCAAGCCATCCCGAATGCCGTAGTGGAACATATCAGACGTAACATAATCTGCCAGTTCTTTGATCTTCGGAGAAGCATTTCCCATGGCAACCTTTGTTGCAGCGTATTCAAACATGGCAAGATCATTGTTGCTGTCTCCAAAAACAACGGTATTCTCCCACGGAATATCAAACAGGCGGATCACAGTTGCGATCCCAACAGCCTTGTTAAAGCCCTTTGGCACCAGTTCAATGGTATTTCCCACAAACGAACTGCTGCCTTCATGGCGAATGATATCATAGTATTCTGATAAAATGGATAACGCTGCCTCCGCATCACATCCCTCCGTCATTTTTGCACTGATCTTATTGATCCGCATACAATCCTCATTTCCACGGATAGGCCTCCATTTATCGCCCAGGGATTCTGTGATCAGACTGGCATACCAGTTCACTTCATCGGTATACTCCTCTTTGTCATAATACATAAAATCCGCGCCTTCCATTACCGGGATCAGTCCGTATTTTCTGAGAACCTCCACAGAAAGCTTTGCAACCTCCGGCGTCATCTCTTTATTAAAAAGTCTCTTCCCGTCCTTCTCAATGGTGGATCCGCAGGCACTGATCATTCCCGTAAAAGGGACCTGCTCCAGATACCAG
Source organism: Blautia sp. NSJ-140 (assembly GCF_022868965.1). NCBI lineage: Bacteria > Bacillati > Bacillota > Clostridia > Lachnospirales > Lachnospiraceae > Blautia > Blautia sp. NSJ-140. The sequence goes on along the minus strand of NZ_JALIFS010000016.1, from coordinate 38,079 downwards.
GATACAAACGCACGACTTCTTCCTGTGCAGAGCCACGCTTCATGTCCGTTATCTACCAGCGCACGGATGGCTTCTATGGCACTGTCCGGCACTCCTTTTTTCATATCACAGACTGTTCCGTCCGCATCAAAAAATACTGCTTTTCTGCTCATTTTCCTGTCCTCCGATATCACCTGTAAAATACCTTTGCCGCACGGATCAGGCTTTCCGTATCTTTCACTCCGGCTGTTTCATAAGCGGAATGCATCGCCAGCTGCGGCAGACCGATATCGACCGTATTTATGGCTGCCTGGGTATTGGAAATATTTCCCAGAGTGGAACCACCGGCAATATCAGAACGGTTCACAAATGTCTGATATGGCACATCTGCTTCTCTGCAGAGTTCCTTAAAGATTGCTGTGGAAATCCCATCGGTACAATATTTCTGATTGGCATTATATTTGATCACAATTCCACCATTCATCACCGGACGGTTTACAGGATCTGCCTTGTCTGTATAATTCGGATGTAATGCATGTGCATTGTCCGCAGAGATCATAAAGCTCTCTGCAAGGGCCATCAGATAACTTTCCTGATCTCCGCCAAGGGCCAGATTGATACGAAACAGTACATCTTTAAGAAATGTGGATGCAGCTCCCTGCCTGGTAGTGCTTCCCACTTCTTCATTATCCAGTACACAGTGGACTGCAATGACCTTCTTCTTATCTGCCTGAAGAAAGCCTTCCATTGAAGCGAAAGCACACTGCAGATCATCCAATCTTGGACTGGAAACAAATTCATTCCTGGATCCCCAGATCGTTCCGGGCATCCGGTTATAGAGAAACAGATCATGGCCCAGGATATCCTCCGGACGGATCTCTGCCTCTTCTGCCAGCATCCGCATGAAGTTGCCTTTTTCGCCACTGCCACTGTACAATGGAAGCATATCCTTCTGGACATTATAATGATAGCCTCCGTTAATATCTCGGTTCATATGGATCGCAAGGCTCGGGATCATGACCAGATCTCTGTCAATATCTACAAGCTTTTCCAGAATTTTTCCGTTTTTGTGGACGATCATGCGGCCTGCCACAGAAAGGGGACGGTCAAACCAGGTAGAAAGGATCATTCCTCCATACCGCTCCACATTCAGCTTCACATAAGCTCCGTTTACAGACATCTCCGGATTTTCTTTTATTTTAAAAGACGGGGAGTCACTGTGACTTGCAATGATATGATATCTCCTGCAGTCATTGACAGGAATGGAAAATCCGATGATCGCGGAATGATTTCTCATGACAAAATATTTTCCGCCCTTTTCCAGCTCCCAGCGCTCCTCTTCCTTCAATTCTGTAAAGCCTTCCTCCAAAAAACGTCTTCTTGTTTCCTCTGCCGCCTGAAAGGCTGTAGGACTTTTACTGATAAATTCCAGCAGTTTTTCTGTTGTTTCTTCGTACATAATCTTCTCCTCTATCGGCCCGGTAATATCCAGGCTGTTATGCTATTACCCATTATACGGCAAAACTTTTTTCAGGGCAATATCTCAGATTTCTGCACTCTTTCGTACCCACATATGCTGCACAAGCTTATCCCCAAGCTTATTTACGAGCATAGTATAAATTGAACTAAATACATTGGCTCCAATACGGAGCAGCACTGCTGCCGGCATTCCAAACAGTCCTGATGCAATGGACAGTGCTCCAAATGTATTAAATGCAGTCTGCCACGCATAACCTGCGGAATATCCCACACCGATTCCTCCGATCATTCCAATATAGGGATACATAGATTCCGGAAGTATCAGATAAAGCACTGCAAACAGAATACAGCCAACGATGTTGAACATAGCTCTTTTTCCGGCTCTTCCCCTGCAATCCGCGGTAAACGGCAAACACACGGACATACAGGCAATTCCGGCCCACATTGCTCTTGGGAGTCCCAGAAGAGACATGATCAGCATAGCGCTGGAAACGATCAGCGTCAGTCTTAAATACCACCTGCCTCTTGCGGAATGCAGATCAAATTCCCGGAACAGGTCCAGAAATGTCCTGCGATACGGGCGGTTTTTCTGATTCTTATAAAAAACTACCATGCAGAGAACCATTCCGGCCAAAAGCCCCTCTACACGAAGCAGATACGCCTTTCCGGTTACGTCATATCCCATCAGAAGCAGATATCCGAGAACAAATGTGGAATGGTTATACATAATTACATTATGGCATCCCAGGATCATCAGTAACAGGATGCTTATCGCATTAACAAAAAATGCCGGTACCGGTGAAACCATGTTGGATAATCTCGGCCCTGCGATCAGAATACAGAAAATCCCGGCAATGGACAACAATCCGTGGGACGTCCGGATCCCGAAATCCGCCTGTCTTAAAACCAGCACTGCCAGCAGTACGGTTACTCCTACAACACTGTTGTCATTGCCGGTTATCTTACTGTACAATGTCACAACCGCCACACAAAATGCCATGACAAGATACACTTTAAAATTATAGATCAGAATATGCCTTCTTTTCTCCTTTTTGTCTGTGGTATTTCTGATCAGCTGTTTTGATCCGGTTGAGCTTAACTGCAGTTCCTGATAAAATGTCATTTTCATCACTCCTTTTGTAAAGCAGACATTCTCATTTCGCTTTTTTCACATGCTCATAAACGCAATCTCTTTACAATTTACGTTCAAAGATACAAACAGCCATTATACTTGGTTTATTCTGAAACGTCAAACATTTTTTTCTGAAATCATGTTCACGCATTACACTCCCAGCCCCGATCAGATCACTCCGAAAATGGCCAGGAACATTTTTATTATTTTTATATTTACTGTAGCTCCGCTATCCTGGTCACTGCTACATAAATGTCCTGTATCTTATACCAGGTTGGATAATCCACCACTCCGGATGCAGGAAGCCCAAATATATTCTGGAATTTTTTTACAGATGCAGCAGTAGCCGGACCATAAATACCATCCACGATCACTGACGGGATGGCAGGATAGGCTTTTGCTATGGCATTAAGCTGTTCCTGGATCTGCTGTACCTTTTCTCCGGTAACACCGATAGTCAGGTCATATCCCGGCCAGGATGCGGGAATCCCGGAAACTGCTTCCGCCACATTGATATACATATCGTTTCCATAGAAGCTCCGCAGGATCTCAATGGCGGAATATCCCTGATCTCCCAGAGCTTTGCTTCCCCACTGGGTCATCCATCCCCGGTCCCTGCACTGCACCTGGCGTCCGTCACAGTACTGGGTCAGGATCGGCTGACGCACATTCGGTCTGGAAAGGTAGTTTTCAAAAAGTTCATCCACGATCCGGTCGATACTCTCAAAAATATTCCTGCCATAGATCCATTTGTGGTCGTATGCTGTAGAGGACGTAATGGTGAAATCATATCCCTTATTCCGGTACCACTCTGTATAAACTCTGTTCAGAGTAAACGACATAATCGCCAGAACATTGGCACGTATCGTGTCCTCCGGCCAGGTTGCGTAGATCTCACTGCTGGCCACGTTTTTGATATAATCCTTGTATCTTACATAATAATCCTGTGCAGAGGTATCCCCTACCGGTCCGTCATGGACTACGATATATTCCGGGATCACCACTTTGTTTAATACGATCTCGCCGGTTTCATTTATCGGCTTGATCTCTGCTTCTGGATTTTTGGGAGGATATTCCCCAAAAAGCGTATGGGGTCCGATGACGATCCGCTGATAATCCACTCCATTACCCTGCTGTCTGCTAAGGGATGCTCCCTGCCTGGCAATGGAATAGGGAAGAACTTCTGTCCCAGCTATTTCTTTTGGTGTAAAACCCTCCGCACTGATCCGAACTGTATATTCTGCATAGGGCTGCTGCTCCACCGGTTTCATGCTGTATTCCAGCGGAGGAGCTGCCAACTCCAACATCGGCGTTTTTCCGGAGGAATCCGTGTGAACTTCTTCGATCACATTGTCCGGGACTCCTGTGTACGAGATCCGCACTGCAGCATTTTCCACAGGACGGTTACTAGCACTGTCCAGCACCGTCACCTGCAGCTGTCCCTGATCCGGCATATCCTGCTGCATTGAAATATAAGAATGATTTTTCATAAACAGAGGCTCCTTTTTGTGCCTGAAAGCACACTGGTTCTCTGCTAGTATATGTACAGAATCTCAAAATGCCATATCTCCTACTGTGCTTCTTCCCAGTAATCTTCCGCATCCTGGATATCATCAATCCATGCATTCTTCCGCTTTTTCATAACATTCCCTATTCTGTTTTTCCTTAAATTCCTCATTTTTAATCTGGATTGCTTCTTCTGCCTTTGTAGCCAGAAAAGGAACTGCTATAACAACTGCTATCAATGCCGCCAGTATTAAAATATCCTTTTTCAAATTTATATATCCCCCTTTACTCTGATGCCTTTATTATATAATAAATATCTGCACAAAAAAAGTGCTGTACCATCTCCTCACAGATCATACAGCACTTGATATTTACCTTCTCCCGCCAGATATCAGAATATCTTCAGAATATCATTATACATAACTATAACCATCAACGCCATCAAAAGCATCAGTCCCGCAAAATGGATCATGCCTTCTACCTGACGGTTTACCGGTTTTCTCCGGATTGCTTCTGTCACCAGAAATACCAGCCTCCCTCCATCCAGCGCAGGAAGAGGAAGAAGGTTCATCACTCCCAGGTTTGCAGAAAGAAGGACTGCCATATTCAACAAATTCATCCAGACCATCAGCGTTCCCTCACTTTTGGACTGTTCGTAAGTGTCGCCAATGGCATCCACAACACCCACAGGACCACTTAAATCTTTCATTCCAAGGTTACCGGTCACAAGCTCTTTCAGGCTTAAGATCGTAGTACGGATCATGTATTTTACTTCCACAGCACCATATTTCAGAACATTAAAGCCGGAAGTTTTTTCACTGTATGTGTTATATCCAAAACCGGAAACCGGTGTTCTGTATTCCCTTGGCGTTATCTCTGCCTCATATTCCAGTCCGTTACGCTCATAGGTGATCGTCACAGGTTCATTGGATAACGGATGCTCCTCGATGTATTTTTCATATGCATTTCCGTCCGGAACCTCCACTCCATTGATCTTCGTGATCACATCACCGGCTTCCAGACCTGCTTCTTCCAATGGCATTCCCTTGATCAGTGATTCCACAGTCATGGAATTTACATCAGAACGATTAAAGCCAAGAAGATACCGCACATTTATATCTGGTTTATAGGAAATCTCCAGTTTCTTTCCATCACGTTTTACTTTCAGCCGAATAGTATCTCCCTCTTTCAGTTCATTGAGATACGAATATACATAGAGATCTTTCCCCAGATCAATATGGTAGCCCTGATATTCCGTGATCACATCACCCTTTTTCAATCCTGCCTTATCCGCAGCAGAATTTTGGGTTACTTCTAATACGGTTGCCGGATCATAGCCCATACAGCCCACAATGATCACAGACAAAATAAATGCCAGAAGAAAATTAAATACCGGACCGGCAGCAACCACTGCGATCCTGCCCCACACAGGAGCAGAATTAAAGGTTCCCGGACTGTCATCTTCCGCATCCTCTCCGGCCATGGCACAGGAGCCTCCAAGAGGAAACAATTTCACAGAATAACGTGTACCACCCTTTACTGTACTTATGATCCTGGGTCCCATACCAAGAGAAAATTCCAATACCTCGATGTGATTCTTTTTTGCCAGAAGAAAATGTCCCAGCTCATGGATCAGTATCACAACGCTGAAAATAATTACAGCAATCACAAATCTCAATTTACCACCTGCTTTCGATCCACTGATAAGTATCCTGCTCTACAGAAAGGATCTCATCCAGATCCGGATGTGCGATTTTTTTATGTCTTTCCATAGACTGTGCAATAATCTCATAAATATCCAGAAAACCGATCTTTTCCTCAAGGAATTTCTTTACTGCAAGCTCATTGGCTGCATTAAAGACAGTCGGCATACTTCCGCCCTCCCGGGACGCCTGGATCGCCATAGGAAGTCCCCGGAATGTCTCCATATCCGGAACCTCAAATGTGATCTCATGAAGCTTTGTGAAGTCAAGGCGATCTCCGTCCAGATATCGTCTGTGTGGATAGTACAGAGCGTACTGGATCGGAAGTCTCATATCCGGAGTTCCAAGCTGTGCCATGATCGCACCATCCTTAAACTCCACCATGGAATGGATGATACTCTGTGGCTGCACCACCACCTGAATATGATCCAGATCCATGTCAAACAACCATTTGGCTTCCATAACTTCCAGCCCTTTGTTTACCAGGGTTGCAGAATCTACGGTGATCTTTCGTCCCATTACCCAGTTTGGATGCTTCAGAGTATCTGCAACAGTGACCTTTCGCAGCTCTTCTGTGGTACGTCCGCGGAAGGGGCCACCGGATGCCGTGATCAGAAGCTTGTGGATCTCTTTGTTTTCTTCTCCATGGATAGCCTGGAAAATAGCGCTGTGTTCACTGTCTACCGGAAGGATAGATACGCCATACTTTTTTGCCATCGGCATGATCAGATGACCGGCTGTGACAAGGGTTTCCTTATTTGCCAGGGCAATGTCCTTTCCGGCACGGATTCCCTCCATCGTAGGACGGATTCCGATCATTCCCACGATCGCAGTGACAAGAATTTCTGATTCCGGCATGGACGCAAGCTCCAGAAGTCCCTCCATTCCGCTGACTACCTTTGTATCCGTGTCCGCAATACGCGTTTTCAGATCCTGGGCTGCTTTTTCATCCCAGACTGCTGCCAGAAGTGGATGAAACTCCCGGATCTGCTCTTCCAGTTTCTCCACACTTTTGCCTGCACTGACTGCAACAACACGAATATCTTCGTTTTTTCTTGCCACATCCAGTGTCTGGGTCCCGATGGAGCCGGTAGAACCTAAGATTGCAATATTCTTCATTTCAATGTCTCCTAAATTCCAAGAATCGTTTTTGCAAGATAGTAAATAACAGGGGCTGTGATGATCACACTGTCAAAACGGTCCAGGATTCCTCCATGGCCCGGGATCAGCTTTCCATAGTCCTTGATGTTCTGGTTTCTTTTGATCGCAGATGCAGCCAGATCACCCACCATGGAGATCAGAGCTCCAACTGCGCAGATCAAGGCATACTCAGCCATTTTTCCCTGTGTTGCCGCTGCATAGATCACTCCAAGAAGCGCCGCTCCCGCAACGCCTCCTACAGCTCCCTCGATGGATTTTTTCGGGCTTAAAACCGGCGCCATTTTATGCTTTCCGATAAGCATTCCCACACAGTAAGCACAGGTGTCACATCCCCAGGAACACAGGAATATCAGCCAGACCAGGAATTTTCCATCCGGAAGGCTTCTGGTAAGATAGATAAAGGAAAGCATCACAGCAACATATACAACTCCAAAGAATGCTGCCATCACCTGTTCCGCATGATATTTCGGATAACCGAATACGTAAACAAACAGGATCAGAATCATACTGATGATGATTGCCATAGTTCCGTAATTTCCGAAATCAGCTTTCATGGCAATATAATAAAGCACTGCTCCAAGATATCCTACAAGTTCCAGCACGGTAACATGCTCATCACTTACCTTCATTACCTTGTAAAGTTCTCTCATTCCGATCAATGAAACAGCCAGAAGTGTAAAAAATAAGATCCAGCTTCCGGAAATGATAGTTGCCAGGGCAATAATGACAAGGACGATACCACTTATCAGTCTTGTCTTAAACATGATCTACTCCTCCTTGACGCCACCGTAGCGTCTGTCTCTCTGATTGTATTTCTCGATGGCTTTGATCAGCTCTTCTTTATTGAAATCCGGCCATGCAACCGGTGTAAAATAAAACTCGGAATAAGCAAGCTGCCAGAGCAGAAAATTGGAAAGCCGCTGCTCCCCGCTTGTACGGATCAAAAGATCCGGATCCGGTACACCTGCAGTATCCAGATAGCTCTCAATAGTATCTTCTGTAATGCTGTCCGGCTCAACTTTTCCGTCTTTTACATCCTGTGCCATCCTCTGCATTCCACGGCGGATCTCATCACGGCTTCCGTAATTTAATGCCAACTGAAAATAAATACCGTCAAAATCTTTGGAATATTCCTCTAATTCCCGGACACTCTTCTGGATATCCGGTGCAAAGGCAGTAATATCTCCGATGACTTTCATCTTCATATTATTTTTCTTGGAAATCTTGATACATTTCTTAAGATAACCACGAAACAGTTTCATCAGTGCCTCCACTTCTTCTCTGGATCGTTTCCAGTTTTCTGTGGAAAAAGCGTAGACCGTAAGATATTTCACACCAAGGTCTTTGATATCATAACAAATGTTTTCCAGATTGGCACATCCCTTTACATGTCCGTAGGTTCTCGGCATTCCACGTTCCTTTGCCCAGCGTCCGTTTCCGTCCAGAATGATCGCGATATGATTTGGTACGTTCATAAATCTCCTCCATACAGAAAGAGAGCTTCTTCAAAGAAGCCCTCTCTATCCTCGTATTTCTTACACTTATACAGTCAGAATCTCTTTAGACTTGTTCTCGATCGCCTTGTCAACTTCCTTGATGTACTTATCTGTAAGTTTCTGAATCTGATCCTCAAGCTCTTTGATCTCATCCTCAGAAACATCCTGTTTTGCAAGCTTCTTAAATGCATCGTTGGCATCACGACGGATATTTCTTACTGCAACCTTGGCACCCTCACCTTTTTTCTTAACGTCCTTCACCAGCTCTTTACGACGCTCCTCGGTAAGCTCCGGGAAAACAAGACGGATCATTTTTCCATCGTTGCTCGGGTTTAATCCCAGATCAGAGCAAAGGATCGCTTTTTCAATCGCTTTGATCATGCTGGATTCCCACGGTTGGATCTGGATCATACGTGCCTCCGGTACAGAAATGTTTGCAACCTGCTGGAGCGGAGTTGGTGCTCCATAATAATCTACGGTAAGTTTATCAAGAATATGCGGGTTTGCACGGCCGGCTCTGATGGTTGTCAGCTCACTCTCCAAAGCATTCAGTGTTTTTCCCATTTTTGTTTCGTATGCCTGAATTCTCTCATCCATTTCACATATCTCCCTGTATGGTTATTTTTTATTATTCCCTTTTGATCACACGGTTACCTTTGTTCCGGAGAACTTGCCATGTACGGTATTGACGATGCTGTCCTTTTCATCAAGGCCGAATACCAGCATCGGCATCTTCTGCTCCATACACATGATGGAAGCGGTAAGATCCATAGCTGCCAGCTTCTTTGCAACTACTTCATCAATGGAAATCTCATCATACTTCTTGGCATCCGGATTTACCTTCGGATCACTGTCATAGATTCCGTCAACAGCCTTGGCAAGAAGAATGGCATCTGCGCCGATCTCAACAGCACGAAGTACAGTAGCTGTATCTGTAGAGAAATACGGATGGCCGGTACCACCTGCAAAGAATACAACCTTTCCTTCTGCGAAGCTCTCCTCTACCGCATCCTTGGAATAAAGTGTGGTAAATGCGCCACATACAAACGGGGTGAACACCCCTGTCTTAAGTCCCACATATCTGCAGATGTCAGACACATAGATACAGTTCATGATAGTAGCAAGCATGCCGATCTGATCTGCCTTGCTTCTGTCCATGGCTCCGCTGGTACGTCCTCTCCAGAAATTTCCGCCTCCGATCACGATACCAACCTGAAGTCCTTCATCCACTATAGTCTTGATCTGTTTGGCAACCTCTGTAACAGTTGCTTCATCAAAGCCTCTCTTCTGCTCTCCTGCAAGAGCCTCTCCGCTTAATTTCAGTAACACTCTTTTCATATGTTTATTCTCCTTTACCATACGCCGGATACAACTTCATTGCCGTCATCATCAAAAGTTGTGGATACCGTAAACGTATCATAATAATAATAACCTGTCTTACCGGACTCCGGCTCGTCCTCATAATCACTACCATTTGGGCTGCCGCATGCATTCTCAAGTTCAGACATGGGCCGACCAATATATCTTGCTGCTACAGATGACGGATCATCCTCGCCGGATGGTGCTTCCGTAGGATCCGGTGCATCAGAAGAATCAGATGAAGCCGGTGCAGATGTTGGATGATCCGGTGTGGATGTGGAGTCCGAAATGCCGGACGAACTGCTGTCTGTACTGCCTCCATTATTATCAGAGTTCTTCGGAGTCGGAGTCACGACCGTACTGTCCGAAGAATCTGTACTGTCACTGTCACTTTCATCCTCAATGCCAAGCCTTGCCTTTACATCCTTCAGAGTAGACACCTCTTTGGTGCTTCCGCTCGCCAGATATGTAGCATATGGGATTCCGTCTTCACCCTCACCATCCATACAAAGACTCAGCTGTGAGATTGTCAGAAGCGGCAGCTGGCGGAAGAAACATTCATTCTGATCTTCGTCAGAAAATGTGATTCTTACATCAAAACTTGTTGCTGTATCCCCGTTATCATCCTTCTGGCTCTTCTCCATATAATAAACAGCCTTGTCGTTGGAAGCCAGTGTGAATTTACCATTTACAAGATCACTTCCCCAGGTCTCATCACTGTCATCGCCATCATCTCTGGTAGGACGGACATAAATTGCAGAAATCGTGGAGTTCATCTTGTTGGTAAATACAATACTGGTAGTGGTCTCACTCTTGGTTCCCATTACATTCTTGATATTTGCTGTTTCATCAGTAGAGGTCTGCATCTCCACCACATCCGTTTTTGCAGCTTCCGTTACCGTCGGGGTTGCCGTTGCCTCCACCTTCTGCTCCGGTGCCACAGAGTTCTTCTTTCCGCAACCGGCTGCAAGCATGCTCGCTGCAAGAATTCCGGCAAGAATCAAATAGCGTTTTTTCATTATATCTCCTCCATATTAAATGGTCTTATTCGCTGTCAGTTTTTCCTTTTCTATTATTACAGAGTATCACTTTCTTGTCAACCTGACCGTTCTGAATTTCACAGAATCTTTAGATATTTTGTTACTGTTCATTCCGTTCTCAGCAACACGCTTCGCGATGCACAGAATTTATGCTGATCGCATAATTCGCGCGGTACGTCTTGATGTTTCTAATTGGAACAGCTGAGGTCAGAATCCGTTTTCCCTTCGCTGCCTGCGCATATCACGGCGCATTTTCGCAGCTTCATTCCGGGCTTTTTCCGCTTCTGTGGTAATGATCAGTTCCGGTACCTGGATCGGTTTCTGGTCTTCATCTACAGCCACCATCACAAAAAATGCCCGGTTTACAGTATGACGCATGCCATCCGGCTGTTCCACATACGTATCGATCTCAACCTCCATGGAAGTTCTTCCCACATAAGTCACATATCCCTTAAGTACTACGATCTCTCCCTCATAGATCGCATGCTTGAACTGAAGATTGTCCACTGCCGCAGTTACTACCCGATATGTCTCCGCATGACGCATAGCTACCACTCCGGCAACCTCATCCAGCCACTGCATCAGCGCTCCGCCAAAAAGTCTTCCGCCTCCGTTCAGATGCTGCTGCATGATCAGATGAACCTGCTCCGTCATTGATGCTTCTACCGTTTTTTTACGTCTGTCCTGTACCTCTGTCATTTCTCATTCCCCGCATTTTATCATACTTTTATTTTTTCGGTTGAAATCAGCTGATCAATAAAGATTTTTTACTTTAAAGTCCCGCTCCGCTTCTCTTCTCTGATCCTTCTTTGCAATATCCTGGCGCTTGTCGTAAAGCTTTTTACCACGTGCCATGCCAATCTCTATTTTTACCAGACTGTCCTTGAAATAAACCTTCAGTGGTACCAAAGTCAGTCCTTTTTCCTTTAATTTAGCTTCGATCTTATTGATCTCGTAGCGATGCAGCAGAAGCTTACGCACACGAAGAGGATCTTTGTTAAAAATATTTCCTTTCTCATAAGGAGTAATATGCATTCCATATACATAAACTTCTCCGTTTTCCACACGGACAAAGGCCTCCTTGATGCTGCATTTACCGGAACGTAAGGATTTCACCTCGGTTCCTGCAAGTGCGATCCCGGCCTCATAAGTATCCTCGATAAAATAATCATGAAAAGCCTTTTTATTGTTTGCGATCAGTTTCATTCCTGTTTTTTTTGCCATTTCGCGCTCCCTCAGTCTTCCTCAGCCAGGACAAAATCCACGGTTTTCAGCATTTTATCCGCATCTGCCACACGGACACGGACCTTCTGCCCAAGGCGGAAGATCCTTCCCGTCATGTCTCCCCGCAGTTCATATGCATCCTGGTCAAATACATAATAGTCATCTCGTAATGTATTGATATGGATCAGTCCTTCCACGGTATTCGGAAGCTCCACATAAAGTCCCCATCCTGTAACGCCGGAAATGATCCCCTCATACTCCTCTCCAAGATGATAGGACATATACTCTGCTTTCTTCAGCTTATCGGATTCTCTTTCCGCTTCGTCTGCACGCCGTTCGCACACACTGGACTGGCGTGCCACTTCATCCAGGATTTCCTTGTAATGCTCGGTACGTCCTTCCCTTACCAGTCTGCCTCTCAGACGGTCATGGATGATCCTGTGGATCTGAAGATCCGGATATCTTCGGATCGGAGAAGTAAAGTGGCAGTAATACTTCGCTGCAAGTCCGAAATGTCCGCTGCATTCCGTAGTATATTTTGCCTGTTTCATGGTACGCAAGGTCAGGCGGCTGATCTGTGCCTCATTGGGCATTCCCTCAATACTTTCCAGGATCTCCTGGATCTCACCAGGCGTGATCTCCTGTCCGGATTTCTGTATGTTGACTCCTTCATTATGAAGAAGCATCAGAAGACTTTCAATCTTTTCCGGATCCGGATTTTCATGAGTTCTGTATACAAAAGGATAATCTCCGGTGCAGTATTCCTGTGCAACTGTTTCATTAGCAAGAAGCATAAAATCCTCAATGATCCTGGTTGCCACATTGGCCTCATAAGGCTGCACATCAATAGCTCTTCCTGCAGCATTCAGGATGATCTTACTCTCCGGAAAATCAAAATCAATGGAACCTCTTGTATGTCGACGACTGCGCAGGATCCCGGAAAGCTCTTTCATCAGGAAAAACATAGGGATCAGAGCTTCATAGCGTCTCTTCGCCACATCATCGGTATCTTCCAGAATATTTTTCACATCTGTGTAACACATACGCTCATTTACACGGATCACTGTTTCTGCGATCTTATGGGAAATCACCTTTCCTTTTTCATTAACATCCATCAGACAGCTTAAAGTCAGACGGTCCTGTCCCTGGTTCAGAGAACAGATACCGTTGGAAAGTCGCTCCGGAAGCATGGGAATGACACGGTCTGCAAGATAGACGGAAGTTCCTCGCTTCAGTGCCTCTCTGTCAAGGGCACTGCCGCCCTGAACATAGTTGCTCACGTCTGCGATGTGCACACCCAGATGGTAGATTCCATCCTCCTTTGTCAGGGAAATTGCATCATCCAGATCCTTTGCATCCTCACCGTCAATGGTAACTGTAACAAGATTTCTGAGATCCAGTCTTCCATCCAGATCCGCTTCCTGTACATGATCCGGCACACGGTCAGCCTGGCGAAGTACTTTGTCAGGAAATACACTTGGTATGTTAAAGCTCTTCACAATAGCAAGGATATCTGTTCCAGGTGAACGTAAGTTTCCCAGCACCTCTGTGATCTTTCCTTCCGGCTTCCGGTTTCTCGAGCCGTAATCTGTGATCTCTGCAACTACCTTGTCTCCGTCCTTTGCTCCCATGGAGTTTTTTCTGGAAATAAAGATGTCTTTGGAAAATTTGGGGTTATCACTGATCACAAAGCCATAATCACGACTGCTCTGGTATGTTCCCACGATCGAAGGCATTCCCCTTTCCAGAACCTTCAGCACAACACCTTCCTGACGTTTTCCCTCTTTATGTCCGTTCCGTACAAGGATCTGCACCTTATCCTGATGCATGGCGCTTCCCGTGTCATTTTCCGGAATAAAAATATCCTGTTCCTGATCCTCCACTTCCACAAAGCCAAAGCCCTTGTAATGGCCAATAAAAGTTCCCTCCATGAGGGTTCCGTCCTTCTCAGAGAAACGATATTCCTCATGATTCTTCTCTTTGCGTTCTCTTCCCTTACGGCCACGCTCCGGCTTTTCTGCCTTCAGAGCTTCTTTATTCTTTCGTCTGTCTCTGCGCTTGCCGGAAACCTTGCTGTATCTTCCTTTATTATCTACTTCAGCCTTGCCCTGGGCGCAAAGCTCGTCCAGCACATCAAAAAGCTCTTTTTTCTCACTCTTATCCAGTTGAAGGAGGGATGCGATCTCACGCAGGCGCATGGGCTTATACAGCGGATCTCCCAGAAGCTCCATTATAAATTTTTTTCTTTTTTCAAAATTTTTCGATCTTTTCACATTTTCTCCTGTTTCATATTTATATTTCATTTTTACCCTGTTATCATTCCGAAGGAAGGTTCACCCGTGCCCCTGTATCAACGCAAAAACACTCCTGCTGATTAACAAAAGAAGTCCCCATCCGAGTTTCTTCTGCATGCTAACGCAGCAAGAGTGTTACCAACTTCCGTTCTGCCCCTGGCAGATCAGATAATGTTCAGTACGACTGACAGTACAAAGAAAATAACTCCCATGATAATGGTACCTCTTACAAGACCACCTTCCATGGAACGGCCCTTATTCTTACCCCAGTAAGTATCAGCTACTCCGGCGATAGAGCCAAGACCCTGCTGCTTGCCCTCCTGCATCAGTACGACAACAGTCAGAGCGATACAATCTATTGCATAAATTACAGTCAGAATAATCTTCAAAATGTTCACGCGGTTACACCTCCTAATCAACTAGAGGTTATTTTACCATAGCTAAACCGGGATTTCAACCATTTTCCGTTTATTTTATGCAGGGCTTTTTCTGAGATTTTTTTGCAAAAGGATCTGTATATCTTCCAAGAGTTCCTAGCTGTTCATGGATCCGCAGAAGCTGATTATATTTGGCATTCCGGTCCGAACGGCAGGGTGCGCCAGTTTTGATCTGTCCTGCCCCACAGGCAACTGCCAGATCTGCGATAAAGGAATCCTCTGTTTCCCCGGACCTGTGAGAGATCACTGCACGATACCCGGCATGCTGAGCCATCTCCACCGCATCCAGAGTTTCCGTGAGAGTTCCGATCTGGTTTACCTTAATAAGGATAGCATTGGCAACATCAAGCCCGATGCCGCAGTGCAGCCGTTTGATATTGGTGACAAACAGATCGTCGCCTACCAGCTGGATCTTTTTTCCCAGGTGTTCCGTCAGATATTTCCAGCCTTCCCAGTCATCCTCCCAGAGACCGTCTTCAATGGAAACAATGGGAAATTTTTCCACAAGTTTTTCATAATACTCTGTCATCTCACCAGCATCCCGGTAGATCTTTTCTCCTTTCATGCGGCTCTCCCCAGGGAAAAAGTACACGCCCTTTTCCTCATCATAAAGCTCGCTGGAGGCTGCATCAATGGCAATGGTGATCTCTTCTCCTGGTTTATATCCTGCTTTTTCTATGGCATGAACGATCAGGGTAAGCACTTCCTCCGAATCTGAAAGATCCGGAGCAAAGCCGCCTTCATCTCCAACCGCTGTGGAGAGTCCTTTTTCCCGGAGAAGAAGCTTTAAGTGCTGGTAGACTTCCACACACATGCGGATACCCTTTTCCAGGCAGTCAGCTCCGGTTGGCATGATCATAAACTCCTGAAGATCTACCGTATTGTCCGCATGCTTTCCCCCGTTTAAAATATTCATCATCGGTACCGGAAGCTGCATGGTATGGCATCCGCCCAGATACTGATAAAGAGGAAGCCGAAGGGCCCCGGCTGCTGCACGGGCTGCTGCCAGAGATACTGCCAGTGTGGCATTGGCTCCTGCACTGCTTTTGTTCTCCGTTCCGTCGGTTTCGATCAGAAGATGGTCGATCCATGCCTGGTTCAGAGCATTCTCTCCGATAATGGCATCTGCCAGACGTGTATTGATATTTTCCACTGCTTTTTTTACACTCTGGCCCAGATATTCCTCACGGTTTCCATCCCGCAGCTCCACAGCCTCAAATTTACCTGTGGATGCTCCGGACGGCACCATGGCTCTTCCTGTGTATCCGTTGATCCCCACAATTCCTTCACCTACAGTCACTTCCGCTTCCACTGTAGGATTCCCCCTGGAATCAAGGACCTGTCTTGCATGAACTTTTCGAACAGGCAGATAACGTAGCATAAGTTTTTCCCTCCTTGAAAATAATAATACTGTTTATGATCTCCTGCACTTTCTGATTTTCTTCTTATGTTCATGAGGGTAGCTTGTCCGAAAAGGTTTTGGTCTATACCTTTTATCTGGTTCCGATATTATCTGATTTTTTTAGTTATTTTATTTATATTATTTTTCTTTTTAAATTTATTTTTATTATTTTTCAAATTCAGTATTGACAATATCTATTTTATCTGTTATAGTTTAACCATCAAATAAAACAAACGGAAAACAAAAAACTAAATCAAAAAGGAGCGTGAACCCACCGAAAACATAACTTACTTCCCATAATCTAAGAAAGAGAGGTACAGTCCACCAGAAGATTTAAAGATTTTCCATCATAATTAAAACAAGGAGGTACGGACCACCGAGAACGTAAATTTTAATTCCGTATAAGTTTTAAATCTAAGAAATGAGAGGTATATTCCATTGGATAATGAAAATTAAAAGAGTCATCGGCAGAAGAAATCAATCGCTGATGGCTCTTATTTTTTGCTTATTTTTATCCCGTTCTTACAAACATAGCCTCTTGATCTTCTGCTTTCATATCTTCTTCTTCGTGTTCATAAATATATTAATAACTCCATTTTCTCTGAGGTTCCCATGAAACAAAAACACATCTACCGTCTTATTTTTTTCTTTGTCATGGCTTTTGCTCTTGGCAGTCTTGTAGGAAAGATCTATTCTCATTTTACTTCCGACCCACGATCCGATCTGGATTCTACCAAAAACAGCCAGACCTCTTCTGCTTCTATGACATTCCAAAATGAAAACTGGGGGCTCGGTTTTCAGGAAGAAGGCAAACGGCCCACAGGAAATGCTTCTATGGAAGAATTAAAAAAATACAATGCCTGGTATGCAGCCGATAGCGATGAGAAAAAAATCTATCTTACCTTTGACGCAGGCTATGACAATGGAAATATGCCTGCCATTCTGAATGCCTTACATAAGCATCAGGTACATGCCACATTTTTTGTTGTGGGGACTCTGATCCGTGAAAAACCGGAACTGATCCGTGAGATCGTAGATGCAGGCCATACCATAGGCAACCACACCATGACACACCCGGATATGTCCGGTATCTCTACAAAGGAAGCCTTTCAAAAGCAGCTTGAGGATGTGGAGGTTCTTTATAAGGAAGCCACTGGGAAAGAAATGACAAAATTTTACCGGCCGCCCCAGGGCATTTACAGCGTGGAAAATTTAGAGATGGCAAAAGAGATGGGATACCACACCTTTTTCTGGAGTCTGGCTTATGTGGACTGGTATCAGGATAAGCAGCCTTCGAAAGAAGAAGCTTTTGAAAAGCTTCTGGGACGGATCCATCCGGGTGCCATCGTGCTGCTGCACAGCACCTCTTCCACCAATGCTTCCATTCTGGATGAGCTACTGACAAAATGGGAAGAGATGGGATATACCTTTGGAACATTAGAAGAACTTGTAGCATCGGGATCCGCCTGAAAAAAATCGCACATGATCCATGCATCCTCAGTGCCATCGACACGGATCTTCCCACTTTTGGATTTTCCAGATAAACGCACAAAAAATCTGCCCCGGGACTATGTTCTCATATGTCCCGGGGCAAATTTTTCTGTGCTATTGATTTCAGAAGGTGTTCTTCTTATTTAATTGTCTTATTTACTGGACAGCCTTGAATGCCTCATCAAGATCCTGGATGATATCATCGATATTCTCAGTTCCGATGGAAAGACGGATCGTGTTTGGCTTGATTCCCTGATCAAGAAGCTCTTCCTCTGTGCACTGGCTGTGTGTTGTAGTAGCCGGATGGATAACAAGGGATTTCACATCTGCAACGTTTGCAAGAAGTGAGAACAGTTCAAGGTTATCAATGAAATCCTTTGCCTTCTGCGCATCTCCTTTGATCTCGAATGTAAAGATGGAACCGCCGCCGTTGGGGAAATATTTCTTATAAAGCTCCTGCTGGCTTGGATCTGCGGATACAGACGGATGATGAACCTTCTCTACCTGTGGATGAGCATTCAGATACTGTACAACCTTCAGTGCGTTCTCAACATGACGCTCTACACGGAGTGACAGTGTCTCAAGTCCCTGAAGGAAGATAAAAGAGCTCACCGGAGAAATTGTTGCTCCTGTGTCACGAAGAAGAATCGCACGAATCTTTGTAACAAATGCAGCCGGTCCGCATGCTTTTGTGAAGCTTACGCCATGATAGCTTGGGTTTGGCTCTGTAAGAGATGTAAATTTACCGGATGCCTCCCAGTCGAACTTACCACTCTCTACGATCACACCACCAATAGTAGTTCCGTGGCCACCGATGAATTTTGTTGCGGAATGAACAACGATATCTGCGCCGTACTCAATCGGTCTTACGAGGTATGGTGTTGCAAATGTATTATCTACAACAAGCGGAATTTTATGTTTGTGAGCAATTTTTGCAAGAGCCTCAATATCTACAACATCAGAATTTGGATTTCCAAGAGTCTCAATATAAACAGCTTTTGTGTTCTCCTGAATCGCATTCTCCACTTCCTCGAGATTGAATACATCAACAAATGTTGTTGTGATTCCGTATGCCGGAAGCGTATGCTCCAGAAGGTTTGTTGTACCGCCGTAAATATTTTTGGCTGCTACAATATGATCTCCCTGCTGTGCAAGGTTCTCGATTGTGTATGTGATAGCTGCTGCGCCGGATGCTACTGCAAGTGCTGCGGAACCACCCTCAAGTGCTGCGATTCTCTTCTCGAATACGTCCTCTGTCGGGTTTGTAAGACGTCCGTAAATGTTACCGGCATCTGCAAGTCCGAAGCGTGCTGCTGCATGATCGCAGTTGCGGAATACATAGGAAGAAGTCTGGTAGATCGGTACTGCTCTTGCATCTGTAACCGGATCCGGCTGTTCCTGTCCTACGTGAAGCTGTAATGTTTCAAATTTGAATTTTCTCTGATCTCTTGTAATTTTGCTCATGTGTTTGTCCTCTTTTCTTTTATTCTTATATTCGATAAAATAGTAATTTCTTATCTTATGATCATCTGCTTATCAGCGACAACAACACATTCGCTTTTCTTCGATAAACACCCTTGTTGACTTCTGTAAAACCTTCATGATTTCCTCCTGATCATCACATTGCTCACCTTGTTTTGTGTGCTCCGTTTTTTGATGATGCAATCATATCACCATTTTCCTAGTATGTCAATGGGATTTATCTGTTTAGGTTCTCACCTTTATTTATGACTGGCTATAGATTTTATTTATAACGCCACCACCTACAACCTCATCTCCGTCATACATCACCACAGCCTGACCTTTTGTGATGGCTCTCTGCGGTTCATCAAATTTCACATGAAGGATACCATCCGGTGTCTGCCATGCAGTGGCAGGCTGCTCTTTGTGACGGTAACGGATCTTGGCAGTCACTCTTTTCGGCTCAGTTAAACTGTCCACAGAAATCAGATTTACACTGTCTGCCTCAAGTTCACTGCTGAAAAGATCTGCGTTGTCCCCGAGAACTACCGTATTGGTCTTCGGAGAGATTTCACAGACATAAAGACGACTGGCTGCCGGAATGCCAAGACCGCGACGCTGGCCGATCGTGTAATGGATGATTCCCTTATGGCGTCCGATATAGTTTCCCTCTTTATCTACAAAATCACCCTCAGGTGTTTTTTTACCTGTATACTTTTCAATAAATTTCGCATAGTCGCCGTCCGGGACAAAACAGATATCCTGACTGTCATGCTTTCTGGCATTGATAAAGCCATGTTTTTCGGCAATGACACGGACCTGGTCCTTCCGGAGACCTCCAAGCGGAAGCTTTACATGTGCCAGCTGTTCCTGGGTCAACATATAGAGAACGTATGACTGATCCTTTGTATCGTCCACTGCTTTTTTCAGAAGGTAGCGGCCTCGTTTCTCATCGTACTCCACTCTTGCATAATGTCCGGTTACAATATAATCGTAGCCGATCTCCTGCATACGGTGGAACATTTTATCAAATTTCAAATATCGGTTACAATCGATACATGGATTGGGTGTGCAGCCGTTTTCGTAGGCCTCCACAAACCTGTCCATAACCTCAGTATGGAAATCTGCGGTAAAATTGAACACGTAGTAAGGTATATCCATCTGATAGGCTACGCTTCTGGCATCCTCAACATCGTCCAGGGAACAGCAGGTCTTTTCCCTGCGGACACCGATATCTTCGTTGTTGTAAAGTTTCATGGTAGCGCCGATGCACTCGTCACCGGATTCCTTTGTCAAAAGAGCTGCCACGGAGCTGTCTACACCGCCGCTCATTGCTATGATCGCTTTTTTCATTTATATCTTAACCTTTCCTGATGATTGATGATTTCTCAGTTTTGCAGCCTGTATTCTCTTACGGTTACTGCAATTTCGCATTTATTATAATATGGCAGTTATTCTTTGTCCACGATTTTTCACCCGGAACCTTTGCTTTGCTTCTTTCCTGCAGACTCTCTTTGGTATATAATAGAAAATATTTTTCAGAAAAGGATGTGACTATATGAAACTTTCCCTGTTTTCCACGCTGCGGGGATATCGGAAGGAATACCTTCCCAAAGATATTTTCTCCGGCATCATCATAGCAGCTGTTTCCATCCCTATTTCTATGGGATATGCCCAGATTTCCGGGATCCCGGCGGTATATGGACTGTACGGTTCTGTTCTGCCGATCCTTTTGTTTGCTCTATTTTCCACTTCAAGACAGTTTATATTCGGAGTTGATGCTGCCCCCGCTGCTATTGTAGGCGGTGCACTGTCTACTCTGAGTATTGCTGCTGAATCGGAAGCTGCCATGGATTATGTTCCTGCCATCGCACTTTTTGCAGGTCTGTGGCTGTTTATCTTCTTTCTGCTCCACGCAGATAAGATCGTGGACTTTATCTCCACACCTGTTATGGGCGGTTTTATCAGCGGTATCGCAGTTACCATCATCCTGATGCAGATCCCGAAACTTATGGGAAGTCCTGCAGGATCCGGAGAACTCCTGGAACTGGCAGAGCATATTTTTGCTGCCGCCAAAAATATCAGCTGGCTTTCCCTCTTCATGGGACTTGGTACTCTGGTGCTGATCCGCACATCTAAAAAGCTGGCACCGAAATTCCCCATGGCTATCGTTATTATGGCTCTGGGTGTTCTTTCCACTATTATTTTTCATGTAGACGAAAAAGGCGTAGTCCTCCTGCAGTCTGTAGAACGTGGGCTTCCCTCCCTGATGATCCCGGATTTCGGAAATATTGATCTGACCCAGGCGGCAGGCCGCGGTCTTATGGTTGCCGTTGTCATTATGGCAGAAACTCTTCTTGCAGAAAATACTTTTGCGTTCCGCAATGATTATAAGCTGAACGACCGTCAGGAAATCCTGGCCTGTGCCGCCGGAAATATTGCTGCCGCCGCAGTAGGCTGCTGCCCGGTAAACGGCAGTATCTCCCGCACCTCCCTCAATGAACAGTACGGTGGAAAATCTCAGGCGGTTTCCATCACTGCCGGGATCACCATGGCTCTGATCCTTCTTTTCGGCACCGGTTTTATCGGATATCTTCCGGTTCCTGTACTGACAGCCATAGTGATCTCTGCTTTGATGGATGTAGTAGAAACCCATCTGGCTGTACGTCTTTTCAACGTAAGCCGTACAGAATTCTACATCTTCATGGCTGCCGGTTTCAGTGTACTCTGTCTCGGAACCATTTATGGGGTTATCATTGGTATCCTGCTCTCTTTCGTAGCTGTGATTCTGAAGGCCACCAACCCGCCGCGCTCCTTCCGTGGTATGATCCCTGGAAGAGATGCTTATTTTGATCTGTCCAGAAACCGTTTCGCCTACCCTATTAAGGGCGTTGTGATCTACCGTTTCAGTGAAAACCTTTTTTTTGCAAATATAAAGATTTTTCAGGAAGATATTGAGAACAGCATCCGAAAAGACACCAGGGTGGTGATCGTAGATGCCAGTGCTATCAACAGCATTGATGTCACAGCAGCAGACCGTCTGGATGCCATCTCCGCAAGCTTGAAAAAACGTGGGATCCGTTTTTACCTCACAGAGCATTCTACCCAGATCAATGACCAGCTGCGTCAGTTCGGCATCGGTCATATGATCAAAGATGGTATGGTCCGCCGTACCATTCTTGCTGCTCTGCATGACGCAGGGATCGAAGCTCCTTATGAGCTGGATGTTCCAAAGGAAGACGAGACAAAACTTCTGCGCCGCAGTATCGCTTTTCTTCCGGCAGAGGAAGAAAATACCCTGGAAGAGTTCGCCTGGGCTTTTGGTGACGATGCAGTAAAAGAGATTGAAGAATCTGTCCATCACATTATCGAACAGCTACACCAGATCCCGGATATCCAACGTCTCTCCGAAGAAGGTCTGGAAGAGCTTCTGGATAACTGGCATGGGCTGGGTGTTCTGGATGAGGATGAACTGCTTCGAAGAATTGAATTACATATGGATGAACTGCCTGAAGAATTAACTTCCGACCGGAAACTGATCCTTCAGCTTCTGGAAAAGCGCCGTGGCAAGCTGAAAGAAAAAATCCTTGCCGAGCATCCGGAAGTCCTGGAACGACTGGAACAGCGCCGGAAAAAGCTGGAAGAACGGCTGGAAAAGCAGAATCCAGAAGCTGTTCAGAAATGGAAGCACTGGAAGGAAGAGCATCTCAAAGACTGATTTCTGCATACATCCCCTTTCCAGGTCCATGATCAGATTGCAGGGTTTCCTGCATATTTCTCACAGATATTGATAAAATCCTGCATCACGGCAGAAGGCCTGCGATCCTTTTTCCAGGCAAGAAGGATCCTGGTCTTCAGCTTCTCTTCTTCAATGATGCGGATCGGAAGATCTGTACAGAGATCTTCCATGGATCTTGGAAAAACGGCGGTTGCAAGACCTTCCTGCACCCAGAGCATGGCGTCTCTGGGATCATCGCAGACACAGAAAATATCCGGCTGAAGATTTTTTTCTCCAAAAGCTTTCATCAGAAATTCTTCGTACCGCCGGTAAATAATGAGAGGGCATCCGGTCAGCTCTTTAAGGCTGATGCCCTCTTTTTTTGTCTCATTTTCCGGGATCTCCGGAGGAAGGACCGCGATCATGGGTTCCTCATCCAGTTCCAGATAATTTAAACCTTCCAGCTTGATAGGTGTACGCACTACCGAAACATCAATGATCCCATCCATCAGATAATTCAGAAGTGTAAAGGTGATCGCATCCCTTACCTCAAAATTTACATCACAATTTTCCCTGGAAAATCTGGAAATATAAGGCATAATGGTGGTCACTGTGGTTGGCGTGATCCCGATACGTAAAACCTGTTTTTTCCCTGCTTTGGATACTTCCAGTTCTGTGGAACGAACGTAGCTCAAAATATTCTCTGTCCTGTCATAAAGAAGCTTTCCCGCTTCTGTCAGTGTCACCCCTGCCCTGGTCCGCTCAAAAAGCTTCACATTCAGCTCTGCTTCCAGCTGTTTGATCTGGTAGCTTAAGGGCGGCTGGGACATGTTCAGCCTCCTTGCGGCCTCATGGATGCTTCCTGTTGCCGCGATCTCATGAAAATATTCCAACTGTCTGATCTCCATATCCTTCTCCTTTTAATTGCATATAATAATTTCTGTAATTTCCGCATTCCGTTCCCGGATGATCCGCATCAAACACTCTCTGTCTTTGTGTCAAGCGGATATTCGCAATCTATATTCTTCTGTACTGCATACTAATGATTTTTTCATTTTTGTAGATACTATGATCATCTTCCCATAAACTCACGTTTTCTTCAATATAATTTTTATATTATAATACATTAAAAACAATATTATACGTATCATCCCGGAGGGAGTATAATAACAGAGGT
This sequence comes from Blautia sp. NSJ-140, assembly GCF_022868965.1. Lineage (NCBI taxonomy): Bacteria > Bacillati > Bacillota > Clostridia > Lachnospirales > Lachnospiraceae > Blautia > Blautia sp. NSJ-140. The sequence continues at coordinate 14,020 of NZ_JALIFS010000016.1, read as the reverse complement.
TTATTGTAATAAAAAGGAAATGGAGGAAAGAAAAAGAAATGCGAACACTCGCAAAATATCTTCGAAACTACAAAAAAGAAAGCATTCTGGCTCCTTTTTTCAAGTTTCTGGAAGTTGTGTTTGACCTGCTGGTGCCTATCGTCATCGCCCAGATCATTGATGTGGGTATTGCTCACAATGACCACGGCTACATCGTACAGAAATTCTTTATCCTGATACTGATGGCAGCCGCAGGACTGGCAGTCAGCATCACGGCCCAGTTTTTTGCGGCAAAAGCCAGCGTAGGTTTTGCCACAGAAGTACGCCAGGCAGTCTTTGACCACATCCAGAAGCTTTCCTATACGGAGCTGGATACCCTTGGAACCGATACCCTGATCACCCGTCTGACTGACGATGTAAACCAGGTACAGAACGGTGTAAACATGGGCCTTCGTCTTCTTCTTCGAAGCCCGTTCATTGTTTTCGGTGCCATGATGATGGCCTTTACCATCAACGTGCGCTGTGCGCTGATCTTCGTAGTTGCCATCCCGGTACTGTTCCTGGTTGTCTTTGTGATCATGTTCTTAAGTATCCCTCTTTTCAAAAAAGTACAGGGACGCCTGGATACTGTCACACGCCTTACCAGAGAAAACCTGACCGGTGTCCGTGTGATCCGTGCATTCTGCCGGGAAGATCACGCAGTTGCGGAGTTTGACGAAAGTAACCTTGCTCTCACAAAGCTGAATGAGTTTGTGGGAAAAATCTCCGCACTTTTAAATCCGGCCACCTATGTACTGATCAATATCGCAACCGTGATCCTGATCCAGACTGCAGGCGTACAGGTCAATCTTGGAAACATGCAACAGGGTGAAGTCGTTGCCCTTTACAACTACATGGCACAGATGATCGTGGAGCTGATCAAACTTGCTTCCCTGATCATCACCCTGAACAAATCCATGGCCTGTGCAGACCGTGTTGCCGGAATCCTGAAAGTAGATTCCACCATGACTTACCCGGAGAAAACTTCCGCACCGGCAGCTGCAAAGAACGACTGTGCCGTTGCTTTTGACCATGTGACCTTCTCCTATGCAGGAACCGGCGCACCCAGCCTTTCGGACATCACTTTTTCCGCAAAAAAAGGCTCTACCATTGGAATCATCGGCGGTACCGGAAGCGGTAAGTCCACTCTTGTGGATCTCATCGCCCGTTTCTATGACGCAAGTTCCGGAACTGTTATCCTGGATGGTCAGAATGTACAGACCTATTCACAGAATGAGCTCCGGAAAAAAATCGGCGTGGTTCCTCAGAAGGCTGCGCTTTTCCAGGGAACCATCCGTGAAAACTTAAGCTGGGGACGGGAAGATGCCACAGATGAGGAAATGTGGGAGGCTCTTACTACTGCCCAGGCCAGTGAGATCGTGGAAAAGAAACAGGGACAGCTGGATTTCCGCCTGGAGCAGAACGGCCGGAACCTTTCCGGAGGACAGCGCCAGCGTCTTACCATCGCCCGTGCTCTTGTGAAAAAACCTGAGATCCTAATCCTGGATGACAGTGCCAGTGCTCTTGACTTTGCCACAGATGCGGCACTTCGGAAATCCCTCCACCAGCTTGGCGGAAACACCACCACCTTCCTGGTATCCCAGAGAGCAGCCAGCATCCGTCAGGCCGATCTGATCCTGGTACTGGACGATGGCCAGCTCGCCGGAAAAGGGACCCACCAGGAGCTGGTTTCCACCTGTGAAACTTACCGTGAGATCTTTTTCTCACAGTTCCCGGAAGAACGGATCAAATATGAAAAAGCAACGGGAAAGGAGGTCCTGGCATGAGTAAAACAGGCAAAAAATCCCAGAACAAAAACAGCATGGCAACCTTCTTCAAGGTGCTCCGTTTTATCGGAAAATACCGTTTTCTTCTTGTATTAAGTGTGATCCTTGCCGCAGTTACCGTAATTTTACAGCTGTATGTTCCCGTACTTTTCGGCTATGCCATTGATGAAGTGGTTGCTGCCCATGAGGTTGATTTTTCCAGAATGGGATTCTATCTTTTCCGTATTCTTGTCATGATCGTGCTTTCCGGTATTGCCACCTGGGTCATGAGCATCATCAACAACCGTATGACCTACCGCACAGTACAGGATATCCGTGCGAAATCCATCCGCCATATCCAGAAACTTCCGCTGTCCTACCTGGACGGACACAGCACCGGTGATATCATCAGCCGTGTCATTGCGGATACGGATATTCTTTCTGATGGTATGCTCCTTGGATTTACACAGCTGTTTTCCGGTATCATCACCATCATCGGAACTCTGATCTTCATGTTTTCCAAAAACGTGTGGATCACACTGATGGTCATTGTCCTGACACCGGTGAGCTTTTTTGTGGCAAAATTCATCTCCTCCCATTCCTTCCAGATGTTCCGTGCACAGAGTGATGCCCGTGGACGTCAGACTGCACTGATCGAGGAAATGATCGGAAATCAGAAAGTGGTTCAGGCATTTGGCTATGAGAACCGTTCTTCGGAGCGTTTCGCTTCGATCAACGAGGAGCTTCGAAATGCCAGCCAGAAGGCTGTTTTTTACAGCAGTCTCACCAACCCGTCCACACGATGTGTCAACAACATCATCTATGCAGGTGTAGCTCTTGTAGGTGCATTCCTGATCCCGGGCGGTCATCTGACGGTAGGTGGGCTTTCCGTCCTGTTGGCCTATGCTAACCAGTACATGAAACCATTTAATGATATCAGCTCCGTGATTACAGAGCTTCAGAACGCTCTGGCCTGCGCTACCAGGATCTTTGACCTTCTGGAAGAAAAACCGGAAAGCCCGGACCTGTCCGGAACTCTTGATGATGTAAAAGGTGCCGTAGATATCCAGAATGTTTCTTTCCGCTACGAAGAGGACAAACCTCTCATTGAAGGATTTAACCTTCACACAGAGCCTGGCCGACGAATCGCCATCGTAGGTCCTACCGGCTGTGGTAAGACAACTTTTATCAACCTGCTAATGCGTTTCTACGACGTCACCGGCGGAAGTATCTCCGTAGACGGAAAACCGATCACCGAAGTTTCCAGACATGCCCTCCGCGGAAGCTATGGCATGGTTCTCCAGGATACCTGGATCAAACATGGAACTGTCCGCGACAACATCTGTATCGGAAAACCGGATGCTTCTGATGAGGAAGTGATCCAGGCAGCAAAAATGTCCCACAGCTGGGAATTTATCCGCCGTCTTCCAAATGGCCTGGATACCCTTCTCTATGAAGACAGCTTAAGCCAGGGACAGAAACAGCTTCTCTGTATCACCCGTGTCATGCTGTGCCTGCCACCAATGCTGATCCTTGACGAGGCAACCTCCAGCATTGATACACGAACCGAAATGCTGATCCAGGAAGCTTTCGACCGGATGATGCAGGGCAGAACAAGCTTCATCGTTGCCCACCGTCTCTCTACCATCCGTAATGCGGATGAGATCCTTGTCATGAAAGACGGAAGCATCATTGAGCAGGGAAATCATGAGGAACTTATGGCAAAAGGCGGATTCTATCAGAATCTTTATAACAGCCAGTTTGTGAAAGTTTCTGAATAAAATATCAAATTTATAAAATTCAAAAATCTCCGGATCACAGTTTTTCTGTGCCGGAGATTTTTTTATACCATTTTGTTCTATTTATATTTTGACCGGAGAAGCCACTTCTGATCGATCACTTTCAATTCTTCTCCAAACCGGATATGAAGCCTTACTGAGCCTGGAAGCTGCTCCACATGTTCAATGTTTCCGGTTCCGAATTTCGGATGGCTCACATCTTCTCCGATCTCGTAGCGCACAATGCTGTTCCGGGTATTTTCATGCTGCTGCTTTCTCCGGTAAGTATCCCGTACTGTTACTGTCCGGTCATGGATTGGGCTTCGGAGCTTTTTCTCGTAGTCGTGTTTCATCAGGGCTTCCCCTGCCTTATAATATGGCGTTGGCGCCGCGCCGGTCAGGGAGCAGCAGTATTTCCAGGCACTTCCGTGGGTTCCGTGCTGCCACTGATACTCTTGGGGAATGTGAAAATTATGCTGCATATAATGGGCATATTCATGTTTGTAAAGGTCCAGCCTGTCCTCTTTTTTCAGAGGATTTTTTACCGCGTAGCCGATAAACAGCAGGGAAAAATGAAAATGCTCTTTTTCGTGGTAACTGCCTCTTGTATAGGATCCCAGAAGATCTGTCTCCATACCAAAGGTAATGGGAATCTTCGCTCCATTGAGATGAAATTTTTTATCAAATTCCGCATAAAGGCTGCGGATCTGGGCTGTAAGTATGGGAATTTCTTTTTGCAGAGCCTGTGCAAGTGTCTGGCCGATCATTATTTACAACTCCTAATTTCCATATTTATACAATATTACTACAGAATAACAGACATTCTCTGGATTATCTGTTGTAGATAAATGAACGCCTGCCTATGTTTAAAAATACAAACTCTAGTAATATAGCACTTTCTCCCGGAATTGTAAACATCTCCTGAACACCATTTTGCCGGCAGTCGTTAAGAACTGCCGGCAATACCCCTTATTTTATATTTTATCTCAGGCATAAATCTGCCTTACGCCAGTTTCCAGCTGGCTGCCTCTTCTCTTGCATGAATAAAATCTGCATAAAGGCCGCTCTGGGCGGAAAGTTCCTCGTGGGTTCCTCTCTGGGTGATCTTTCCTCCGTTTAATACCAGGATCTGGTCCGCATTTCGGACTGTTTTCAGTCTGTGGGCGATCATGATAATGGTCTTGTTATGAATCAGCACATCGATTGCCTTCTGCAGCTCCGCCTCATTTTCCGGGTCCACACTTGCAGTTGCCTCATCCAGGATAATGATCGGCGCATCTTTCAGCATGGCTCTTGCAATGGAAATCCGCTGTTTTTCGCCACCGGAAAGAGTTCCACCACCTTCTCCGAGAACCGTATCGTAACCCTCCGGAAGGGACATGATAAAATCGTGGCAGCAGGCAGCTTTTGCAGCTTCTACCACTTCCTCATGGGTGGCATCCTGTTTTCCGAAGCGGATGTTATTTTCGATGGTGTCATTAAAAAGATATACATCCTGGAATACCATGGAAATATTTTTCATCAGGCTGTCCAGCTTGTATTCCTTTACATTGTGGCAGCCTACCAGAATCTCTCCGCCCTGTACATCCCAGAATCTGGCGATCAGATTGCAGAGCGTAGTTTTTCCGCCGCCGGAAGGTCCTACTACCGCAGTGGTGCTTCCTGCCGGGATCTGGATGGAAACGCCATCCAGGATCTTACGGTCACCATAAGAGAAACTTACGTTTTTAAATTCCACAGATGCATCTTCCGGACGGATTTCACTGCCGTCGGTATCCATCGTCGGTGTGTCATCAATAGAATTTGCTTTCCGCATGGATTCCCCAAGCATCTGCAGATTGTCGGACATATTTCCTGCATTTTCCAGCTCCTGATATACCATAAAGGAAGCGATCAGCATCAGGATACATCTGGAAAGATCCAGGCTTCCACTGTAATAAAATACAAGACTTGCCACTGCCAGCGCCGCGCCAAATACCTTTGCAGTTACCTGTCGGATACCGATCCACGGTGTCACAGATCTTGTCAGAGCCAGCGCTTTTTTGCAGCTGTCATCCACTGCCCTAGCTGCTGCCTGATCGTTATCTTTTTCCAGACCATAGGATTTTACCACGCTCATGCCCTGCACATATTCCAGAACAGATTTTACCAGTCCTTCCTGCGCCTGCTGTCTTCCAGGGCCTGTTTTTGCGGTTGCTGCCGTGGAGCATTCTGTTACTGCAAGGTAAACCAGAATACCAATAATAGCGATCACTCCAAGACGCACATCGATCACAAACAGCGCCAGACAGAAAGCCAGAGTATTTAAAAATCCTCCGATCACAATGACCAGACATCTGGACGCATTGTTTTCCACATCCGAAAGTGTAGTAGTAACAACTGCTGTGATATTTCCGAGGCTGTTGTCATTAAAAAATCCCATTGGGATATAGCGCAGACGGTCTCCGATATGGACTCTTTTCTCTGCTGCCATAAAATATCCGGTTTCTGTCTCCGCATTGGTCGCATAGTAAAAGCAGGCCTGCCTTCCCAGCATGGAGATCAGCATTACTGCAAATACCGGAAGAATATGTGCTTCTTTCCCACCTACGATGATATCCAGCGTCATCATCAGCGCCAGAAACTGCAGTGCTCCAAAGACCGCTCCGATAAAGGAAACGATCATGGCTTTTGTAAAAAGTTTTTTCTTTTTGCCTGAAAAGGTGATGATTTCTTTTAATATCCGGATCATTTCTCTTTCCCCCTTATGCCACGTCGCGGACACCCAGATAGGAATTCCACATCTTGCTGTACAGCGGGCAGTTTTCTTTCAACTGCTCATGGGTTCCCTGTGCCTCAATATGACCATCCTGAACCACTACAATGTTGTCCGCATCGATGATGGTTCCCAGACGGTGTGCGATCACGATCAGTGTCTTCCCTTTTGTCAGTGCGGAGATGGCCTTCTGGATCATGGCCTCATTTTCCGGGTCAATGCTTGCGGTGGCCTCATCCAGGATCACTATCTTCGCGTTTTTCAGCATGGCTCTTGCAATGGAGATCCGCTGCTTCTCTCCTCCGGAAAGATGTCCGCCGCCTTCGCCGCAGATGGTATCATATCCTTTATCCAGCTTCCGGATAAAACCGGCACATCCGGCAGCTTTTGCCACTGCCTCCACTTCCGCATCTGTGGCATTTAATTTTCCCATACGGATATTGTCACGGATGGTACGGTCAAACAGGTAATTATCCTGGGAAACATAGGCGATCTCCTGATTCAGCTGATCCAGAGGGATCTCTTTGATATCTTTTCCCCCAAGGGTAATGTTTCCTTCGGTTACATCCCAGAAACCTGCGATCAGTTTTGCAATGGTGGATTTTCCGGAACCGGATGGTCCGACCAGTGCGGTAACTGTTCCCGGGTTGATGGTAAGGTTTACGCCTTTCAGCACTTTTTCATCCTGGTTACCATAGCTGAAGGATACCTGTTTCAGACAGATCTTCTCATCAGAAAGAGAAGTTTTTCCCTCCGGACGGTTCAGTTCCGGGCTGTCCAGGATACCGTTGATTTCTTTTACGTTGGCACCCACAATGGCAAGCTCATCCACAAAGGACAAAGCCGCCAGAAACGGGCCCGCAAATCCCATGGAAAGGACAATAATGGTGAAAAAATCCGAAGCGGAAAGGCTGCCGTGAGACCACAGAAGAAGTCCTACAGGCAACACGGTGATCAGGACGGACGGCGTCCAGGTCTGCATGGTGGACATATATTTCTGGTTGTCATGCATCCAGTCCACATAGTACTGTGCGTTCTCTTCCACTGCTCCGGAATATTTTTTATAAGATCCGGCGGACTGGCTGAAAGCCTTTACTACCTGGATCCCGCCTACATACTCGATGATGGCATTTGCCATACGTTTTCCTACTGCAACTGCGCCTTCCCAGCGGACTGCATAGGTTTTTCCGCTCTGGCTCATGATGGCCATACCGATCACAGTTGTGACAAGGGAAGCAAATCCCATTCTCCAGTCCAGTGCAAAAATATATACTGCAATGGCAACCGGTACCAGAAGGTTGGCTGTCATCTCCGGGATCAGATGGGCCAGCGTGGGCTCCATCCCTTCCACACGGTCTACGATGGTTGTTTTATACTGTCCGGATGGAGTATCCAGAATGGTTCCCATTGGCACTCTGGAAAGCTTGGCCAGCATTTTTTTACGGATATCCCGCAGAGTATAGTAGGTTGCTGTATGGGACATGGACGTGGACCATGCAGAACCCACAGACTTCACCAGATAACCGATCAGAAGAAGACCGCACCATGGCAGGCACTGGCTGAAATCTCCATTTTCCAGAAGAATGCGTATCATCGCCGCAATACTGAAATACGCAGCCATGGTTCCTGCCACACCAAGTACAGCCAGAACTACTGAACCATAAAATTTACTGTGATATTTTTCTGCCCATCCCCATACGACGGATATTGGAGATGGTTCTTTCTTTTTTTCCATATGTATCAACTCCTTTTTGCAGATATCAGATAATTAAACTGACTTCCACTACACTCTTCTGCTTTGTCACGATCCGCTGATTCCCAGTAACCGGAACCATCCGGCAGAATAAAATTCCCGCAGGCTGTTCATATAGGAAATGGCTTTTTCCCTGGGCATATCGTGACGTACCGTTTCAAACATGCCGTTAAACATGCTGCTCGCCACCATATGGATCAGATTCTCATCCAGTTCTTCCGGCTGATAACCCGCCTCTTTCATTTTTTCCATAAGGACAATGCTGGAATTAACCTCGATCTCTGTGAGTACGTCCAGATAATGTTCATAACGGGTTCCTGCAGAACAGCATACGATCAGTTTAAATGCATCAAAATGATCATAAATATATTCCACCATCCAGGAATGGCCTTCATCAGACACCTCCGGAAGTGTCTGCACCTGGTCCTTCACCGGCTGATCTGCAAAGTTTCTCTGGATCGCCCGGTATCTCTCTTCCAGCACTCTGGCCGGTTCTTCCACCAGTACATCAAACAGAGATTCCTTGTCTGTATAATAGCGGTACAGTGCTCCTGTGGTCACAGACAGTCTGGATGCGATCCCACGCATGGAAGCTCCCTGAAATCCTTTTTCCAGAAATTCCTGCTTTCCTGCTTCCAGAAGATCTGCTGCCAGTTTCTCATTTACAGGTCTCATATGATTGTCTCCTTTATTCAATAACGCCGTTATTTAATAACAATGTTATTTTAAGATAACTTTCTTTGTTTGTCAATTGGTTAAGTTAAATAAAACTATCTTTTTTCAAAAATTTCCAGATTTACGAATGGCATGCAAAAAGCAGCTGCTCTCTGCACAGAAATCAATTCTGTACAAAAAACAACTGCTTCATAAATTTACTATATCTTTCTGTTCCATCATTAGCGTAGCATAATTCTCTACGCATCCGAAACCTAATGTCACTGTTGTATTTAACATCTGGCTTTTTTTACAGACTTTTCGTCAAGCGGATATTCGCAATCCGCTTCGCTACGTAGCTCTACACCAAATAACTGCTCCGCAGTTTATCAGGAGGAGCTTGCACTCCTCCTGATACAAGCAAGTCCCCACCCACTGCTTATTGCTTTTCGCAATTGAAGCAGGGGACTTACTTGATTTGGTTAAACATCCAGCTCTTTTCTTACATCCGGGAACATTTCCACACATCGTTTCAGGATTCCCTGCATGTAAGCAATGGCAATTCCATAATTGGTAATGGGGATTTCCTGGTCCAGCGCACATTTCTGACGGTAGCGCATTTCCCGCTCATTGAGCATACATCCACCACAGTGCACGATCAAGTTGTACTTCGTCACATCTTCCGGGAAATCTCTTCCTGAAGAATACTCAAATTCCAGATCTTTCCCCGTATAATTTCGGATCCAGCGTGGAAGCTTGACTGTTCCGATATCATCACACTGTCTATGATGGGTGCATCCCTCAGAGATCAGGATCTTATCTCCGTCTTTCAGTCGGTCAATGGCTGCTGCACCGGCTGCCGCTGTTTTCAGATTTCCTTTAAATCTGGCAAACAGAATTGAAAATGAAGTGAGCCAGATATCCTTCGGTGTTTCTTTGCTGACCTTTGCAAAAACCTGGCTGTCTGTGATCACAAGCTTTGGCTTCTTACCCAGAGTTTCCAGAGTATTGGAAAGCTCATTCTCTTTGATCACAATGGCTGCTGCTCCAGCCTCCAGCACATCCCGGATTGTCTGCTGCTGTGGAAGGATCAGGCGGCCTTTTGGTGCGGCTTTATCGATCGGTACTACAAGAACCGCAAAGTCTGACGGCTCCAGGAGATCTCCTACCAGACGTAATTTCAGATCATCGGTTACTGCAAGAGATGCGATCTTTTCTTTCAGTTCATAGATGTTCTGACCTGTTGCCGCACTGGCGTAAATGAAGGGTTCCTGATTCCGATCCGGAGAATCCGCATTTATTTTCTGATTTTCCGAAAGAAGGTCGGATTTATTGTATACAACCAGGTACGGAATTTCCTTTTCTTTAAAAATGTGGATCAGCTCCTCATCCACATTGGTTTTTCCAAGGGTAGCATCCACAACAAGAACTGCCACATCCACACGGTTCAGTACCTGTTTTGCCTTTCGGACTCGAAGTTCTCCAAGATGTCCTTCATCATCAATACCCGGCGTATCAATAATTACAACCGGTCCCATTGGAAGCAGCTCCATGGCCTTGCTCACCGGATCCGTGGTAGTTCCTTTAACATCGGAAACCACAGCAAGTTCCTGACCTGTCACTTTATTTACAATACTGGATTTTCCTGCATTTCTTCTGCCAAAAAAACCGATATGTACACGGTCTGCTGACGGTGTTTCATTCATTCCCATAATTTTTCCTCTTTTCTTTCAGCATCAGACAGGTCCTCATCCATTCCTGTTCTCATCCACCTGTTTCATATTTCATAAGATCATTCGACCTTTGCTCCCGGCATTATCTGTTGATGTGCAAAAGCTTACGCCTCTGTTCCTGCCCTCTGCTTATTGCTTTTCGCAATTGAAGCAGGGGACTTACTTGATTTGGTTAAACGATCTCAGAATAATCAATTTTTCTGTCTTTAAAATAATATTCTTTATCCCGCTCATTCATTTCTCTCAGCACCCTGCATGGATTACCGACTGCAACCACATTGGAAGGCAGATCCTTCGTTACTATACTTCCGGCCCCAACTACAACATTATCACCAATAGTAACTCCCGGTAACACAACAACTCCAGATCCCAGCCAGCAGTTCTTACCGATATGAACTTCCATATTATACTGATATCCTTTTTCACGAAGCTCCGGTAAGATCGGGTGCCCCGCAGTTGCGATGGTCACATTTGGACCGATCATGGTATAATCGCCAACATAAATATGACCGTCATCTACCAGTGTCAGGTTAAAGTTGGCATAGACATTTTTCCAAAATGGACATATGCACCTGCCATATTGGCGTGAAGCGGTGGCTCGATATAACAATCTTCACCAATCTCCGCAAACATCTCTTTCAGCATTTCTTTTCTTTTATCCAGCTGTGTAGGGCGTGTCATATTGAAATCATAAAGCCTGTCCAGTTTCCTGATCTGATCCTGAAAGATTTCATCGTCATTAGGGAGATATAATTCTCCTGTATGCATTTTTTCTCTCATTGGGCGCATGGCAGCTCCTCCTTTTTGTATGTTTTTTACAAAAAATAATATATGGATTATGTTATCATATCGTATATTTACATACAAGCATGAAATTTCTGAATAATCCGAAGTTTTTTCGTGAATCTGTTATGTTCATATATGATCTGTAGCTTCATCTGCTGTTTCTTTTATAACAAAAAGTAATGATCAGGACGGGATTTTCCAGGCATGTCAAGCGGATATTCGCAATCCGCTTCGCTACGTGGCTCTACACCAAATAACTGCTCCGCAGTTTATCAGGAGGAGCTTGCACTCCTCCTGATACAAGCAAGTCCCCACCCACTGCTTATTGCTTTTCGCAATTGAAGCAGGGGACTTACTTGATTTGGTTAAAGAGTTTGGAATATTATAAAAAAAGTCTCTTCCAGAAGGCAGGTTTTTCAATCCTTTCTTCTTAAAGAGACTTTTTTGTTTCCATAAATATTATTTATTTCAATGCAGCTCCAGCTTTAAAAGCATCGCCCACCTTTTCGCCAAGACGGATATATGCGTTGTTAAACGGATCAAACGTGATCGGTGCAGCTTTTGCTACATCTACATTTCCGTTTTTGTCCAGAACACGTTCGTCCACGCTGACATTTACGATCTCACCAACCAGACGGCAGGTTTCTTTGTCGTAGCTTTTCAGTTTACATTCTACACAGATGGGAAGCTCTTTGATGATGGGGGCATCTACTTTTTCGGACTTTTCTGCTGTAAATCCGGCTTTTGCAAATTTATCCGGCTCTTTGTTTCCGGAAACAATTCCCACATAATCGCAGGCTGTCATATGATCCACATCCGCCATGCTTACTGTGAAAGCGCCTTTTTTCAGAATATTTTCGGTTGTTTTGTGACTCTCACTGACACAGATGGAAATTTCCTTATCATCACTGATTCCGCCCCAGGCAGCATTCATAACGTCCGGTTTGCCATCCTCGCCATATGTGGCGATCATTAATACTGGCTGTGGATAGGTATAAGGTTTTGCACCAAAATCTTTTCTCATGACTGTTTCTCTCCTTTATATTCGTTATTGTTGTTATTTTTTATGAATTCCCGCACAAGCTGCAGGCCTCCTAATGGAACACAGAATTTATCTCTGTGCTGTCTGCACTGCTGATACGTTTCTTCCAGATCAAACCACTGTACCTCTTCTACTTCTTCTTTCTGAAGTGTAAGACGATCGATCTCTACCGGATGATCGTAGATATAAACAAAGGCAATCTCTTCATCCCGGAACATTTTTCCATGAAATTCTTTGGCAAAAGATATCGGGAATTTTCCTGCAAACTGCAGATCTTCTGGCACTGCATGTATCCCCAGTTCTTCCTTTAGTTCCCGCAATGCTGATTCCAACGGTTCATCCCCTGCCTGTATGTGACCTGCAGATGAAGTATCAAATTTTCCTGGAAAAGAATCCTTGTTTCTGGATCTTTTTTGAAGAAGGATCTCTGTTCTTCCATTTTTCCGGCGGATGATCCAGATATGCGCAGTGCGATGGCGGATTCCCTCTGCATGGGCAATGCTCCGTTCTACGGTCTTTCCGGTGGGATTTCCGTTTTCATCTATGATATCAAATATTTCCATTCTTATCTGTCTGCTTCTTTCTCTTATAATTATTCTTAAGTGAATCAGATGATTTTTTATCTGATTACCAAAATGTCTGGGAACTGACAAAATTTACTATAGTATATATTTTAACATGATTTGAAAACAGTTTCCAGTCTGTTGTCGGAAAACCGGCATCTGTATTGCCTGTTTTTCTTTTCTTTGCTATGATATTTCTAACCACAATAATTATTTGACGGGAGGTTGATTTTATGTATTGTATTTCTTTTAATGATATCATTGAACTAAATGGACTACTTAAAGATCAGGGACTTCATTTTCGCATTCATCTTCGTGATGCTTGTGGAAAACAATCCTGTTGGATCGAACCGCTTGGGAATTGTGCATGTGAAGGACATTTTGATGAAATGTATCAGGTTCTGGAGAATTTTTTTGCAGGAAAAAGAGCCTCGATCGAGTATGATGAGAGTAAACTGAATTTCTGGATTTTGTCTGCAGATTGAGGATTCGCCATCCCGCAGGAGACTTGCCCGATTCAGTTAAAACAGATATTATGTGAAAATATAAATATGCCTGTAAACAGCACTCTGTTTACAGGCATAAAAAAACTCCCCCTGTTGGACTCGAACCAACGACACTGCGGTTAACAGCCGCATGCTCTACCGACTGAGCTAAGGAGGATTATTTATTAAGGTTTGTACCTTAAAAACTACATACATGTGTTTGTTGATGGTTAATCATTTTTGTTGAATCAATTTTTAACCTGCGTGCCGATTTGCCTTTTTTCACGGGCTCGCAGCTTGCGCTGCATCGCCTGTTCTTTTAGGCTACTCCAGCGGGGGTCATCTCACGACTCCATCGTTCGATGTCATTTGCTTCGCAAATGTTCAAGTCAGCTAATGCTCATACGTCCACAAGCAAGCTTGCTCCCGTATGACCCTTACCTGCCTTGCCCGCTTCCTCGGCTGGTTGGTCAAGCCCTCACCCGATTAGTAACAGTCAGCTCCATGTGTTACCACACTTCCACCTCTGCCCTATCTACCTCGTCGTCTTCAAGGGGGTTTACTTCACTAAGAATGGGATATCTCATCTTGAGGGGGGCTTCACGCTTAGATGCCTTCAGCGTTTATCCCTTCCGGACTTGGCTACCCGGCCATGGCTTTGGCAAGCCAACCGGTCCACCAGCGGTC